>NZ_JBHXJQ010000002.1:0-112885 GCF_042722305.1 Microbacterium sp. NPDC058389
CCGCCGGGTAACCTGGGCCCCCCCGGGGTCGGCGCCCGGGTTGGGCGGGCGCCCCCCCCCCCCGGTCGGGTGCGGCGCCTCCGTCACAGCGGGCGGCCGGGCGAAGCCCGGCCCGGCTCACAGGGCCTTCTGACCCTTCTTGCCGACGGCCACGGCGACCGTGTCGGTCGCGGTGTTGCCCGCCGCGTCCGTCGCCGTCCACGTGAAGCGGTAGACGGCGCCGTTCACGGCCTTGACGTCGACCGAGCGGTCGCCGGTCTGCGTCCACGAGCCGCCGCCGGTCACCGTCACGTCGGTCAGGGCGACCTGGACGTCACCGGCGCTCTCGTCGGCGGCATCCACCGTGAAGTTCACCGACGTCGTCTTGCCGTTCGGCGGCATGATGACCTCACGGTCGGCCGTCACCTCGATCGTCGGCGGCGTGACGTCCGGCGGCGTGAGCTGCAGGCCCACGATCACGGGGTCGTGGTCGCTCGAGCGGTACGGGTCGGGCGCGTACAGCGCGTCCTGCGCCGGCAGCTTGAACGACGTGTCGTAGTCGATGAGGCTCGGCTCGTCGGCGTTGATGTGCCACGCCGCCGCTCCCGTCACGTCTGCGGCGAGCGCGGGCTGTGCGAGCGCGTAGTCGAGGTACCCCGACTGGCCGTCGAACACGTACGAGTACGCGTGCTCGCCGCCGAACTGCTTCTCCAGGTCGGTGAAGCCGCCGTTCACGAACGCGTCGATCGAGTCCTCGTAGTCGTACGAGTTGAGGTCGCCGATCACGACGGCGCGCCCGTCGGGTGCCACGGTCTCGTTCAGCCACTTCGTGAGCGCCGTCGCGGCCGCGGTGCGGGTCGCGCTGCAGTTGCCCTGGCCGTCGCCGAGGTCGGGGCTCTCGCTGCACGCCGAGCCCTTCGACTTGAGGTGGTTCACCGACACGACGAACTCCTCGCCGGTGGCGGTCGACGCGAAGCGCTGCGTCAGGCCCGGGCGGTTGCGGTTGTCGAGCCAGGCCGGGTCGACGGCGCTCGTCATCAGCTGGAAGTCGCCCACCGGGGTGACCGACGCCGGCTTGTAGATGAGCGCCGTGGCGATCGCGTCGGTGCCGATCACACCGGTGCGGACCGCCGCATAGGTGCCGGCACCCACCTCGGCGTTGAGCGCGTCGACGAGCGCCTGCACGGCCGGCACGTTGTTCTCGGCCACCTTGTCGTTGTTCTCGATCTCGAGCAGGCCGAACACATCGGCGTCGATCGCGGCGAGCGCCGACACGATCTTCGCCTGCTGACGCTGGAACTCCTCGGTGGTGTCGGCGCCGCGGTAGTAGCTGTCGTCAGCCGAGTTCTCGGGAGTCGGGTCGATCGAGGTGAAGTAGTTCAGCACGTTGAAGCTCGAGATGCGCACGTCGCCGCCCACCTCGGGCACGTCCGGCCGGGGATTCGCGACGGTGAAGTCCGCACCCTCCGTGGGCTGCACGTTCCAGCCGAAGCGGTAGTCCAGGATGCCGGTCGCGTTCTGCACCAGGTCGCCGGTGCGGAACGAGTGGTCGAGGCTGAACACCTGTCCGTCCGGGTGGATGGCCGGGTCGGGGTTCTGGGTGCTGCGGCCGTCGTCGAGGATGATGCTGCCGGCGACGTTCGCGGCCAGCACCGCGTTCGCGTCGGTGCCGGGCTCGGCCACCGCCGTGGGCGAGTCCTGCCGCCCATCGGTGAGGGTGACCGTGCCGAACCGGCCGAAGTCGAACGTCTCGCCGATCGTCAGCTGCTGCGGGAGCGTCACGTACATGCCCTCGAGCGCTTCGCGCTGGGCCTCGGATGCCGGCAGGCTGAAGACCGTCGGCTCGGGGATGGTGGCACCGCTGAAGCAGACCTTCACGTCGGCGGCGTCGATCTCGGTGAGACCGCTGAACTCCTTGGCGGTCCCGGCGACGCTCACCGCCTGGCCGACCTGGACGTCGATGCCGCCCGGCTCGTACACGAAGATGCCGTCGGACGTCGCCGGATCGCCGTCACCGGCGTCCTGCACGTAGAAGCCGTCGAAGCCGCCCTGCTGGAAGTCGCCGACGACGACGCCCGCGATGAGCACCTTCTGGCCCGCGATGGGCGTGGCCGCCCCGGAGCCCTGCACCGAGCCGATCGTCACGGGCGTGGCGGAGCAGTCCGCGACCGGGTCGGGGTCGGGGTCCACCCAGCGCGTGCCGAGCCCGTCGAAGGTGTCCTGGGGGAAGCCGGCCCATTCGACCGACGGGTCGAAGGCGTTCGATCCGTCGGGGTCTCCGACGACGATCGAAGGCAGGCGGCGAAGTGTGTGGTTCAGGGTGCTGGTGTCACCGGCACCCCACGCCGCACCGGGGTCGACGCCGATCTGGCCGAAGACGTCGACGACCGTGGTGCCCTTGACCAGCGCGACGGCGTCATTGCCGTTGTACAGGCTCGCGGTCGTGGTCTGGTCGGCGAGCGCGAGCAGGCCGGCGGCGGCGGCGCTCTGCACGACGACGAAGACGTCGTTCGGCGCGATCGACCCGGTCAGCGTGACAGTCTGGCCTGCCGTGGCGGAGCCGTTGGAGAACACCTGCAGCTTGTAGCCGGTGGCGGCGAGGTCGACGGCCGTCGTCGACGGGTTGTAGATCTCGATCGCCTTGTTGTTGGACGATCCTTCGACGTACTCGCTGATGAGCAGATCGCCGGATGCCGCGGCCGCGGGTGCGGTGACGGCGACGGCGCCGGCGGCGCCGAGTGCGAGAGCCGCGAGAGCGGCGACGAGTCTGCGGGGCGAATGGGACACAGGACCTCCACGTGACGTCAGGCGGTCGGTGGACCGCGCGTGCGAAACGGGCAGGCCGGTCGCCTCCCCGTCTGTCACAAGCTAGGGGAGCGGCATCCGCTCCCGAAAGACCCTGAGAGGAGAACTCCTTAACGTTCGGTGTCGTGTCGGTCCAGAATGGTAGGCATGACCGCCGGCGACGTGGCACCCTTCCGTGTCGTGTTCGTGTGCACCGGCAACATCTGCCGTTCCCCCATGGCCGACGTGGTCTTCCGGGGGTTCGCGGATGCCGCCGGCCTCGGTCCGCGCGTCGCGTCGACGAGCGCCGGCACGGGCGATTGGCACGTCGGCGAACGCGCCGATCAGCGCACCATCGACGCCCTTGCGCGTGCCGGCTACGACGGGTCGCACCACCGGGCGCGACAGTTCACGCACACCGACTTCGCCCGCAGCGACCTGGTCGTCGCCCTCGACCGCAGCCATGAGCGGATCCTCCGCGGCTGGGCGCGCAACGAGGCCGACGCCGACAAGATCGCGCTGCTGATGTCGTTCGACGCGTCGGCCCACACGCTGGACGTGCCCGACCCGTACTATGCCGGCCCCGGAATGTTCGACGAGGTGCTCGGTATGATCGAAAGCGCGAGCCGGTCGCTCTTCCGGCAACTCGAACCCGCGATCCGCCCGGTGTCCTGACCGGGGGTGCCGCGACGTCTTCGACGACACCGACGGGAGCCACCGTGACCTCTCTTCCTCCGCAGCCGCTCAGCCCTCTCGACGGCCGCTACCGCGCCGCCGTCGGCGAGCTCGGCGAGTTCCTGTCCGAGGCGGGGCTGAACCGCGCCCGCGTCGAGGTCGAGGTCGAATGGCTGATCGCCCTCACCGACCGCTCGCTGTTCGGCACGGCGCCGCTGTCGGACGACGACAAGACGAAGCTCCGCGCCCTGTACCTGGACTTCGGCCAGGCCGAGATCGACTGGCTCGCCGACAAGGAGGCGGTCACCCGCCACGACGTGAAGGCCGTCGAGTACCTCGTGCGCGACCGGCTGTCGTCGCTCGGCCTCGACGCCGTCGCCGAGCTCACGCACTTCGCGTGTACGAGCGAGGACATCAACTCCACCTCGTACGCGCTGACGGTCCGGCGCGCGGTCGAGCGCGTGTGGCTGCCGAAGCTCCGCGCGGTCACGGCGACCCTGTCGGCGCTCGCGGTGAAGCACCGTGACGCCGCCATGCTGTCGCGCACCCACGGCCAGCCGGCCACGCCCTCGACCATGGGCAAGGAGCTCGCCGTCTTCGCGTGGCGCCTGAACCGCGTCGCCGACCAGATCGAGGGCGGCGAGTACCTCGCGAAGTTCTCCGGCGCCACCGGCACGTGGTCCGCGCACCTGTCGGCCGCGCCGGACGTGGACTGGCCCGAGCTGTCGCGCTCGTTCATCGAGGGCCTGGGACTCGACTTCAACATCCTGACGACCCAGATCGAGTCGCACGACTGGCAGGTCGAGCTGTACGACCGCGCACGGCACGCGGGCGGCATCCTGCACAACCTCGCGACCGACATCTGGACCTACATCTCGATCGGGTACTTCACCCAGATCCCGGTCGCCGGTGCCACCGGCTCGTCGACGATGCCGCACAAGATCAACCCGATCCGCTTCGAGAACGCCGAGGCCAACCTCGAGATCGCGGGCGGGCTCTTCGCGACGCTGTCGCAGACGCTCGTCACGAGCCGCCTGCAGCGCGACCTCACCGACTCGACGACGCAGCGCAACATCGGCGTCGCCTTCGGGCACGCGCTCCTCGCGCTCGACAACCTGCAGCGCGGCCTCGGCGAGATCTCGCTGGCCGAGAGCGTGCTGCTGGACGACCTCGACGGCAACTGGGAGGTGCTCGCGGAGGCGATCCAGACCGTCGTGCGCGCCGAGATCGCGGCGGGCCGCTCGCAGATCAGCGACCCGTACGCGCTGCTCAAGGACCTCACGCGCGGCCGCCGCGTCGGAGCCGCCGAGCTCGCGGAGTTCGTGCGCGGCCTCGACATCGGCGACGACGCCAAGGAGCGCCTGCTGGCGCTCACGCCCGCGACCTACGACGGCCTCGCCTCGAAGCTGGTCGACGAACTCGGCTGACCGGCTCCCGCCGGAAGGAACGCGCCTGACCTCATCGCAAGGTCAGGCGCGTTTCGTCTGCGGGCGCTGGAGCGCCCTCCGCTCAACGACCGGTGTCGTCGGGGGATGCCGCGGCGCCGGGCTCGTCGCCGGCCTCGGGCTCGTCGCCGGCTGCGGGCTTCTCGGGCTCGTCCGGCAGCAGGACGGGCTTGTCGATCTGCTTGGTGACCTGCGCAGGATCGACGGCGAGCAGCAGCAGCGACACGATCAGCAGCACGGCGATGAAGCTCACGCCGGCGATCACCAGGGCCACGACGACGGCGCGCGAGGCCTCGCCGGCGGTGCGCTGCTGGAAGAAGCCCATCGAGACGAGCGTCACGACACCGGCGAACAGGGCCGCGCCGAACGCCATCCCCAGCAGCTGCAGGGGCTTGAGCAGGTCGCGGCGGGTGGGGCTTTCGTGGCTCACGCGGAGTCCTTCCGGTCTGCCTGCGGGGCGGGCGCGGCGGCGTCGGGCACGACGGCGTCCGCTTCCACAGGCGCGGCGGCGCGCGGCGAGAAGCCGGCGATGCCGAGATAGACGGCGACGATCGCGGCGTAGCCGCCGAACAGCCCGACGCC
This sequence comes from Microbacterium sp. NPDC058389, assembly GCF_042722305.1. Taxonomy (NCBI): domain Bacteria; kingdom Bacillati; phylum Actinomycetota; class Actinomycetes; order Micrococcales; family Microbacteriaceae; genus Microbacterium; species Microbacterium sp. NPDC058389. Next base: position 5,466 of record NZ_JBHXJQ010000002.1, read on the forward strand.
GATGGTGATGCCCGTGAGGGTGCCGGTGACACCGGCGTCGTCGAGACGATAGGTCAGCGAGTACGCGGGCTGCACACAGAGCAGTGCGATGCCGAGCAGGATCGTCAGGGCGCCGACGACGATCGCGTCGCGGCTCTCGGAGCGGGGACCGACCGGTGCGACCGGACGGGCATCGGCGACTCCGGGCGCGATCTCGCGGCGCGCGGTGCGGGTCGACAGACCGCGCCACCCGGCGACGAGCTCGATGACGCCGCTGGCGAGCGCCCACGCGATCACGATGACGAAGTAGCCGGTCACGGTGCGCAGCGGGAAGAGACCGCTCGCCATGCCGGCGACGAGGGTGACCGCGCCGAGCGAGGCCGACGGCCACCGGCGGCCGGCGGGGTAGACGAGCCACACCGCGAGCAGGTGGACGAGGGCGGTCGCGATCGCGAACCCGCTGAACACGGCGCTGCCGACCGCGGCGGAGTGATCGGACGAGAACGTGATCATGAGCGCCGCGATCGCGGCGAACGCGGCGCGCGCGAGCTGCACATGGCGCACGTCGAACGTGCGGGATTCGGCTGTGGTCACGGTGATCCTGCGAAGAGGCGGGTTCTCAGATGCGAGAACGGATGCCTCCAGTCTACGTGGGTCGAAGCTCGGAGCTCCCCGTGCCCGCGGCGGCCGGCATCCAGGTCACCCGAGCGTGTCGAGGATGCCGGTGAGCAGCTCGAACGTCGTGAGCGGCGAGATGATCGCGAAGCGCAGCACGGGCTCGCCGTGGTGCGAGCTCGGCACGACGAAGCCCTGCTGGTCGTCGAGGAGCTTCGCCGACCAGGCCTCGTAGTCGGCGAGGCTCCACCCGTCGCGGCGGAACACCACCACCGACAGCTGCGGGTCGCGCACGAGCGACAGCCCGTCGCGGGCGGAGATCTCGTCGGCGATGCGCCGGGCGAGGTCGACACCGTGCGCGATCGTGGCGCGGTACTGCTCGGTGCCGTGCGTCGCGAGCGAGAACCACAGCGGCAGGCCACGCGCCCGCCGGGTGAGCTGGATGGCGAGGTCGGACGGGTTCCAGTCCGGCTTGCCCGTGAGGGTGTCGAGGTACTCGGCCTTCTGCGTGTGCGCGGCCAGGGCGAGCTCGGGCTCGCGGTAGATGAGGGCGCACGCGTCGAACGGCGCGAACAGCCACTTGTGCGGGTCGACGATGAGCGAGTCGGCGAGCCCCACGCCCTCGAACGCGGGACGCAGCTCGGGCACGAGCATGGCGGCGAGGCCGTAGGCGCCGTCGACGTGGAACCACACCCCGCGCTCGCGGGCGACGGCTCCGATGCCGGCGATGTCGTCGACGATGCCGAAGTTCGTCGTGCCTCCGGTGGCGACGACCGCGAACACCGCGTCGCCGTGCGCGTCGAGCACCCGCGCGACGGCATCGCCGCGCAGGCGGCCCTCGGCGTCGACTTCGGCGGCGGCGACGTCGACGTCCATGACGGCCGCAGCCGATGCGATCGACGAGTGCGCTTCGGCGCTGCACACCACGACCCAGCGCGACGGCGTCGGGCGACCCTCTTCTGCGACGCGGCGGCGTGCGGCGTCACGGGCGGTGACGAGCGCCGACAGGTTGCCGATGGTGCCGCCCTGGACGAACACGCCGCCGGCGGTCGCCGGCATCCCGAACTCCGTCGCGAGCCAGTGCAGCACCTCGTTCTCGGCGAAGACGGCGCCCGCACCCTCCATCCACGAGCCTCCGTAGACGGCGGATGCCGACACGACGACGTCGAACGCGAGGGAGGCTTTGCTGGGGGCCGAGGGGATGAACGACAGGTACCCCGGGTGGTCCGTCGAGATGCAGGCCGGTGCGAGGACGTTCTCGAACAGGGCGATGGCACGGCGCGCGCCGATGCCGTCGGCGGTGATCGAGCCCGAGGCGAGGCGCTCCAGGTCGCGCGGGGTCATCGGCTTGTCGAGCGGCACGTCCCGGTACAGCGCCCGGCGGCGGGCGTAGTCCAGCACATCGTCGACCACGTGGGTGGTGTCGGACGAGATGGCGTGCATGTGGTCGGGCGAGGTCACGGTGGTTCCTTCCATCGGCGTGGCAAGGGTATGTCGGATGCCGCGCCGCCTTCAATCGCCTCGGGCGCCGGGCAGAGCGCCGACCCCCTGCGCGGTCGGGGCCCCGCGCGTAACGTGTGGGGCAGAGGGCGGCGAACGCCCGCCCCCGGGGGGAAGTGATTCCGATGACGAACCTGACCGAGTCGCACGAGGGTGGCGCCGCCCCGGCGGGGACCATGCGCGCCGCGGTGGTGGTCGCGCCCGACCGGCCGCTGGAGCTGCAGGACGTGCCGATCCCGTCGCCGGGCCGCGGCCAGGCGCTGGTGAAGGTGCTGACCTCGGGTGTCTGCCACACCGACCTGCACGCGGCACGCGGCGACTGGCCGGTCGCACCGAAGAAGGACCTGATCCCGGGGCATGAGGGCTACGGGCGCGTGGTGGCGCTGGGCGAGGGCGTGACCACGCTCGCCGTCGGCGACCTCGTCGGCAACGCGTGGCTGTGGAGCGCCTGCGGCGTGTGCGAGTACTGCCGCACGGGCTGGGAGACGCTGTGCCCCCAGCAGCAGAACGGCGGCTACTCGGTCGACGGCAGCTTCGGCGAGTACATGCTCGTCGACGAGCGGTTCGCCGCCCGCATCCCGGACGGTGTGGACCCGGTCGAGGTGGCGCCGATCCTGTGCGCGGGCGTGACCGTCTACAAAGGCCTCAAGATGACCGAGGCGCGGCCGGGCGAGTGGGTCGTCATCTCGGGCATCGGCGGGCTGGGCCACATCGCCGTGCAGTACGCGCGGGCGATGGGCCTGCGCGTCGCGGCCGTCGACATCGACGACGACAAGCTGGAGCTCGCGCGCAGGCACGGCGCAGAGGTGACGGTCAACGCGATGACCGAGGACCCGGCCGCGGCGGTGCAGGAGCAGACCGGCGGGGCGCACGGCGTGCTGGTCACGGCGGTGCACCCGAAGGCGTTCGGCCAGGCCGTGGGCGTCGCCCGCCGCGGCGCGACGGTGGTGTTCGTCGGACTGCCGCCGGGAGACTTCCCCGCCGAGATCTTCGACATCGTGCTGCGGGCGATCACGATCCGCGGATCGATCGTCGGAACGAGGCAGGACATGATCGAGGCGCTCGACCTCTATGCGCGGGGCCTCATCCACCCGACGGTGACGGTCGAACCGCTCGACGACATCAACGACATCTTCGAGCGCATGGAGCAGGGCAAGATCGACGGCCGCATCGTCATGCAGTACGAGTGACGAGCCCCGAGGGGCGGGGCGGCGCGCTCCGCCCCTCGTGGTCCGCGGATGCTGTCGCGCATCGGGCAGGAATGGAGAAGCGACCGGATGCCGTGCCCCGTAGCGTGAACGACATCAGGCGCACAGCGCCCCGAGCGTGAAGGAAGTGGATCATGGCTGAGACGACATCCGAGAACCTGTCGCAGATCGAACGCGACGCCGTCAAGCAGCGCGCCAAGGAGCTGCGGGAGCAGGCCAAGGCGGGCAAGAACCGCGAGGCGGGCCTGAAGCAGATCCAGGAGGCGATCGACAAGCTCGACGGACTCGACAAGCAGATCGCCGAGGCGTTCCGCGAGCTCGTGCTCGACGTCGCGCCCGAGCTCATGCCGAAGACGTTCTACGGCTTCGCCGCTTTCGCGAACAGCGACGGCAAGGTCGTCGTGTTCTACCAGCCGGCCAGCAAGTTCAAGACGCGGTACGGCACGATCAGCTTCGACGACCCGGCGCACCTCGACGACGGCGACGTCTGGCCCGTGAGCTACGCCGTCCTCGCGTGGAACGCCGACATCGAGGCGAAGTTCCGCGCGCTGGTGAAGACCGCGGCCTCCTGAGTCCCGCCGCGCCGGACCTGCCGGCCGCGAGGGCCTGCGGCTCAGGCGAGGAACTCCAGCCCGGCCTCGCGGAACACCCGCGACCCCGGCGCATTGAAGTGGTGCCGCCCCGGAATCTCGAGGAATGTGCCGTTCGGGGCGGTCGCGGCCAGAGCCCGCGACCGCTCCAGGATGGCGTCCTCGGTTCCGGTGGCGAACAGCACCGGCTGCTGCGGCGGCCGCTCCGGGTCGGGGTCGGCGTCGCCGAACCGCATCCCCTCGGCCAGCCCGATGAGTGCGCGCAGGTCGTTGTCGGGCACGCGCTCGGCCAGGCGCACGTAGTTCTGGGTCACCATGTCCTCGACCGGGGTGCCGTGCTCGGCGTAGGCCCGGGCCTGCTCGATGCGCAGCCGGCCGAGCGGGCGCCCGTCCGGGATGCCGCCGAGCACGGCCCGCCCGACATGCTCCGGGGCATCGACCGCGAGCTGCCAGCCGACGCGGGCGCCGAGCGAGTAGCCGAGGTAGCGCACGTCGTCGACGAGGTAGGTGTCGAGCACCGCCATCAGATCGCCGACGAATGCGGCCATCGAGTACGCCTCGGCGTCGTGCGGCTTGTCGCTGGCACCGTGTCCGCGCTGGTCGACGCCGATGACGCGATAGCCCGCGCTCGTCAGCATGCGCACCCAGCCGGTGTCGACCCAGTTGTCGCGGCAGCTGGACGCGAACCCGTGCACGCACAGCACGGTGTCGGCGTCGGGCTCCCCCCACGAGTAGGTCGCGATCTGGTACCCCTCGGCCGACATGATGTAGCTCGGGCGTGGCATCTCGGTGCGCACGAGCGGCGCGACGGCATCCATACCCGCCATTCTGCTCCCGTGCGCTCGGGCCTCGGCGTTCGCGGTCGCGGGACGCGTCAGAACACGTCCCACTCCTGGGCGCGGTCGACCAGCGCGTCGATGACGCGGCCGGTCGCCGGAGAGGGAGCCTCGGCCGCCCGGATCGCGAGGTGCAGCGTGTTGATCGGCGCCTCGTCGGGCCGGTGCACCACGACCACGGCGCCCGCGTCGATCGCGGGCTGGGCGAGGTAGCGGGGCAGCGCCGACACGCCGGCACCGGCGACGACCGCCGCCAGCACGCCGCGCAGGTCCGGCACGGTCATCGCGACCCGGTTCGCCGGCCGATGCCCGAACTGACTGCGCCAGTACCGCCGCACGATCGACAGCTCTGCGTCGTAGGCGATCAGCGGCAGGTGCTGCAGCGCGGCGGCGGGGTCGGCCGCCAGTCGTGCCGCGTCGACGGTGCCGGCCATCGACGGAGCGCCGACCAGCACGAACTCCTCGTCGACGAGCCCGCGATAGCGGATGCCGCGCATCGGCGTCCGCACCGACGACACCACGACGTCGAGCTCGGCGTCGGCGAGGCTCGCCAGCAGGTCGTGGGCGAGTCCGAGGGCGAACTCGACCCGCACACCGTGCGCGGTGAGCGGGGCGAGGGCTGCGACCAGCCTGGCCGCGGCGACATCGCTCGCCGCGCCGACGCGGACCGTCTCGGGCTCGGCCGCCGCGGGCGCCGCCCACACGTCGCGCAGCCGGTCGACGGGCTCCCCGATGCGCGCGGCGAGCGCATCGCCCGCGGCGGTCGGCGTGACACCGCGGGCGGTGCGCACGAGCAGCTCGGCGCCGAGCTCCGCTTCCAGGCGGGCGATGCGCTCGCTCACCGCGGGCTGGCTGACGCCCAGCCGACCGGCTGCGGCCGTGATCGATCCCGCGCGGTGGACCTCGAGGTACGTGTGCAGCAGGTCGAGCTCTTGCATGCGGCATCCACTCATCAAGAAATCTATGGCTGAGCCAAGCGTACGAAATGATCGCGATGGATGCCTCGTTCCTGACCTCAGCGGTTCGCCTGAGCCGCCGAACAAGGAGCAGACATGGCACACGTACTGATGGCAGTCACCGCGGCCGACACGATCGCACTCGCGGACGGCTCGGCGCACCCGACCGGGTTCTGGGCGGAGGAGCTCGTCGAGCTGCACCGCGGGCTGATGGCCGCCGGCCACGAGGTGACGATCGCGACGCCCGGGGGCGCGCGTCCGCCGGTCGACCCGGGAAGCCTGTCGGGCGATGCGGCCGGCGACCTGCGGGTCTACCTCGACGGGATCGACGGCCTGCTCGCGCAGCCCCGCGCCCTCCACGCGGTACACGACGGCGAGTACGACGCGATCGTCCTGCCGGGCGGCCACGGCCCGATGGTCGACCTCGCCGTCGATCCCGACCTGGGGCGCCTGCTGGTGGACGCGGCCGAGCGTGAGGCCGTCGTCGGAGTGCTGTGCCACGGACCGGCGGGGCTGCTCAGCGCCGTGCGCGAGGACGGCTCGTTCGCGTTCGCCGGCCGCCGGATCGCGGTGTTCACCGACGAGGAGGAGCGCCAGGGCGGGCTCGGCACGGGCACCCCGTATCTCGTCGCGTCGCGTCTGGCCGAGCTCGGCGCGATCATCGAGCCGGCGGCGCCGTGGTCGGTCGAGGTCGTGCGCGACGGTGCACTGGTCAGCGGCCAGAACCCGCAGTCGAGCGTCGCGACCGCCGCGCGCCTCGTCGAGGTGCTGGCGGAGCGGGCCGGGCAGAATACCGAACCCGGTGCTCGCTGACAACCCTCCTGAGGCTTCGCGCGAACGTGCCTAGCGTCGGCGCAGCGACCCCCGACGGGGCCACCCGCCCCGCCGTCGGATCGCGGTATCGAGTCCGCCACACGAAGGGAGATCCGCCATGGGTCTGGACGACGACATCAAGCACAACGCCGAGGACATGAAGGGCAAGGTCAAGGAGAAGATCGGCGACGCGACCGACAACGAGCGCCTGCAGGCCGAGGGCATGGCCGACCAGGCCAGCGCGAAGGTCAAGAAGGCCGGCGACGACGTCAAGGACGCACTGACCGACGACCGATGACCCCGAGAGGGCGCCCGGGATCAGCGAGGATCCCGGGCGCCCTCGCCTGGGGTCAGGCGACGGGCTGCTGCAGCTCTGTGACCCAGGTCGACTGGGGGCCGTCGGCCTGCAGGTAGACCTCGCGGCAGGGGCCGGAGAACTCGCCGCCGTCGGCGACGACGGCCTGCATGAAGGCGCCCCACGCGGCGCCGATGCCGCTCATCTCGCCGTGGTACGTGGTGACGGCGGCGCGTTCCACGGCGGGCAGCTCCACGACCTGCCAGCCGTCGTTCTCGACAGGCTCGCCGTCGGCGATCCACGAGACCCACACGCGCAGGTCCTCGGTGTCGTCGATCGGCTCGTACCAGAAGATGCCGGGCTCGCGATAGGCGGCGCCCGACGCTTCGAGGGCGTCATGCAGCCCCGGCAGCACCTGGTCGACGGCGCCGGGAACGTTGTCGCTGCCGGCGGCGACGGCCGACGCCGCGTAGACGGTGACGGGCTCGATGCGGCGGTATTCGACGGTGGTCATCTCTGTTTCTCCTTCAAGGTGGCGGAGCTGTTCGTCCAGACGCGCGAGACGCGCGGTGTCGGCGGCGACACTGGCGACGAGGTCGACCCGGCGACGCTCCAGCACGCGCCGGAGCGCGGCCGGTTCGTCATCGGCGTGCAGCACGTCGAGGGCGTCGTCGAGCGGGCAGCCGAGATCGCGCAGCTGCGCGATCCGCAGCAGGGGTGCCAGCTGCTGCGGGGTGTAGCGGCGGTACCCGGTGCGCTCGTCGACGTCGGCGGGCACGAGCAGGCCGATCGCGTCGTAGTGCCGCAGCATCCGCACGCTGACGCGTCCGAGGGCGGCGAACTGTCCGATGGTGTACATGGTGAGGACCACGCTCGACGATGACACAGTGTGAGGGTCAAGGGAACAATGGCCCTGTGCCGATTCTCAACAAAGACATGGTGCTCTGCATCTCGCTGGCCGCCCGCCCGTCGAACATCGGGACGCGGTTCCACAACTTCCTGTACGACGAGCTCGGGCTGAACTTCATCTACAAGGCCTTCACGACCGACGACATCGTGGCCGCGATCGGCGGTGTGCGCGCGCTCGGCATCCGCGGCTGCTCGGTGTCGATGCCGTTCAAGGAGGCGGTGATCCCTCTCGTCGACGAGATCGAGCCGTCGGCCGCGGCCATCGAGTCGATCAACACGATCGTGAACGACGGGGGCAGGCTGACGGCATCCAACACCGACTACGAGGCCGTGGCGGAGCTGCTCTCGTCGCACGCCGTCGACCCGTCGCTGCCGGTGCTGGTGCGGGGCGCGGGCGGAATGGCGAAGGCGGTCGTGGCCGCCTTCCGCGGTGCCGGCTTCGACGACCTCACGGTGCTCGCGCGCAACGCCGAGGCGGGCGAGGCGCTCGCCTCGAAGTACGGGTATCGCAGCGTCACCGCCGATCCCTCGCCCGGCCATGGCGTCATCGTCAACGTCACCCCGCTCGGCATGGCGGGGGTGGATGCCGGCACCCTGTCGTTCTCGCGCGCCCACGTCGATGCCGCCCACGTGGTCTTCGACGTCGTCGCCTACCCGGCCGAGACACCGCTCGTCCGGACGGCACGGGACGCCGGCATCCCCGTCATCACGGGCGCCGAGGTGATCGCCCTGCAGGCGGCCCGCCAGTTCGAGCGCTACACGGGCGTCACGCCGACGCCCGACCAGGTCGCGCGCGCCTCCGCCTTCTCGCGGGAGTGACGCGCCCGTGACCGTCGTGCTCGTCGAGGGGGAGAGCGATCGCGTCGCCCTCGAGACCCTCGCCGGACGGATGGGGATGGGGATGCCGGCGGTCCGCGTCGTCGGCGGCTCGAAGGGCGCGCGGGGTGCGGTGGCGGCGCTCGGCGGCGAAGTGCTCGTCGGGCTGGTCGACGCCGGCGAGCGCGCCGACTTCGAGCGCGTGCTCGACACGGTGTTCGTGTGCGACCCCGACCTGGAGGGCGAGTTCGTGCGGGCGCTGGGCGTCGACGGCGTGGAGGCGGTCATCGCCGCCCAGGGCGAGCTGGACTCGTTCCGCAGCCTGCAGCAGCAGCCCTTCCAGCGTGGACGCCCGCCCGAGGCGCAGCTGGCCAGGTTCTTCGGCGGCCGCAGCGGCAACAAGGCGCGCTACGCACGGCTGCTGGCCGAAGCGGTGCCGCTCGACCGGGTGCCGGCGCCGCTCGCCGCGCTGCTCGCGGCCCTGTAGCGGATCGCGCGCGCACGCGCGGGATGCCAGAGTCGAAGACGAGCACGCCCACTGAGAGGACGCCGTGATCGCCCCGCCCTACGACGAATGGTTCCCCGGCGCCCCCATCGACGGCACGTACGGGTACGACCTCGCCGGGCTGCGCGCGGTCGCCCCGGTGGCACCGCCGCCGGGCTTCGCCGACACGTGGGGGCGCTGGCGTCGTGAGAGCGCGGCCGCACCGGAGCCCGCGCTCACGCCGCTCGGCCGCCGCGGCGCGCACGACGTGTTCGAGGTCGCATTCGGCACCGCAGACGGCCTGCGGCTGCGGGGCTGGTTCGGGATGCCAGCGGCCGGGCCTGCGCGCGTGGGCGTGGTCCACAGCCACGGCTACGGCGGGCGCGACGCCCCCGACTTCTCGCGCGTGCCGGCGGACGCGGCCGTGATCTTCCCCGTCGCACGGGGACTCGGCGCGCTGAACGCCGGCATCGGGGCGCCGTCGACGTCGGAGCGGCACGTGCTGCACGGCATCGCCGACCCCGAGACGTACGCGATCGGCCGCTGTGCCGTCGATCTGTGGACGGCGGGCGACGTGCTGGTCGCGCTCGCCGGCGACCTGCCCCTGTACATCGTGGGCGAGAGCTTCGGCGGCGGCATCGGCGCCCTCGCGCTCCCGTGGGACGACCGCGTGATCGGCGCGACGCTCATCGTGCCGAGCTTCGGCCAGTACGACATCCGCCTGAGGGTGCCGTGCTCCGGCAGCGGCGAGCCGCTGCGTCGGTATGTCGCGGCCCACCCGGAGGCGCGCGACGTGCTGCGGCTCTTCGACGCGTCGACGGCGGCGACCTTCGCCCGGGTGCCCGTGCGGGTGGAGGCGGCGCTGTGGGACGCGAGCGTTCCGGCGCCCGGCCAGTTCGCGGTCGCCAACGCAGTCGCGAGGGCGCAGGATGCCGGCACGAGCGCGCGGCTCGAACTCGAGGTGCTGCCCGCCGGTCACGCGGAGTATCCCGGGATGCTGCGCGTCGTGGCCGCGGCGGCCCGGGCGACGCGGGCGCACATCGCGGCCAGCCTCGAGACGGCCGCAACCCGGGACTGGCAGACTTCGAGCACACCCCCCCGTGACCACGCCGTCGCGGCGGGCTCGTATGGGGACGAAGGGAAGCGCATGGCCATCGACGGCACCCCCGGAGCAGGTCTGACCAAGGAGCAGCTGGCGGAGGAGGTGACGCACCTCTCCACACCGGATCTGCTCAAGACGCCGTTCGGCGACCTCGAGTTCTTCGACGGCGTGCCGAAGGCGGACTCGGTGCAGACCATCTTCGACGCGCTGGACCTGCTGCGCGGCATCGACGCCTTCCTGACCGCGGTGCCCGGCGCATCGCTGGTCGCCATGCGGAATGGCCTGCGCACGGCCGGCGTGGTGTCGCCCGACATCATCGGGTTCACGGATCCGCGTGCGAACTCGGGTGGCCTGTACCTCACGCCCAACACCGAGACCACGTACGGCACGACGTTCCTCGACCTGAAGGCCTGGGGGCCGACCGTCATCGAGGCCCCGCCGCAGTCGCTGTGCGTCATCGACGACTTCTGGTTCCGGTACGTCACCGACATGGGCATCCCCGGTCCCGACAAGGGCGCCGGCGGCAAGTACCTGTTCCTCCCGCCGGGGTACGACGGCGAGCGCCCCGACGGGTACTACACGTTCGAGTCGCCGACCTACGCGAACTGGGTCGTGCTGCGCACCCTCGGCGGCGTGCCCGCCATGAAGCAGACGCGCATCTACCCGCTGTCGGAGGCCGGCGCGCCGCCTGAGAACACGTTCGTGAACATCGCCGACGTGCTGCAGAACACGGTGCATGCGAACGACTTCACGTTCTTCGAAGAGATCGCCCAGCTCGTCGCGGAGGAGCCGGTGACGGCTCTCGACCCCGAGCGTGCCGGGACGCTGGCCGCCGTCGGCATCGTCCACGGCACGCCCTTCACGCCCGACGAGCGGCTGCGCGGCATCCTCGACGACGCCGCACGGATCGGCGCGGCGATCTCCCGCGCACTCGTCTACAAACCGCGCGATCCCGGGGCATTCTTCTGGGAGGGCAACTCCTGGAAGAACGCCTTCGTCGGCGGCAGCTACGAGTTCCTGCGCGACGGAGCCCGAAACCTCGACGCACGCACGCAGTTCCACTACTTCGCGACCGTGATCACGCCGGCGATGGCGCACGCCCAGGTGGGTGCGGGCTCCGCCTACGCCTACACCGCCGAGGATGCCGCCGGACACGTGCTCGACGGCTCCGCCACGTATTCGCTTCGCATCCCGGCCGACCCGCCGGCGAAGAACTTCTGGTCGGTCGATCTGTACGACACGCAGACGCGCTCGCTGCTGCAGTCGACGCCCTACCCCGCGCTGTCGAGTCTCGGGGGCGACGTGCAGGCAGACGCCGACGGCTCGTACGTGCTGTGGTTCGGGCCGACCGCCTCCGAGGGCAAGGAGTCGAACTGGATCCCGACGATCCCGGGCAAGGCGTTCTTCCCCATGTTCCGCCTGTACGGCCCCCTCGAGCCCTGGTTCGACAAGTCGTGGCAGCTGCCCGAGATCCAGAAGGAGGCCTGATGACGGCCGACCTGGACGCCCTTGCCACCCAGGCGCGACTGTACGGCTTCCCACTGGTGTTCGACCTGGAGCAGGTGGTCCGCTACACCACCACCGGGGTGGGCGCGAACCCGCAGGCGTCGTTCAATACGTTCTCGCACGCGCGCGCCCTCGCCTCGGCGGCCGACACCTTCGTGTCGATCAACAACGACACGGTGTACTCGATGGCCTCGCTCGATCTGGGCGTCGGACCTGTCCGGCTCTCGGTGCCGGCATCCGACCGCTACTACGTGCTGCAGTTCGTCGACGCCTGGACCGACAACTTCGCCTACGTCGGCACGCGCGGCACCGGCAACGGGGCCGGCGAGTTCCTGATCGTCCCGCCCGGGTGGGAGGGGGATGCCGGCGGCCTGACCGTCGTCCACGCCCCGACCCGCGTGGTGTCGATCGTGGGGCGCTGGTCGTGCGCCGGCATCGACGACCTGCCGGCCGTGCACGCGCTGCAGGACGCCACGACGCTCACACCGTCGGACCCGGATGCCGTGGCCGGCGGCATCCCGACGACAGCGCCGCAGGGCGACGACGTCCTCGACTTCTGGGAGAAGTACCGCGTGTGGTCGCAGGCGTTCCCGCCCGCGCCCCGCGACGAGGCTCTGCAGGCGTCGTTCGCCGCGCTCGGTCTCACCGGCAGCACTCCCGTGAACGAGCTGACGGGCGAGCAGCAGGCGGCGCTGCGGGCCGGAGCGCAGGCCGGCGACGGAGTCATCGCGCAGGCGATGGCGGGCTCCGCCGTCGACGCGGCGCCCGGCACGTGGTCGCAGACGCTTCACGTGTTCGACTACAACCTCGACTTCTTCGAGGTCGGTGCGAAGGGCGACGACGAGTGGAAGATCGCTGACCCGAGGCTGCGCATCGGCGGGCGCGCCGTCGCCGCCAAGGCGGGACTGTGGGGCAACCACGGGTATGAGGCCGCGTACGTCATGACATTCCTCGACGATGACGGCCAGGCGCTCACCGGCGAGCACGAGTACGAGCTGCGGCTCACGCCGCCTCCGCCGGTCGGGGCGTTCTGGTCGGTCACGATGTACTCGCTGCCCGAGTTCTACCTCGTCGACAACGAGATCGACCGCTATTCGGTGGGCGACCGCACACCAGGGATCGTGACCGATGCCGCCGGCGGGCTCACGATCCGCATCAGTCGCACGCGGCCGTCCGATGCCGAAGCCGCCGCCAACTGGCTGCCGGCGCCCGAGGGAGCGTTCCGGCCGATCCTGCGCATGTACATGCCGGGCGACGCGGTGCTCGACGGCAGCTACGCCCCGCCGCCCATCACCCGTCTGAACGGCTGACGCCGACCGCACGCCCGCCAGGGAGGGGGATGCCGCGAGCAGCGGCATCCCCCTCCCTCGTGGGCGCAGTGCTCAGTGTCGCCGTGCGGGGAACAGTGCGGCGGCGAGGCCCACGGCCAGCGCTGCGCCCACGAGCTGGGCGCCGATGAACGGCACCGCCGAGGCAGGGGCGATGCCGGCGAACGTGTCGGTGAAGATGCGCCCGATGGTCACTGCGGGGTTCGCGAACGACGTCGAGCTCGTGAACCAGTACGCCGCGCCGATGTAGGCGCCCACCGCGGCCGCGGTCACGGCGACACTGCGCCCGGCGTGGGAGAGACCGACGATGAGCAGCACGAGCCCCGCCGTCGCGACGACCTCTGCCAGGAGGGTGGCCGGGGTCGCCCGGTCGGTCGTCGAGATCGCGACCGGCACCGCGAACATCGCGTCGGCGAGCACGGCTCCGCCGATCCCGCCCGCCAGCTGCGCCGCGAGGTAGACGGCGAGCGCACCCGCTGTCAGACCCGTTCGGTCACGTCGGCCGCGCACGAGGTCGGCGAGCGACACCACGGGGTTGAAGTGCGCCCCCGACACGGGCGCGAAGAGCACGATGAGCACGCCGAGACCGAGCGCCGTCGCGAACGAGTTCTCCAGCAGCCGCAATCCGGTGTCGGCCGACAGCCGCTGCGCCGCGATCCCCGAGCCGACCACGACAGCGACGAGAAGCCCCGTCCCGAGGAGCTCGGCGAGCGCCCGGCGCCACAGCGCAGCCCGGACGCGCACAGGCGCGTCGACCGTCACGACGTCGCGGGCGTCAGCTCGCTGATGAGCTGCTCGACGCGGGCGCGGATCTCGTCGCGGATACGCCGCACGGTCTCCATGTCCTGCCCCGCGGGGTCGTCGAGCTGCCAGTCCTCGTATCGCTTGCCGGGGAAGATCGGGCACGCGTCGCCGCAGCCCATCGTGATCACGACGTCCGACTCCCTCACGGCGTCGACGGTGAGCAGCTTCGGCGCGTTGCCCGCGATGTCGATCCCCTGTTCGCGCATCGCCTCGACCGCGACCGGATTGATCCGGTCCTTCGGCTCGGAGCCGGCGGAGAGCACCTCGACGCGATCTCCCGCGAGGGCCTCCAGGTAGCCGGCGGCCATCTGCGAGCGGCCGGCGTTGTGGACGCAGACGAACAGCACGGTGGGAGTGTTGGTCACGAGAAAAGCATAGACCACTATCTATCTATCGCCGCGTCTCTCCGTCCGACGCCGGCGCGCGATCGTCGTCACGTGCAGCACGACCCGCCGCCGGCGTCCGTCGAGCACACTCCCGTCGCCGGAAGCGTGAGCCGTACCTCGGTGGCGGCGCGCATATCGCCGTCGAGCCACGCGACCACCGACCGCACCTGTTCGTAGCCGGTCGCCAGCAGGAAGGTCGGGGCGCGGCCGTACGATTTCATGCCCACGACGAAGAAGCCGGATTCGGGATGCCGCAGCTCGTCGAACCCGTGCGGTGCGACCGTTCCGCACGAGTGGACATTGGGGTCGATGAGCGGAGCAAGGCGCACGGGGGCCTCGACGATGTCATCGAGGGCCAGCCGCACCTCGCGCAGCACGGCGAGGTCTGGACGGAACCCGGTCGCGTTGACCACGACGTCGGCGTCATGGATCGCCGGCTCACCGTGACGCGACCCGATGAGCCGGATGCCGCCGCCCTGGACCCCGTGGTCCAGAGCAGCGACGCGCGAGATCTCGAACGAGTCGACCTTGCCGACGGCACCGCCGGCGACGAGCCGGTCGACGCGCGAACCGAGGCGGGCCCGGTCCGCGAGCTCGTCGTCGTCGGACGACGACACCCGCACTGCCGAGGCGTTGCGGATCAGCCAGGTGACCCGAGTGCCGGGCTCGTGCTCGGCGAGCTCCGCGAGCGCGATGAGGGTGTTGGCCGCGGAGTGCCCGGCACCGACCACCGTCGTGTGGCGTCCGGCGAACCGCGCCCGGTCGCGGTCCAGGACATCGGGGAGCGCGTGGACGATCCTGTCCGTGACCGCGCCGGCGCCGATCGGGTCGAGTCCTGTCGAACTCAGCGGATTCGGGGTCGTGTACGTGCCCGACGCGTCGATGACCGCGCGACCCGTCAGCTCTTCGATCCGCCCGTCCGTCGTCTCGATCCGCACCAGGAACGGAGTCTTCGCGCGACCGGAGGTGCGCGTGCGGTCCATCCCCTCGCGCGCGACGGCGACCACGCGGGCGCCGTACCGGATGCGGGCACGCAGCGGCTGCAGCTCGGCGAGCGGTGCGAGGTACGCGTCGACGAGCTCCGAGCCCGTGGGCGCCCGCCCGTCGTCGGCGGGAGGCATCCAACCGGCGGCTTCGAGCAGACGGCGCGATGCGGGGTCGATCAGGTGACGCCAGGGCGAGAACAGCCGGGTATGGCCCCACAGCCGGATGCTCGATGCCGGCACATCGCCCGCCTCGAGCAGCGTGAAGTCGATGCCACGCTCGACGAGGTGGGCAGCCGCGGCGAGCCCGATCGGCCCGGCGCCGATGATGAGCACCGGCAGAGTGGCCAGCCGATCGGCGACGGTCGCGCGGGGCGTCAGATCGAGCAGGGTCATGAGAAGCCTCCGAGGCGGGATATCGATGAGTGTCGATGCTCAGTATGGACACCTCTATCGACGGCTGTCAATATCGACTATTGTCGATGTATGCCCACGCTGCTCGAGGTCACCGACGTCACGGCCGCCGGTGCGACATGCTGCGCCCCGCTCACGAAAGAGCCGCTCGCGCAGGACGAGGCCGAGCTGCTCGCGGTCACGCTGAAGGCCCTCGCGGATCCCGCCCGGCTGCGGCTGCTGTCGATCGTGGCGTCGTCCGAAGGTCAGGAGGCCTGCGTGTGCGACCTCATCGAACCGGTCGGCCTGTCGCAGCCGACCGTGTCGCACCACCTCAAGGTGCTGACCGAGGCCGGCTTCCTGTCGCGCTCCAAGCGCGGCACGTGGGCGTACTACCGGCTGCAGCCCGCCGCACTCGCGGGCGTGGCGGACTTCCTCACCACCTGACCCCGCCACCTGACCCTCGCGCGACGGTCGAGTGGATGCCGGCGGTCGCGGCATCCACCCTTCCGAAGCCTCAGCGCACGGCGCGGCCGTGGGCGATGTCGATCAGGCGCGACAGCACATCGCCGGCGCGCAGGCCGTTGTGCTCGTGCTCGCTCGTGATCCACGGCGTCACGCCGGGGAGGAGGCGAGCGGTCTCCATCGAGAACTCGAACGGCACATACACGTCGTTGACGTACACGGCGGCGGCTCCGCGCGCGCCCGAAGCGGCGATCGCAGCCTCGTCGTAGACGCACGGCCACTCGTGGTCGGCGAGCGCGAGGGTCACATCGCGCCACGGCTGCAGGCCGGGCACCGTATCGAGCCATTCACGGTGCACGTGCTCGCCGGTGAGCAGCGTCGGGTCGGCGCGGAAGTCGTCCGGCTCAGTGCGCTCGGCCGACCAGTTCGTCGCGAACCCGTCGGCGTAGCTCGACTCGTGGAACACGTAGTACAGCGGGTTGCGCGCGTCATACGGCATCGCGGCCGCCAGGTCGTGGCGGAACGCGTTGGTGTGCGGCGGCAGCTCCAGCAGCGACCACAGGGTCTGCCAGCCGTCGTTCGTGCCGAGGAGCGACCCGATCGACCGCGCGCGGGAGACCGATACGACCTCGCCGCCGGGCAGAACGATCGACCCGGCGCCGGCCAGATCGACGATGCGCCGCACCGCATCACGGTGTGACGGGAAGCGCCGGTAGTAGCGCTCGGTCGCCGTGCGCATCTTGTCGTACGTGAGGGCGTACACGTCATCGGGATGCCGCCCCACCGCGCTCAGGCCACCCGTGATGTACGCGTGCTCGATCGACGGGGCATCCGTCGACAGGTACGACAGCGTCGTGAACCCGCCGAACGACTGGCCGAGCACGCTCCACGTGTCGGCGCCGAGCTCCTGGCGCAGCGCCTCGGCGTCCCGCACGATGCTGTCGGCGCGCAGGTGCGTGATGTGCTCGGCGAGGGCCTCGGAGCCCCGTTCGAGGTCGACGTCGCCGACAGGGGTCGACAGACCCGTGCCGCGCTGGTCGAGCATCACGACGCGGTGATGCTGCAGCGCCGCATCGAGCCACGACGGAGCCGCCGGTGCGTGGAAGGGACGCGGCGCCTCATGACCCGGTCCGCCCTGCAGGAACACCAGGTAGGGCAGGTCCTCGCCGCCCTCGCGCGCGACCACCGCGGCGTGCACGTCGATCGTGCGGGCGTCGTCGGGATCACCCCACACCAGCGGCACCGTGAGGGTGTGGTCGTCGATGGTCAGATCCTGAAGGCGTCGCGTCGTCACGGGCATGCTGCGAGCCTAGGGGCCGGCTCGGACGCCCGCGGTCAGCGGCCGGAGCGCACCGTGACCGTGAAGTCGTCGACGTTGCGCAGGTGGGCACGAACGCTGCTCTCGGCGGCGAGCGCGACCGCCTCGGCGTCGTGGTCCGCGCGGCCGGCGACCAGGGCGTCGCCGTGCAGCCGGTGCCCCACCCAGCGCAGCCGCAGCCGATCGATGTGCTCGATGCCGTCGATGTGCTCGAGTGCGTGCTCGGCGCGATCGACGAGCTCCGGCTCGACGCCGTCCAGGAGCCGCCGGCCGACACTGCGCACGGTGCCGATGAGCAGCACGAAGATCGCGAGCGCGATGACGAGCCCCACAATCGGATCGGCGAGCGGGAAGCCCAGCAGGACGCCCACGCCGCCCAGCACCACGGCGAGCGACGTGAAGCCGTCGGTGCGCGCGTGCACGCCGTCGGCCACGAGCGCCGCCGAGCCGATCCGCTTGCCCACGCGGATGCGGTACACCGCCACGGCCTCGTTGCCCGCGAACCCGACGACACCCGCGGCGATGACCCAGCCGAGGTTCTCGAGCGGCTGCGGATGCAGGATCCGGTCGACCGCCTGCCACGCGGCGACGACGGCCGACAGCGCGACCACGAACACGATGAACAGTCCGGCGAGGTCTTCCGCACGACCCAGCCCGTAGGTGTAGCGGCGAGACGCCGCCCTTCGGCCCAGCACGAACGCGATCCACAGCGGCACCGCGGTGAGCGCATCCGAGAGGTTGTGGACGGTGTCGGCCAGCAGCGCGACCGAGCCGCTGAACGCCACGACGACTGCCTGCAGCACGGTGGTCGCGAGCAGGATCACGAGGCTGATCTTGAGCGCCCGGATGCCCGCCGCATTCGCCTCCATCGCGTCATCGATCGCGTCGGCGGCATCGTGCGAGTGCGGCACGAACAGCTCGTGCAGCACGCCGCGCAGACCGCCGGGGTGGCGATGGTCGTGGTCATGGTGGCCGTCGGCGTGGTCGTCGGCGTGGTCGTGGTCGTGGTCGTGGGGATGCCGGTGGTCGTCGTGGTCGTGGCGTCCGGCCGTCGCGGCGGTCATGCCTCGCCTCCGTCCGTGCGATGGTGGCGCGGCGTGCCGCCCAGCGAGTGCTCCGCCTGGTAGATCGCGTCGGCGACGAGGCGCGAGGCGTGCTCGTTCTCGAGGCGGTAGAAGACCCGCTGCCCCTCCTGGCGCGTCGAGACGATGCGGGCCAGACGCAGCTTGGCGAGGTGCTGCGACACCGCCGCCGGGGACTTGTCGACGATGTCGGCGAGATGGTTGACCGACAGCTCGCCCGCATCCTGCAGCGCCAGGACGATCCGCACCCGAGTCGCGTCGGCGAGCATCGCGAAGACCTCGACCGCGAGTTCCACGTAGGAGCTGTCGACCGCGTAGCCGCATCCCTGCTTATCTGCACTCATACGCAGATACGATAGCAACCTTCGCCGGCCGGCACGACCGGCAGGCGGACCGGATCAGCGCAGGATGCGCCGCCACACGTTGGTGTCGGCGAGGTCCAGCAGCTCGTCGCCGCGGCCCGACAGCACGGTGCGCAGCGCCCACAGCGTGAAGCCCTTGGCCTGGGCGACCGTGATCGCCGGCGGGATCGAGAGCTCCTGCCGCGCCACCACGACGTCGACGAGGACGGGGCCGGGCTCCCACAGCGCGCGCCGCAGCGCGGGCTCCAACTCCTCGCCGCGCTCGACGCGGATGCCCGTCATGCCCATCGCGGTGGCCATTGCGGCGAAGTCCGGATTGTCGAGCGTCGTGCCGAAGTTGACGATGCCCGCCGCCTTCATCTCGACCTCGACGAACCCGAGCGCGGAGTTGTTGAACACGATGACCTTGATCGGCAGATCGTTCTGGCGGATCGACAGCAGGTCGCCGAGCAGCATCGCGATACCGCCGTCGCCCGACAGCGCGATGACCTGCCGGTCACGGTCGACCGCCTGCGCACCCAGCGCCTGCGGCATGGCGTTGGCCATGGAGCCGTGCGCGAACGACCCGAGCAGCCGTCGTCCCTTCGTCATCGTCAGGTAGCGCGCGGCCCAGACGACCGGCTCCCCGACATCGGCGGTGAACACGGCGTCGTCCTCGGCCAGTTCATCCAGCAGCCGGGCCACGAACTGCGGGTGCAGCGGTCGCTTGCCGTCGTCGACCGCCAGCGCGTCGAGGTCCTTTCGGGTCTTGCGGTAGTTCGCAACCGCGTCGCGCAGGTGCGCGTCGTCGCGGTCCGCCCGCAGATAGCCGAGCAGAGCGGATGCCGTCACGCCGACGTCGCCCACGAGCCCGAGGTCGATCGGGGTGCGGCGGCCGAGCTGCTCACCCCGGATATCGACCTGCACGATCCTCGCCTTCGACGGGTAGAACTGCCGGTAGGGGAAGTCGGTACCGAGCATGAGCAGCGCGTCGCACTTCTCCATCGCCCGATATCCGGACGCGAAGCCGAGCAGCCCCGTCATCCCGACATCGTGCGGATTGTCGTACTCGATGTGCTCCTTGCCGCGGAACGCGTGCACGATCGGCGCCTGGAGCCGGCCGGCGAGGGCGATCACCTCGTCGTGGGCGCCCGCGACGCCGGCACCGGCGAGGATCGTGACGCGCTTGGCGCCGTCGAGGATGCCGGCGGCCTCGCGCAGCTCGGCGTCGCTCGGCACGATCGAGGGCTGCGCGGCACGGATCGGTGCCGACGGGCGCCGGGCCGGGGCATCCGCGAAGAAGACGTCTCCGGGCACCACGACCACGGCCACACCCCGCTTCTCGACGGCGGTGCGCATCGCGATCTCGAGCACCCACGGCATCTGCGACGGGTCGGAGATCAGCTCGGAGTACACGCTGCACTCGCGGAACAGCTCCTGCGGGTGCGTCTCCTGGAAGTAGCCGCTGCCGATCTCGGCCGACGGGATGTGCGAGGCGATCGCCAGCACCGGCACGCGCGAGCGCTGCGCGTCGAACAGGCCGTTCACGAAGTGCAGGTTGCCAGGCCCGCAGCTGCCGGCGACGACCGCGAGCTCGCCGGTGATCTCGGCCTCGGCGCCGGCGGCGAACGCCGCGGCCTCCTCATGCCGCATGTGCAGCCAGCGCAGGCGTCCGTCCCGGCGCAGGGCGTCGGTGAAGGCGTTGAGCGAGTCGCCCGGCAGCCCCCACACCCTCGTCACCCCCGCATCGACGAGCGTCTGCACGAACACGTCCGCAATGCTGGTGGCCATCTCAGCTCCTCGCCTCGGGTCCGCCTTCAGCGAATCAGCGGCCGACCGGTCGCGCAAGATGCCGTGGTGAAGCGACGGGCTCGATCGGTGACGGGCGACTCCCCGCCGGCCCCGTGGGGCGATCGAGCCCGTGCTGAGACGGGCCGGGCCCGCACCCGCGCCCGGAAGGCGCGATCTGCTGGAACGTCTTCGACGACTGACCGGATGCCGGCGGCCGCTCAGCCCTGGGTGCTGCGGTCGCGCGAGCGGCGGGCGGTGAAGCGGCGACGGCGCCGCGGCGCCGTGGGGCTCGCGGTCTGCGCGGCGGTCGGCAGGACGATCGGCGCGGTGACGACGGCATCCACCACCATCGATCCGTCGGTCGGGCCGACGATCGCGATGGGGGTCGTCGGGGTGGCGACCGCCGGGTTGATCGGTTCGTGCGCCAGGCGACGGTGGGCGTGGATGTACGCGGGGATGAGCACCACCACGGCACCGAGCCACGCCAGCGGGTTGCTCGCCGCGACGCCGATGAAGCCGAAGATCGCGCCGAGCACGACGGCCGCGACCACGCGCATGACGAGCTCGATGACGCCCGTGACAGTGGGGATCAGCGTGTGCCCGAGCCCCTGCAGGGCGCCGCGCAGCACGAACAGCACCGCGAGGATCCAGTAGGTCGCACCGTTGATCGCGAGCATCTGGGCGGCCATTCCCACGACCTCGGTCGCGGCGTCGCCCACGAACAGCTGCACGAGATGCGCGCCGAACGCGATGAGCAGCGCTCCGAGCACGACGGCGGCGGCGAGCGAGATCCAGGTCGCCTGCGTCACGCCCGTGCGGATGCGGTCGGGGCGCCCGCCACCGTGGTTCTGCGCGACGAACATCGACACGGCGAGGCCGAGCGACTGCAGCAGGGCCACGGCGAGGCCGTCCACGCGCGACGCCGCGGTGTAGGCGGCCACGGCGTCGGCACCGAGCTCGTTGAGCGCCACCTGGACCGACAGGGTGCCGATCGCGATGATCGAGGCCTGGAAGCCCATCGGCAGACCCAGGCGCAGGTGCTCGCCGAGGTCGGCACGGCTGACACGCCAGTCCTCGCGGTGCAGATGCAGCACCGGCACGCGCCGCCGCACGAACTCGAGGCACAGCAGCACCGAGATCAGCTGCGAGACGACCGTCGCGAGCGCCGCGCCGCCCACGCCCCAGCCGAAGGTGCCGACCATGAGGAGCACGAGCACGACGTTGAGGCCGCACGCGAGCGTCAGGAACACCAGCGGCGTACGCGAGTCGCCGATCGCGCGGATGATCGCCGACAGGTAGTTGAAGAACATCATGGCGCCGGCGCCGAGGAAGCTGATCTGCGCGAAGACGATCGCGTCGTCCATGAGCTCGGCGGGCGTCTGCAGGAGCGTCAGCAGCGGACCGGCCAGCAACGGCGCCCCGACGGTCAGCACGACGGTGCAGATGCCGGTGAGGATGGTTCCGGCTGCGACGGAGCGGCGAACGGCCGCGTAGTCGCGGGCGCCGAACGCCTGCGCGGTCGGGATCGCGAAGCCCGACGTCAGACCCCATGCGAACCCCAGCAGCAGGAAGATCATGCTTCCGGTCGCACCGACGGCCGCCAGCGCGTCGACGCCGAGATGGCGTCCGACGACGATCGCGTCGACGAACTGGTACAGCTGCTGGACCACGTTGCCGATCAGCAGCGGCACGGCGAACAGGGCGATGACGCGCCAGGGGCGGCCCGTCGTCAGGGCGGTGGACATGAAGGCGAGCTCTCGAGGGAGAAGGCGAAGACGGAAGGGCCGGAAAGCGGCTGCCGAACATCTTATCGAATCGATTCGGAATTGTCTGGACGAATGTTGTGCCTTGCGCAAAACCGAGACGGTGGATGCCGTCGCCGCGACGCGCCCGCGGCCGTGGTTCCGCGTGTCGGACGACGGGCGTAGCGTGCCGCCATGGCCGCCGAACCTCAGGTGCTGGAATGGCTGCTCGACTCCGACCCGGCGTTGCGCTGGCAGGTCGAGCGCGACCTCGCGGGCGCTCCCCCCGAGGTGTGGCAGTCGACGCGTGCCCGCGTGTCCGTCGAAGGATACGGCGCCGCCCTGCTGACGCGACAGGACCCCGACGGGCGATGGGCCGGCGGCGCGTTCTTCCCGGGGGGCACGGCGTTCTTCGACACCCCCGAGGCCAAGGAGCCCGGGCAGCCGTGGGTCGCGACGACCTGGTCGCTGCGCGACCTGAGGGAGTGGGGCGTCGACGCCGCGGCGCTCGGCGACACGGCCCGGCGCATCGACGCGAACAGCCGGTGGGAGTACGACGACATGCCCTACTGGGGCGGCGAGGTCGACGTGTGCATCAACTCGTACACGCTCGCCGCCGGCGCCTGGCTCGGCGCCGACGTCTCACGGCTCGTGGAGTGGTTCCCCGCGCATCGGCTCGCCGACGGCGGCTGGAACTGCGAGGCGGAGGAGGGTGACTCCGTGCGCTCGTCGTTCCACTCGACACTCAACGCGGCGCGCGGGATCCTCGCGTACGAGCGGATCACCGGCGACACGAGCATGCGCGAAGCCCGTCACGGCGGCGAGGAGTACCTGCTGTCGCGCCGGCTGATGCTCCGCGCGAGCACGGGTGAGGTCGTCGGCCCCTTCGTGACGCGGTTCGTGTACCCGAACCGCCACCGCTACAGCGCCCTCTCGGCCCTCGACCACTTCCGCGATGCGTCGCTGCTCGAGGGCACGGCACCCGATCCGCGCCTGGCCGAGGCCGTCGAGGCGGTGCGCGACGCGCGACAGCCCGACGGCACGTGGCTGCAGACGACGCCCCTGCCCGGCCGCACGTGGTTCGACGTCGATGTCGCCGAGGGTGAGGCATCCCGGTGGCTCACATTGTTCGGCACACGGGTGCTGGACTGGTGGGATGCCGCGACCTGACGTCCACAGCCGCGCTTCGTCTCGGTCGTTCCTCCCTCGCTCAGCGACCGCAACCCCGGCCATCCCGCCGACCCGACCCCCGGACGCTGAGCGAGCGCCAGCGAGACGAAGCGCGGCGCGCGAACGGGAGCTCACCCGGACTCCTCGGCTCCGCCAGCGGCGAGCGTGCCCCGTTCAAGCCCGAGGGCCCACTCGGCGGTATCGGTCACGAAAAGCCGGTACGCCTCGTGGGTGAAGCCGCCGACGTCGTTGACGTAGGCGCCGTGCCCGTCGATGGCGACCAGGATGCGCACGCATGCGGCGAGCGCGTCGTCACAGCGGAAGGTGCCGTCGGCGATGCCGTCGTCGATGATCGCGCGCAGACTCGCGACGTTGAGCTGCTCCTGCTCGTGGACGGCCTGGGCGAGCGCCGGGGTGAACCGCGACAGGTGCCGCGCGTTGAGCCACAGCTTCGAAAGCGGATCGGAGGCCGGCGACTCCATGTCGTACACAAGGGTCGCCACGCGCGCGAGCGGTGCACCCTGGGTCGGGTAGGCGGTGGCGCGCTCACCCTCGGCCGCGCGCACGAACGCGGCGATCACGAGGTCCTCGGCCGACGGGTAGTAGTGCGTGATGAGTCCGGGGCGGACGCCGATGCGTTCGGCCACGGCGCGCAGCGTGATGCGCTCCAGCCCTTCGTCGAGCGCGATGTCGGCGGCGGCGGCGAGGATCTCGGCGCGGCGCTCATCCGGGTGCTTGCGGACTCTGCGTGTGCCAGGGCGCACATCGGGGCTTGACACCATGCCCGCCATGTTATTGGATGTGTGACCAATAGTCTATTGTCCACTCGGCCAATAGCATTGGCATCCCGAACCATCCCCACACCCGCAGCAACGAAGCCGCCGGCGAAGACGACGACGTCCTGCCGTCCCGAGAGGAACCCCGTGTCATCAGAAACGCAGACCATGAAGACACCGCCGTCGGCGGGCGAGGGATTCGTGGATGCCGCCACCCAGCCCGAGACGCGCGGCATCGAGCTCATCGGGGCGGGTGAGCGCCACGGCCGGGCCCGCGACCTCTTCTTCGTGTGGGCGGCGCCGAGCGTCAGCATCCTGAACTTCACCGTCGGCGCGACGCTCGTGCTGCTGGGCCTGGAGCTCTGGCAAGCGATCCTGGTCGTCCTCGCCGGCTCCGCGATGTGGGTGTTCCCCGGCATCATCGCCATCAGCGGCCCCGCCGCGGGCACCTCCGGCTCGGTGATCACCCGAGCCATCTACGGCATCATCGGCAACAAGCCCGTCGTCGCGTTCACGGGCTGGCTCATCGGCGCCGTCTTCCTCGCGCTGAACTGGCTGGCGTCGTCGTTCCTCGGCGCCGACATGCTCGCGGGCATGGGCCTCACCGACCCGGTGGTCGTCCCGATCGCGGTGACGCTCGTCATCTCCGCGCTCACCGTGCTCGTCGCCGTGTACGGCCACGCGCTCATCCTGCGCATCTACTCGTGGCTCGCGATCGTGCTCGCCGTGATCTTCGTCACCGTGACGGCGTTCATCCTGCCGCAGGTGGACTGGAGCTACCAGGCCGCGGAGCCGCTGGCGGGAGTGCCGCTGTGGTCGGCGATCACCATCGGATTCACCCTCGTCGCTTCGGGCCCCATCTCGTACATCAACAGCCCCGACATCGCGCGGTACCTGCCGCGATCGACCAAGGCCTCGCACATCATCGCCGCGACCGCCCTCGGCGGCGCCCTGCCCGGCGCCGTGTTCACCGCCGTGGGCGTGCTGCTGGCGACCGTCGTGATGGGCGGCATGGACGCCGGCATCGAGTCGGCGCTGCTGGGGATCCTCCCCGCCTGGCTCGGCCCGGTGTTCGTCATCGGCGTCATCGTGAACACCGTCGCCCTCAACGGCATGACGACGTACACGTCGAGCATGGCGCTGCAGGCGATCGGGCTGCCGCTGCGCCGCATCCCGGCCGCCGTCATCGTCGGCGTCATCGGCACCGCGCTCACCATCTACCTCGTGCTGTCGACGAGCCTGCTCGACGCCGTCAACCTGATGCTGCAGTTCCTGGTGATCGTGTCGGCACCGACGATGGCGGTGTTCGTCGCCGACGTCGTGCTGCGGCGCAATCGGTACGACGGCGTCGATCTGTTCGACGAGGAGCGCGGCGGACGCTTCTGGTACAGCGGCGGTTGGAGCATCCCCGGCGTCGTGGCGGTGCTCGCCGGCGGCATCGTCACGGCGCTGTGCCTGTCGACCACGGTGTGGACGGGTCCGGTGTCGGAAGCGCTCGGCTACGTCGACCTGTCCGTCCCGGTCGGCATGCTGGTGTCGGTCGTCCTCTACACCGCGCTGCTGCGCACCCCCCTCGGAAAGGCAGGTCGCCCGTGACCACCACCCTGTACGCCGACGGTCACGTCTTCACCGCCGACGCCCGCCGCTGGGCCACCGCGATCGTGGTGCGCGACGGCCGCGTCGCCTACGTCGGCGACGACGCCACCGCACGGCGCATCACCGGGGCCGAGGTGACCGAGGTCGACCTCGGCGGCGCGACGGTGCTGCCCGGGTTCGTCGACGGCCACGCCCACATCGTCGGCACGGGGGAGGCCGCCGGGCAGGTCGACCTGTGGGGCGCCGACACGCTCGACGAGATCCAGCGTCGCATCCGGGCGTTCGCCGATGCCCACCCCGAGGCTGCGCGCATCCGCGCCCAGGGCTGGCAGCACGCCGCCGTCGGCGGTCGTCCGACGCGCGAGCTGCTCGACGCCGTGGTCGCGGACCGCCCGGTGTACGCGGACGCGTACGACTTCCATTCGATCTGGCTCAACACGGCCGCCCTCGTCGAGGCCGGCATCGACGACGACACCGCGGACCCGGCGGGCGGCATGGTCCACCGCGACGCCGACGGGCACGCGACGGGACTCGTCGACGAGACCGCGATGCACCTGCTGGTGCAGCCGGTGCTGGCCGGCTTCACGACCGACGACGACCGTGACGCGGCCCTCGTCGCAGCACTGCGCGGCTACGCGGAGGCGGGCGTCACCGCGGCCACCGACATGGGACTCGACGAGGCCGACCTCGCGACCATGGCGCGCGCCGAGCGCGCGGGCACGCTGACGGCGCACGTCGCGGGGCACTGGCGCGTGCAGCCCACCGGCGACGAGGCGCAGAACCTCGAGCAGGTCGCGCGGGCCGTCGAGCTCGCCTCGGCGCACACCTCGCAGTGGCTGCGGATCGTCGGCATCAAGGTCATGATCGACGGCACGGTCGACGGCTGCACCGCGGCGGTCGGGCACCCGTACTCCGACGGCAGCGACCCCGACCCGGTGTGGAGCCTCGACGAGCTCGCCCCGGTCGTGGCGGCCGCCGACGAGGCGGGCCTGCAGGTGGCGATGCACGCGATCGGCGACGAGGCGGTGCGCATCGCGATCTCGGCCGTCGAGCACGCGATCGCCGTCAACGGGCCGCGGGAGCGCCGTCACCGCATCGAGCACCTCGAGGTCGTGGAGCGCGCAGACATCGACCGCCTGGCGGCGATCGGCATCACCGCGAGCATGCAGCCCGTGCACGCCGATCCCGCGATCCAGGCGAACTGGCGCGCGATGCTCGGCGACGAGCGCGTCGACCGCGGCTTCCCGTGGCCCGAGATGACCGACGCCGGCGCCCCGCTGGTCTTCGGCACCGACTCGCCCACGTCGCCCTACGCTCCGCTGCCGAACATGTTCATCGCCGCCACGCGGCGCTCGGCGCTCGACCCGTCGCTGCCGGCCAACATCCCGGCGTACGCGCTGCCGCTCATGACCGCGATCGAGCACGCGACCCGCGACGCCGCGTGGGCGAGCCGTGCCGAGGGCTCGTACGGCCGCATCGCCGCCGGCCTGAGCGCCGACTTCATCGTGCTGGACCGCGACGTGTTCGCCGCAGCGCCGGACGAGCTGCTCGAGACCCGGGTGGTGCGCACGGTGGTCGGCGGGCGCACGATCCACGAGGCGTAGGCGGCGGAGACAGGGGGAGAGTGGATGCCGGAGGCCCGGGCATCCACTCTCCCTCTGTTCTGCGTCGGTCGATCAGGCGCGGCCCTCGTACGCGGCGTCGCTGATGTGCTCCTTCCACACGGTGGTGGCGGCAGGGTCGTCGCCCGCCTCGAGCATGGCGAGGTGCTCCATGAAGCAGTCCGGTGAGGCGCCGTGCCAGTGGTCCTCGCCGGGCGGCGTGTAGACGGTCTGGCCCGGGTGCACCTCGATCATCCCGCCGTCGCGCGTGCCGAGCCGCGCGACGCCGTGCGTGACGCGCAGGTACTGGCCGCGTGCGTGCGAGTGCCAGGCGGTGCGGGCGCCCGGCGCGAAGCGCACCAGTGCGACGGTCATGCGCTGGCCGTCGTCGTGCGGGGCGGCGATGGTGTCGACCCAGACGTCGCCTGCGAAGCGCTCGGGCGGGTTCTTGACGGTGGATGCCGTCGGCTCGATGTTCATGCGAACCTCCTTGTCGTTGCGGTCAGGGCGGCGGTCACAGCGTGAGCAGCACCTTGGTCGCGCGGCGCTCGTCCATCGCACGGTAGCCCTCGGCGGCGTCCTCGAGGGGGAGCGTCAGGTCGAACACCACGCCGGGGTCGATCTCGCGGTCCCAGATGAGCCGGATGAGGTCGGGCAGGAACCGCCGCACGGGCGCGGGTCCGCCGTGGAGGTGCACGCCGGAGAAGAACAGCTCCATGCCGTCGAGCGAGACGCCGTGGGCGACGCCGACGTACCCGATGTGGCCGCCCGGTCGGGTGGCGCGGATGGCCTGTTCCATCGACTCCTGCGTGCCGACCGCCTCGATGACCGAGTGCGCGCCGAGGCCGTCGGTGAGCTCCTTGATGCGCGCCACACCCGCGTCGCCGCGCTCCTCGACGATGTCGGTCGCCCCGAACCTCGTCGCCAGAGCCTGGCGGTCGGCGTGGCGGCTCATCGCGATGATGCGCTCGGCGCCCAGCTGCTTCGCGGCGAGCACACCCAGGAGTCCGACGGCGCCGTCGCCGACCACCGCGACGGTCTTGCCGGGGCCGGCCTCGGCGGCGACGGCGGCGAACCATCCGGTGCCGAGCACGTCGGAGGCCGCGAGCAGCGCCGGCACAAGGTCGGGGTCCGGCTCGCCCGGCGTGGCCACGAGCGTGCCGTCGGCGAGCGGGATGCGGGCGTACTCGGCCTGTGTGCCGATCGAGCCCATCATCACGTTGTGCACGCAGCGGGACTGGTAGCCGGCCCGGCAGATCTCGCACGTGTTGTCGGAGGCCACGAACGAGCCGACGACGAAGTCGCCCACCGCCACGGTGGTGACCTCCGCGCCGATCTCGGTGACGACGCCGACGTACTCGTGCCCCATGGGCTCGTGGTCGACGTGCTGGATGCCGCGGTACGGCCACAGGTCCGACCCGCAGATGCAGGTGGCGGTGAGGCGGATGACAGCGTCGGTGGGCTCGATGATCGTCGGACGTTCGCGGTCTTCGACCCGGACGTCGCCCGGGGCGTGCATGATGACTCCGCGCATGGGTGTCTCCTTAGTGTGCGTTCTCGAGGGTGCGGGTTTCGCCCGCGGGCGAGTGGTCCGGCGCCAGAGCGCTCGCCCGCCGCGGCGCGATGACGAGCAGCGACGAGACGGCGGCGAGCATGGTCGCCGTCACGGTGACCAGACCGAGCGGCAGGATGCTGGCGGCCCCGGCCAGTCCGACCAGCGGCGCCGCGACGGCGCCGAAGCCGAACCGCACGGTGCCGAGCAGCGACGAGGCGGTGCCGGCGATCCGCGGATAGCGGACGAGGGCGAGGGTGGTGGCGGGCGGCGACGTGACCGCGACACCGCCGGCGAGCGCGAACAGCGACATGATCACCACCCACAGCGGCATCGGTGTGAGGCCTGCGGCCAGCAGCCCCGCCGACCCCAGTCCGGTGAGCGCGACTCCCGCGGCGAGGGTGCCACGCACGCTCCAGCGCTCCGCGACGCGCCCGGAGAGGTAGCCGAACACCATGAATCCGACCGAGTTGAGTCCGAAGGCGGCCGCGTACTGCAGCGGCGTGAGCCCGTAGATCTCCTGCAGCACGTACGTGGCGCCGGCGAGGTAGGCGAAGGTCGCCGCATACATGAACCCCTGGTTGAGCACGGCGCCCACGAACGTGCGGTCGGCCACGAGCGTGCGGTAGGCGCGTGCGGTCTGCCCGAACCCGCCGCTCGTGCGGCGATCGGCGGGGAGGGTCTCGTCGAACGCGAACAGCGTGACCAGCAGGATGCCGGCGCCGACGACCGCCAGGAACACGAACAGTCCCCGCCAGTCGACGATGCTGCTGAGCACGCCGCCGAGCATCGGTCCGACGACGGCTGCCAGCCCGCCGACCACGGTGAGCCGGCCGTAGAAGCGGATGAGCGCACCGCCGGAGTACACGTCGCGACCCGCGGCCTGCGCGATGACGATGCCGACGCCACCGGCGAGCCCCTGCACGAGGCGTGCCGCGACGAGAAGCTCGACGGTGGGGCTGATCGCGCACAGCAGTGAGACGCCCACGTACGCGGCGACGCCGACGAGCAGGATGCCGCGCCGGCCGTAGCGGTCCGACAGCGGTCCCGCGACCAGCTGGCCCACCGCGAGCCCTAGCAGGCAGGCCGTGATGGTGAGCTGCGCGACGGAGGTCGCGGCATCCAGCTCGGTCGTCAAGGCAGGAAGAGCCGGGAGGTACAGGTCCATCGAGATCGGTCCGAAGACCGTCAGCAGCAGGAGCAGGCTCGGCAGCAGCCTCCGGTGGACGGGAACCGGTGAGGGTGCGAGAGAGGTCATGACTCCGATGCTCCCGGCGGGCGCGCGGGGGCGGGAGTTCCTGCTGAGACATGTACTGACAGGGCACCCCTCGCCTGATCCGGTCGGCCTAACCTGTCGGCATGGACAACAGGGCCGAGGTGCGCGAGTTCCTCATGACGCGTCGCGCCCGCGTCTCGCCGGAAGCCGCCGGGATGCCGGCCGGGCCGAACCGGCGCGTCGCCGGCCTGCGTCGCAGCGAGGCGGCGATGCTCGCGGGGGTCAGCGTCGAGTACTACGCCAAGCTGGAGCGTGGCGCGATCGCGGGCGCGTCGGCGTCGGTTCTCGACGCCGTCTCGCGGGCGCTGCAGCTCGACGACACCGAGCGCGCGCACCTGCTCGACCTGGCGCGCGCGGCCGACGGCATCCCGACCTCCGGCCGGCCCCGCCGTCGCACGTCCAAGCCGGGCCCACCGCGCGCGAGCCTCGAATGGGCGCTCGCGGCGATCACCGACGGCATCGCTGTGGTTCGCAATCCGCGGCAGGAGATCGTCGCGGTGAACGAGCTGGGTCGCGCCTTCTACTCACCCGTGATCGGCGACGGCGGACGCACCCCGAACCTGGCCCGGTTCCAGTTCCTCGACCCGGCCGCGCACGACTTCTACCCGGACTGGGAGCTGTTCGCGCGGATGTGCGTGGGGATCATGCGCGCCGAGGCCGGCCGCGACCCGCACGACAAGGGTCTGCAGGACCTCGTGGGTGAGCTGTCGACGCAGAGCGAGACGTTCCGCACCCTGTGGGCGGCGCACGACGTGCGCACCCACGGCGCAGGCACCAAGCGGTTCGTGCATCCGGTCGTCGGCGAGCTCACCCTGGCGTACGAGGAGCTCGTGCTCACCGCCGAGCCCGGCAACGTGATGCTCATCTACACGGCCGAGCCGGGATCTCCCTCGTCGGAGCGGCTGCGGCTGCTGTCGTCGTGGGCGGCGACGCAGCCGGTCGAGCAGTCGTAGGCAGGCACGGGTCCGCACGACCCGGGCCTTCGCCTCAGGCGTGCGCGCGCCCGCGGAACTCTGCACGATGCGTCGCAGGGCTCGCCCCGAGCCGGCGCGAGAAGTGGTGGCGCAGCGTCACGGCGCTGCCGAATCCGGACTGCTCGGCCACCAGCTCGATCGGTGCGTCGTCGGTCTCCAGCAGCAGCCGCGCGTGATCGAGGCGCTGGTTCAGCAGCCACTGCTGCGGGCTTGTGGCCGTGCGCTCGCGGAACCGGCGCGTGAACGTGCGCCGCGACAGGTGCACGGCGGCCGCCCACGTGTCGAGCTCGAGCGGCTCGGCCAGGCGCGCCCGCGCCCAGGCCATCGCATCCTCGATGGGTTCGCCGCCGGCCGGATCGACCACAGGCACCGGGATGTACTGGGCCTGCGAGCCGCTGCGGTGCGGCGCCAGCACGAGCGCGCGGGCGAGGGTGTTCGCGGCGGCCGCGCCGTGGTCCAGGCGCGCGATGTGCAGGCAGCAGTCGAGTGCGGCGGCGACGCCCGCAGAGGTGATCACGTCGCCGTGGTCGAGCCACAGCACGTCGCGGCGCACGTGCACGCCCGGGTACTCGGCGGCGAGCCGGTCGGCGGCCGCCCAGTGCGTGACCAGCTCGCGGTCGTCGGCGATGCCGCTGGCCGCGACGACGAAGCCGCCGAGGCACAGCCCGACGATGCGTGCGCCGCGGGCGTGGGCCGCGCGCACCGCGTCGAGCAGCGCGTCGGACGGCGCACGGTCCTGCCGCCAGCTCGGCAGCACGATCATGTCGGCCGACGCGAACGCCTCCAGGCCGTCGTCGACGGCGATGCGGTACCCGGCGCCTGTCACGAGCGACCCCGGCTGCTCGGCGCACACGACCACCTCGTACAGCGGCTCCGCGCTGTCGAGTCCAGCGGCCGCGAACACGAGTGTCGGCACCGACAGGTGGAACGGGCTGATGCCCTCGAAGGCCAGCACGGCGACGCGACGCAGGGGGACAGCATCCATCATGGCCCGATCTTAGCGAAATGCTGCCTTCGGGCCACTGTTGCGTGACCGTCGGCAGCGCGAGCATCGAGTCATGACCGAAACGATCGCTCCCGCCTCACTGTCCGCCCTGCTCGTCGGCGGACCCACGCTGCAGTTCGACTACGCCGGGCTGTCGTTCCTGACCGACCCGACCTTCGACGAGCCCGGCGACTACGACGGCCCCGTGGTGCTGCACAAGCTCACCGGCCCCGCCGTTTCCGCCGACGCGCTCGGCGCCGTCGACGTCGTGCTGCTGTCGCACGACCAGCACTTCGACAACCTCGACCACTCCGGGCGGGCGCTGCTCGGCCGCGTGCCGACGGTGCTGTCGACGTCCGCCGCGGCCGGGCGCATCCCCGGCGTCGTGGGACTCGAACCGTGGCAGACGACCGCCGTCGGCGCGGTCGAGATCACCGCGGTGCCGGCGCTGCACGGGCCCGAGGGCGCCGAGGCGCTGAGCGGCGTCGTCACCGGCTTCGTCCTGCGGGCCGACGGCGAGCCCACCGTGTATGTGTCGGGCGACAACGCGTCGGTCGACCTCGTGCGCGAGATCGCGGCCCGGTTCCCCTCGATCGACGTCGCGGTGCTGTTCGTCGGCGCCGCCAACCCCGGCCGGTTCGGCGACATCGACGTGACCCTCAACGCCCACACGGCGCTGCAGGCCGCCGAGGCGCTGGGCGACGCGCTCATCGTGCCCGTGCACGGCGAGGGCTGGGCGCACTTCAGCGAGACGCTCGAGCGCCTCGAGCTGGTGTTCGGGTACGCCGGCAAGGCCGCGCGGCTGCGAGTGCCCCAGCGCGGCGAGCGCCTCACGGTCGCCTGACGCCGGGAACGAGGGATGCCGCCACCCGCCGCCCGGTCGGGCGGTGGTGGCGGCATCCCTTCGTCTCACTCGTAGCGCAGCGACTCCACCGGGTCGGCTCGTGCCGCGCGGGCGGCGGGGAGGGTGCCGGCGAGGAACGCGATCACCATGACGACGAGGATGATGGTCGCGATCGACACCGGGTCGAAGGCGATCAGCGTCAGCCCCGGCAGGTCGGCCAGCAGCGAGTCGGCGAGCACCGCGCTGAGGCCCGTGCCGACGACCATCGCGATCACCACGCCGACCGCGCTCCCCAGGAACCCGAGGAAGGTCGCCTCGAGACTGAACAGGCTGAAGACGCGTCCCGACCCCATGCCCATCGCCTTCATGAGGCCGATCTCGCGGGTGCGCTCCTGCACCGACATGAACAGTGTGTTCACGATGCCGAAGCTCGCCGCCAGCAGCGCGATGATCGCGAACGCGTTGAGCACCAGGACGATGCCGTCGATCACCGTCGTGAACGCGCCGATCTGGTCGGCGACCGTGGTGCCCGTGAAGCCGGCGTCGGCGAGGCGGTCCTTGAGCGCGGCGATGTCGTCGTCGCTCGCATCCGCGTCGAACCACACCGTCGCCTGCGCGTAGCGGTCGACCTGGTCGGTGGGCACCCCGATGTTCTGCGTCTCGAACAGGGTGTCGGTGAGGGCGTCGTTCGGGATGATGCTCGTGCCGTTGGGCGAGGCGAGCGCTTCCTCGGCGACGCCGACGACGGTCGCCTCGATCACGTGCTGCTCACGATTCGCGTCGGTGATCGCGATCGACACCGTGGCGCCGAGCGCATCGTCGTCGCCGGCGAAGCCCAGCGGCTCGACGTACGACGTGGGCAGCACCAGCTGGTACGCATCGGTGCTGTCGTCCGGGTCGACGCCCGCGCTCAGCTGCGTGGTCTGTCCAGGGACGAGGCTCCCGACGCTGACGACGTACTTCGTGCCCCCGTCGTGCTGGATGAAGTCCGGGCTGATCGACTTCGTGGCGTGCACATCGGTGACGCCCTCGATCGAGGCGAGCTCGCCGAGGTCGTCGGGGGTCATCGCGGTGACGGTGCCCCCGCCGCCCGGGCCGAGGCCGCCCGCCGACACCGCGTCGGGGTCGTATTCGGCCGGACCGGAGTCGCCGCCGAAGCCGGCATCCGCATCACCCGACGTCTTCGTGACCGTCATCGCGTTGGACGCGCCGATGCCGCTCACTGTGTCGTCGATGTACGCGTTGATGCCCGTGCCGAGGCCGCTCGTGAGCGTGAGGGTGAAGGCGCCGACGAAGATCGCCAGGATCGTCAGCACCATGCGGGTCTTGGAGCGGAACGTGTTCGAGATCGCCGAGGCGACGAGGTCGGTGGTCCTCATGCCGCCACCCCCTCGGGCGCCGCGGGC
Organism: Microbacterium sp. NPDC058389; assembly: GCF_042722305.1. Classification (NCBI taxonomy): domain Bacteria; kingdom Bacillati; phylum Actinomycetota; class Actinomycetes; order Micrococcales; family Microbacteriaceae; genus Microbacterium; species Microbacterium sp. NPDC058389. Next base: position 39,888 of record NZ_JBHXJQ010000002.1, read on the forward strand.
GCCGACGGGCCGGAGCCCGAGTCCTCGACGATCTCGCCGTCGCGGATGAGGATGCGGCGGTCGCAGCGGGCCGCCAGCTCCTCGTCGTGCGTGACCACCACGAGGGTGATGCCGTGCTCGCGATTGAGGGTGAACAGGATGTCCTCCACGACCGCGCCGGTGTGCGAGTCGAGGTTGCCCGTCGGCTCGTCGGCGAAGATCACCCGCGGGTTGTTGACCAGGGCGCGAGCGATGACGACGCGCTGCTTCTGGCCGCCCGAGAGGTTCACGGCCTTGTTCTTCGCCTTGTCGGCGAGGTCGAGCTGCTCGAGGGCGGCAAGTCCCCGGCGGCGGCGCTCGGCCCGGCCGACCCCCGCGATCTTCATCGGCAGGATCACGTTCTCGAGCACGGACTGCGAGCCGGTGAGGAAGAACTGCTGGAACACGAACCCGAACGTCTTGTTGCGCGTGCGATTGAGCTTCGTGCCGCGGAGGCTGCGCGTGTCGATCCCCTCCAGCGCGAGGGCGCCCGCGTCGGGCCCGTCGAGCAGCGCGAGCACATGCATGAGCGTCGACTTGCCCGAACCGCTCTTGCCGACGATCGCGACGGACTCGCCCTCGCGGATGTCGAAGCTCACCCCCTTGAGCGCCTCGAACCGGTTCTGGCCCTTGCCGTAGGCCTTGCGGACATCGCGGGCCGAGATGATCGGTGCGGGAACGGTCGTGGTCATTTCGCCACCTCCAGGACGAGATCGGATGCCTCATCCGCGGGCTCGTCGTCGAGCTCGGCCCGCAGCGGCACCTCCTTGATGAACAGCACGGCGACGAGTCCGAGCGCGACCATCGGGATGAGCATCGTGAACACCGGCGTCAGCGCGTCGTTGTACGCGCCGACGATGATGTCGCGCAGCTGGTCGGGCAGGGAGTTCACGACGGCCGGGGTGAACGAGTTCGTGTCTCCCGCCGCGCCCGCGGCCGCCGGCATCCGCTCGTTCAGCAGGTCGGTGAGACGCGACGTGAACACCGCGCCCACGATCGCCCCGCCGAGGGAGGCGCCGATCTCGCGGAAGAAGTTGTTCGACGCGGTGGCCGTTCCCACCTGGCTGTCGGGGAACGAGTTCTGCACCACCAGCACCAGGATCTGCATGCCCAGGCCGATGCCGGCGCCCAGCACGAACAGGTACGACAGCAGCACCCACAGCGGCGTCGACACCGTGAGCGTCGACATGAGGGCGAGCGCGATGCCGAGCACGATCATGCTCGCGATCGGCATCCACTTGTAGCGCCCGGTCCGCGACGCGAGCGAGCCGGTGAGCAGCGCCGTCGACATGAGGCCCAGCACCATCGACACCATGAGCAGCCCCGACTCCGTTGCGCCCACGCCGGTCACCATCTGCAGGTACGTCGGCAGGTAGGCGATCGTGCCGAACATCGCGACGCCGATGAAGAGACCGGCGACGGTCGAGAGCACGAAGTTGCGACTGCGGAAAAGCGCCAGCGGGATGAGCGGCTCGGCCGCCTTGTGCTCGGCGAGCACGAACAGTGCGGCGAAGACGACGGCAGTCGCGATCAGGCCGAGGATCATCGGCGATTCCCACGCGTACTCGCCACCGCCCCACGAGGCGATCAGGATGATCGCGGTGACCGAGACGGCCATGGTGATGGTGCCCCACAGGTCGAAGCGCACCTTGACGTCGTGCTTCGGGATCTTCAGGAACACCGCGGCGAGCGCGATCGCGGCGATGCCGAGCGGGATGTTGATCCAGAACGCCCAGCGCCAGCCGACGCCGTCGGTGAACCAGCCGCCCAGAAGCGGTCCGACGACCGACGAGATGCCGAACACGGCGCCCATCACGCCCATGTACTTGGCGCGCTGCTGCACCGGGACCACGTCGGCGATGATCGCCATCGCGAGGATCATCAGCCCGCCGCCGCCGAGGCCCTGCACGGCGCGCGCCACGATGAGGCCCGTCATGTCCGTCGCGAGCCCGCCGATCACGGAGCCCACGAGGAACACCGACAGGGCGCCGATGAACAGGCCCTTGCGGCCGATGAGGTCGCCGAGCTTGCCGTAGATCGGCATGGTGATGGTCGCCGCGAGCATGTAGGCGGTCGTCACCCACAGCATGTGGTCGACGCCGTCGAGGTCGCCGACGATCGTCGGCAGGGCGGTGGAGAGGATGGTCTGGTCGAGCGACGCGAGCAGCATCGCGACGAGCAGGCCGGCGAAGACGGCGAAGATGCCGCGTCGCGGGGTCTGGGTCTCGGCCCGGGAGGTCATGGAGGAAGTCACCCTCCCAGGCTCGCCGCGCCGGAGCTTTCGCGCGTCCCCCAGCGGCGGCATCCCGCGTACTGCATCCGCGGTATTTCCTGGGGTCACGTGCCGGGGGTGAGCAGTCCCGTCTCGTACGCCACGATCACGAGCTGCGCGCGGTCGTGCACCTGCAGCTTCGTCATGATGCGGTTCACGTGCGTCTTGGCGGTGTGCGGCGAGATGAACAGCTCGGCGGCGATCTCGTCGTTCGAGCGCCCGCGCGCCACCAGCACGAGCACTTCGAGTTCGCGCTCGGTGAGGTGCTCCAGGGCGGTACGGTCGGCGGGAGCGGGCTCGGGCCGGAGATACCGCGAGATGAGCGATCGCGTCGCGGTCGGCGACAGCAGCGCGTCGCCGGCGTGCACGGCCCGCACCGCGCGCACGATGTCGTCCGGCTCGGAGCCCTTGCCGATGAATCCGCTCGCCCCGGCGCGCAGCGCCGCGACGACGTACTCGTCCTCTTCGAACGTCGTGAGGATCAGCACCCGGGTGTCGGCGAGGGCCGGGTCGGCGCAGATCTCGGCGGTCGCCGCGATGCCGTCGAGTTCGGGCATGCGGATGTCCATGAGGACGACATCGGGATGGGTCGCTCCGGCCTGCGCGACGGCGTCGCGACCGTTCACCGCCTCGCCGACCACCTCGAGGTCGTCCGCTGCGCCGAGGATGTCGCGCACCGCCTGCCGGATGAGAGCCTGATCGTCGACGACGAGCACGGTGGTCATGCGGGGGCCTCCCCTCGCGGCGCAGCCGGCGGCGCGGCGGCCGGCGCAGCAGCGGGATCGGTCAGCGGCAGCCGGGCGACCAGCCGCCAGCCGCCCGTCGCCGGTCCGGTCTCGACCGTGCCGCGGACGCTCGCCACCCGTTCCCGCAGGCCGGTGAGCCCCAGCCGGGAACCGGGCGCGGCGGCGCCGGGAAGGTCGGCGACGGGATTGGTCACGACCACCGTGAGGACGTCGGGCTCGACGGTGACCAGCACGTGCGCACGATGCTCGGCGCCGTGCTTGTGGGCGTTGGTCAGCGCCTCCTGCATCACGCGGTAGGCGACCCGGCTCTGCGCACCGGGCACGCCGGCGAGGTCACCCTCGGTGCGGACGGTGACGTCCAGCCCGGAGGCGCCGAAGGTCTGCACGAGCTCGTCCAGCTGTTCGAGCGTCGGCTGCGGCGGCGCCGCGCGGCCGGGTTCGCCGTCGGTGCCCTCGTCGGTCGCCCGGAGCACCTCCAGCAGCGTGCCGATCTCGCCGAGGACCGTGCGCGCGGCGCTGCGGATCGTGGCCAGCGCCTCCTTCGCCCGGTCCGGCCGGGTGTCGATCGCCGACGACGCGACGCCGGCATTGAGGCTGATCACCGAGATCTGGTGCGCGACGGCGTCGTGCAGGTCGCGGGCGATCCGCAGGCGCTCCTCGCTCACCCGGCGCTGGGCCTCGGCCTCGCGCGTCTGCTCGGCACGCTCGGCGCGCTCGGTCATCGCGGCGATGAAGTCGCGCCGGGAGCGGTTCGCATCGCCCACGGCCGCGCCGATGACGACGGTGAGCCCGAACTGGATGACACGTGGATCCCAGCCGGTCCAGATCGTGGCGATGAGGCTCAGCCCCACGACGACCACCACCGTGATCGCGGTGGCGACGAATCCCGTGCCGCGCGACAGCCGGTTCGTCACACCGAACATCCCGACCGCGACCGCGAAGGCGAGCCCGGGACTCGGCATCCCGGTGAACAGGTCGAGGCCGAACAGCACGACGACGGCGGCCAGTGTGGGGATCGGAAGGCGCCGCCGCACCGGAAGCACCGCCGCGGCGACGACAGCCAGCACGATGGTCAGCGGCTCGGGCGGCGCATAGGCGTCGCCCGGCGACGGCGCGAAGGTGACCAGCAGCACGATCGCCGCGACGATCAGATCCGAGACGACGTGCGGGATGCGTGGCCGCGGGTCGCTGATCCCGGGCTTGGCTCCCTCGCTGCCGGTCATGGCTCCAGTGTGCCCTGTGACGGCGTGCAGATCCCCGCGCGACGCTGCGGACGCTTCGGGATGCCGGCGGTCACGCGAACGCGAACTTCAGGGTGTTCAGGTGGGCGCGGCTGAGCTCGGCCGCCGCGCGCGCGTCACGCGCCGCGATGGCGTCGACGACCGCGGCGTGGGCGGCGTGGTCCGCCTCGTGCGAGGCGGTCGGGCGGATCTTGAGCATGTCGACCATCGCCGTTCGCACGCGGGGCACGAATCCGTCGAAGAGCTCGACGAGCACCTCGTTGCCCGATGCGACGACGATCAGCCGGTGCAGCGCCATGTCGACGTCGACGTGCGGTTCAGGTGCCGGGTCGGCGGCCGCGCGGGCGGCGAGCGCGGCACGCAGCGCCCGAAGCTGCGCGGGGCTGCGCCGCTCGGCCGCGAGCGCGGCGGCCTCGGCCTCGATCGCGATGCGCGCCTCGATGACGGTGGTGATGGAGGCGCGGCGCAGCACGGTGTCCCAGTCGTCGGCGACGTCGAGGGCGGTGACGAACACGCCTGCCCCCTGGCGCGAGTCGAGCACGCCTTTGCCCGCGAGCTCGCGCACGGCCTCGCGGATCGTCGAGCGCCCGACGCCCAGCTGGGCGGCCAGGGTCGTTTCTCCCGGCAGGCGCTGCCCGAGCGCGAACTCGCCCGCGCGGATGCGGCCCAGCAGGATCTCGGCGGCCTGCGCAGCGAGCGGCGCCCGGTGGACGATCGCGGCCATTGTCAACCTCCGGTTGTCGGACGGGTGGTGTGCCAACCCGTCCACAGCCTACTCCGACACCGCGCTCCGCTTACTTGACTTATCAACTTGTCTGAGGAGTAAGGTATCCGCCATGACTTCCGCACCACCCGTCGCCCTACCACGGCGAGCCCTGTTCTGGTCGCTCGTCGGCACGCATCTGATGAACGACTTGCAGACCGGCGCCGCGGCCGCCCTGCTCCCGTACTTCATGCTCGAGCAGCGGTACGACTACGCGGCCGTCGCCGGGCTGACCCTCGCGGCGACCTCGCTGTCGAGCATCTTCCAACCCGTCTTCGGCTGGCTCACCGACCGCTTCGCGCTGCGGCCGCTCATCGTGGTGGGCCTCGCCGTCGCCGCGCTCGGCATCGCCGTGGCCGGCCTCACCTCGGCGAACTACTGGCTCACCTGGATCGTCTTCGCGCTGTCGGGTCTCGGCGTCGCGGCGTACCACCCGGCCGCGACGGTCGCCGCGAAGGAGGCCGGTGGCGGCACCAACCGCGCCATGAGCATCTTCTCGGTCGCCGGCAACGTGGGCGCAGCGATCGCGCCGATCGGCGTCGGTCTCACGGTGGGGGTGCTGGGACTGCAGGCGACACCGCTCCTACTCATCCCCACGATCGCGATCGCGGCGGTCTACCTCGTGCTCAACCGCCGTGCGGCGCTCACCCCCACCCGGACGGGCCCGGTAGACGCGGGCGCGCCTGCGGCGGCATCCATCCGCCCTCCCCGCGACCTGTGGGGGCGGTTCGCGTGGCTGCTGCTGATCGTCAGTCTGTGGTCGGTCGCGTACGTCGGGGCGCGCTCGTTCGTCGCTCTCGACGTCATCGCCCGGTTCGGCACCACGACCGGCGTCGGCAACCTCGCCCTGACCGTCTTCTCGCTGGCCGCGGCGCTCGGCACGCTCGTCGGCGGCTTCTTCGCCGACCGGTTCGGGCGCACACGGGTGATCGTGCTCGGCTACGCGCTGGCAACGGCCGCCGCGATCGGCTATCTGTTCGCTCCGACCGAGGCCGCCGCGGTCGTGCTGGCGGGCCTGCTCGGTGGGGCGCTGTTCCTGCCCTTCGCGCTGCACGTGACGCTGTCGCACGCGTACCTGCCGCGCCACCTCGGCACCGCGAGCGGCGTGACGCTCGGCATGGCGACGGCGCTCGGCGGACTGCTCACGCCGGTGCTGGGCGTGCTCGCCGACGCCGTCGACCCGCGCGCCGTGTTCGTCGTGCTGGCCGGTGTCATCGCCGCGGCGTTCGTGTGCGCGCTGTTCGTCCGCGAGCGTACCGACCTCACGCCGGAAAGGGATGCCGCGGCCCCGGCAGGGTCTGAGGTAGAGGCATCCCCGTCCCGCACGTGACGCCGCTCAGCTCCGCCGCGGGGTGGCCGTCGCGGCGGAGGCGGCGGGCGCCGGCACGACGGCCAGAGCTTCGGTGACCGGCGCCGGCGGGGTCGCCTCACGCCGACGGAAGCGCAGCCCCGTGACCAGCACGCCCCCGACGAGCAGCACGCCGCCGACGATCTCGGCCGGCGCCGGGATCTGCCCGAGCAGCAGGGCGGCGGAGGCCATGGCGACGACGGGCGCGAGCAGCACCCAGGGCACGACGGCGGCCGAGGGGTTGCGCGCCAGAAGGCCGTTCCAGATCGAATAGCCGACGATCGTGCACAGCACCGCGGTGTACAGCGTCGACAGCGCGGAGTGCCAGCCGAAGGCGGCGATCCCCGCGATGATCGCGTCGGACCCCTCGACCGCGAACGACAGCGCGAGGGCGGGGACCGGCACGACGATCGCCGACCACACCGTGAGCGACAGCGAGCCGAGCCTGCCCGCACCGCTCACCGCCCCGGCGCGGCGCGAGATGACGTTGCCGATGCCCCACGAGAACGCGGCGGCGAGCGCCAGGGCCACCGCGAGCGCCGGGGCGTCGCCGCCGCGGCCGGCGGCGACGATCGCGAGCCCGACGATGCCGAGGCCGACGCCGATGATCTGGGGGACCGTCGGCCGCTCGCGCAGGACGGCGGCGGCGGTGAGGATCGTGAACACCGCCTGCGCCTGGAGCACGAGTGCCGCGAGGCCCGGCTGCAGACCGAGTGCCATCGACGTGTACAGCAGCCCGAACTGGCCGAGGCTCATGAACAGCCCCACACCGACGACGGTGCGCCACGAGGTGCGGGGTCGGGGCACGACGAAGGCGGCGAGCGCCACGACCGAGAACCGGATCGCCACGAACAGCAGCGGGGGCACGCCGACCATGCCCCAGTCGATGACGACGAAGTTGAAGCCCCACAAGGCCGCCACGGTCGCCGCCAGCACCATGTCACGTCTCTGCATGCCTCCACTTCACCGCGAGAGTGAATGAAGCACAAGCAACCCTTTTCTCATGGAATCTTGTAGATTTGCTTCATGATCGATCTCGAAGCGGTGCTGTCGCTCCGCGCGGTCGCGACCCAGGGCAGCGTGGTCGCCGCCGCGACGAGCCTCGGCTACACCCCGTCGGCTGTCTCGCAGCAGGTCAAGCGGCTCGAGCGCGAGACGGGCATCGCGCTCCTGGAGCGAGCCGGGCGCGGCGTCATCCTCACCGAGGCGGGCACACGGCTGGTCGTCGCCTCCACGCCGATCCTCGCCGACCTCGAGCGCCTGCGGGCCGACCTCCAGCTCGCCGCCGGGCCCGACCGGGTCGTGGGCGAGATCCGCGTCGCCGCCTTCTCGACCGTCGTCCGCGGACTCGTCATCCCCGTGCTGAGCGACCTCGCCGAGCGGCACCCCGATCTCGCGCTGCCACTGCGTGAGAGCGAGCCGTGGGAGACGATCGCCCTGGTCGCCTCGGGCCAGCGCGACCTCGGCATCGTGCACCGCTGGGGAGGAGTGGCCCTCGCGATGCCCGACGACCTCGTCTCGACACCCCTGTTCACCGACGTCGCCGACGTGATCCTGCCTCGCGACCACCCGCTCGCCGACCGTGCCGAGCTGCGCCCCGAAGAGCTCGCCGGCGAGCGCTGGGCCGCCACCTTCGAGGCCACCATCTGCCGCCAGTGGCTGCGACGGCTCTTCGACGGCGTCCCGAACGCGCCGCGCATCGTTCACGAGTCGATGGAGTTCCAGAACCACCTCGAGCTCGCCCGTGCCGGCCTCGCGGTCGCCCTCGTGCCCCGCCTCGGCCGCGGCGACCTCGGCCCCGACCTCGTCGCGATCCCCACCGTCGCGCCCGCCTCGACGCGTGACGTCCTCGCCGTGCACCGCCGGTCGCAGGGGGATTCCCCCGCGCTGCGCACGACGCTCGACGCGTTCGTGGAACACGCCCGCGACATGTGAGGCCAGCGTTCCCGCTCGTTGCGCGAAGCGAGGAACGAGCGAAGACGAAACGCCCCGAGCGCACGAGCAACGTCGTGCCGGGATGCGTTTCGTCTTCGGGCGCCAGAGCGCCCTCCGCTCAACGGCCGGGTGGCTGAGTTCAGTTCCAGGCGGTGCGGCCGAAGCGCTCCCAGCGCTCGACGACGCGCGAGCCGCCGTCGGCGGGCTCGTAGACCGGTCGGCCTTCGATGAACACGCGCTGGACGCGCGAGTCGACCGCGAGCGGGTCGCCCGACCACACCACGACGTCGCCGTCGCGGCCGACCTCGAGGGCGCCGACGCGCTCGTTCAGACGCAGGATGTCGGCAGGGTTCGCGGTGAGCGCCTCGAGCGCGGTCGTCGCGGGGAGCCCGTCGCGCACCGCGAGGATCGCCTGCAGGCGGATCTGGTCGATCGGCACCACCGGGTGGTCCGTTGTGATCGCGACCTTGACGCCCGCCTCGGCGATGAGGGCGAGGTTGCCGATCGCGCGGTCGCGCAGCTCGACCTTCGAGCGCGAGGTCAGCAGGGGCCCGAAGATCACCGGGATCTGCTTCTCGGCGAGCACGTCGGCGATCTTGTGCGCCTCGGTGCCGTGGTTGACGACGAGCGTGTAGCCGAACTCGTCGGCGATGCGGATCGCCGTGGCGATGTCGTCGTGGCGATGGCAGTGCTGGTCCCACAGCAGGTCGCCCGCGAGCACAGCCGCGAGCGTCTCCTTGCCCAGGTCGCGCTCGAAGGGCTCGCCCTTCTCTGCCGCGGCGTCCCGCTTCTCGGCGTAGGCCTGCGCGGCCGCGAACGCGTCGCGGAGGACGGATGCCACACCCAGGCGCGTCTGCGGCGTCTTGCCCTTGTCGCCCCACACGCGCTTGGGGTTCTCGCCGAGGGCCGACTTGACCGACACGTTGGCGGCGAGGATCTGCTCGTCGACCGTGCGGCCGCCCCACGTCTTGATCGCGACCGTACGACCGCCAATCGGGTTGCCGGACCCAGGCTTGATGACGGCCGTCGTGACGCCGCCGCGGAGGGCGTCGCGGAAGCCCTCCTCCTCGATGTCGATGCCGTCGATCGCACGGAACCGCGAACCGTTGGGGTCGGTCATCTCGTTGGTGTCGTTGCCCGACCAGCCCTCGCCCTCCTCGTGCACGCCGATGTGCCCGTGCGATTCGACGAAGCCGGGGACGACCCAGCTGCCGGTCGCGTCGACGACCTCGGCGCCGTCGGGCACCACGGTGTCGGACCCGCCGACGGCGGTGATCCGGCCATCGGTGACGATCACGGTGCCGTTCTCGATGGGGTCGGAGCTGACAGGGACGACGTAGCCGCCGGTGACGGCGAGGATGCGAGCCATGCTCTCCAACCTACGCCTGCCCCCGCCGGCGCCCTTCCGTGCTCTGTTCGCGCGCGGAATGCCCTTCGAGGGGAAGTGCGTCCACCCGCCCGGGTCCGACAGCTGCTCCACTCAGCTCGGCATCGAGGGACTCCTGCGCATGCTGCATGTTCTCGGCGTATGCCGGCGAAACCACCTCTCGCGGTTTGCCGAGGCGTCTGTCATCCTTGGCGCAGGTAGGTCGCTGTGAAGCCGAAATCAGAGGTTTCTTCGCCGTTCGCGTCAATACCGCGATCCCGGCGCACCGCCGCCGGGGTGCTCGGCGGCATCGTCGGGCTGCTGGCGCTCAGTGGAATCGCCGGCGTGCTGATCGTGGCTCCGCTGGCCCCGGCCATCGCGATCTCGGGGAGCGCCGCAAGCACCGCCGCCTCTCTGTTCGACAGCCTGCCGAGTTCCCTCGAGATCGACAGGCTCATGCTTCCGACGACGATCTTCGCCCGCGACCCCGCGAGCGGGAAGGACGTCGAGCTCACGTCCTTCTACGACCAGAACCGCGTCCCGGTGGCGTTCGACGAGGTGTCGGTCGTCATGTACGACGCGATCCTGGCATCGGAGGACCCGCGCTTCTACGAGCACGGCGGCATCGACATCCTGGGCACGACGCGCGCGCTCATCCGCAATGTCCAGGGAGGAGTCACCCAGGGCGGCTCCTCGATCAGTCAGCAGTACGTCAAGAACGTGCTGGTGCAGCGCTGCGAGCGCGACGCCGTCGCCACGGACACGCAGACACGCGACGAGGCGCTGCGCGCGTGCTGGCTCGACGCCACCGATGCGAGCGGGGTCGACGGCTACCAGCGCAAGCTGCAGGAGATCCGGTACGCCGTCGCGGTCGAGCAGAAGTACTCGAAGAACGACATCCTGCTGGGCTACCTCAACATCGCCAACTTCGGGGGCACGACCTACGGCATCGAGGCGGCGGCGCGCTACTACTTCAGCACCACCGCGGCCGGCCTCACCCTCGGGCAGGCGGCCACGCTGGCGGGGATCGTGCAGAACCCCAACACCTTCCGCATCGACCGGCCGAACGGCTCGATCCCAGGCCCGGACGGGACTGCCTTCAACAAGGCCGCAGACGGCTCCGTCGACGATGTCAACCCCGGCACGCTGGCGGCCCTGGACACGCTCCTGGCCAAGGGGACGATCACACCGGAGCAGTATCTCGCGGCCGGGGACGCCTACAGCGCGACGAAAGGGCGGCAGCTCTACGTGCTCGACCGGATGCGGGAGGACGGGCGCATCACGGAGGAGCAGTACGTCGCCGCGGCCGTCGAGCCCATCGTGCCGGTGCTGCAGCCCGCCCTCGTCGGCTGCGCGGCGACCTCGGCGCCCTTCTTCTGCCAGTACGTGGTGTACACGGTGCGCAACGACCCCGACTACGCGAGCGCGTTCGGCGAGACGCCGCAGGACCGGCAGCGCTCCCTCACCCGGGACGGCCTGAACATCTACACGACATTGGACTGGCAGCTGCAGAACGTGTCGCAGGACGCGATGCAGCGGTACGCCCCGCAGACGGTGGCGGGCATGAACTTCGGCGCGGCGACCGTCAGCATTGAAGCCGCAACAGGACGCATTCTCGCGATCAGCCAGAACAACGTCTTCAGCGAAGACCGCGATCTCGTCGCCTCCAGCCCGGCGTACACCTCCCTCGTCTACGCGGGGGACCTGGTGCACGGGGTGTCGAAGGGCTTTCCGACCGGGTCGACCTTCAAGCTGTTCACCCTGGTGGACTGGCTCGAGAAGGGCCATTCGCTCTACCAGAGCGTCAACGGCAGCCTGCGGCTGATCCCGCGGCTGGCCGACCGGTGCGAGGGCGCGTGGATCAATCGCGAGAAGCACATCGTCCGCAACTTCGGGGGCGTGAAGGGGTACACCGGCACGCCGATGCAGTTCACCGCGCAGTCGTTGAACAGCGGCTACCTCGGCATGGCCGAGCAGCTCGACCTCTGCGACATCGAGGACGTCGCGGCGCGCCTGGGCGTGACCCGCGGCGACGGGACGCCCGTCGACATCGACGGCGCGGCGGCGATCATCGGCACGAACAACATCGCGCCGGTCGCGCTGGCCGCCGCCTACGCCGCGATCGCGAACAACGGCGTCTACTGCATCCCCCGCGCGATCGAACGAGTGGTGGATGCCGACGGCACCGAGCTCCCCGTGCCTGGCGACCGCTGCACCCAGGCCGTCAGCCCCGGGGTGGCCGCCGCGGCCGACTTCGCGCTGCAGGGAGTCACCCGCGCGGGAGGGACGGGCGCCGCCGGCAACCCGGGCGACGGCACGCCGACGATCGGCAAGACCGGCACGCACGAGCAGTACCAGACCTGGTTCGTCCAGTCGAACACCCGCGTCACCACGGCGGCGTGGGTCGGCAACACCGACGGCTTCGGCGACCTGTTCCACACCTCGTTCAACGGCCGGCTGCTGTCGGCCATCCGATTGCCGCTGGTCAAGGACATCCAGCTCACGGCCGATCAGCTCTACCCCGGCGGAGGCTTCCCCGAGCCGCCCCCGGAGCTGGTGAGTCGTGGCCGGGCCAAGCCGCCATCCACCACCCCGGCCCCTCCGCCCGATGACACGACGACCGATCCGGGCAACGGCAACGGCAACGGCAACGGCAACGGCGGGAACGGTCGCGGCAACGGCTGACGCGGTGATCTCCGCGGACGCGGGCGAGGAGGTGCGCGTCAGCCTGCCCGCGATGGGCGTTGCGGGTGGGATGCCGTCATCCGGCGCTCGTCAGCCCCGCGCGGCTCGGCGCCGCAGAGCGATCAGCCCTGCGCCGAGTGCGAGCAGCAGCCCGGCGAGCACGACGGGCACGACGGACGCCGTGCCCCCGGTCGCAGGGAGTCCGGCGTCCGAGCCGCCGCCGTCGGAACCGCCGCCGTCGGAGCCTCCGCCGTCGGGGACTGCGGAGATCACTGCGGTCGCCGTGGCGGTGTCGTCGTCGGTCGACGCGTCGACGCAGGCGTCGCACGCCGTGAGCGACGCGGTGTTCGTGACCGTGCCTGCGGCGGAGGCAGGCACCCGCGCCACGACGGTCGCGGAGCCGTCGGAGGGGATCGTGGCCGTCACGTCGACGGGGCCCGTGCCCGCGGCGGCGTCGCAGGCCGAGCCGTCCGAAACGGTGCAGGTCCACTCCGCCGATGCCGGCAGCGCGTCCGAGATCGCGGTCTGCGGTGCCGCGACGGGGCCGGCGTTCGAGACGGTCACCGTCCACACGACGGTGCCGCCCACGGTGACGCCCGTGTTCGCGGCCTTCGCGATCGCGAGGTCGACCGGCACGACGCAGGGCGTCGAGACCGTGGCCGAGTTGTTGGCGACGACGAGCTCGCGCCGTGTGGTCGCCGCGTCGGCCGTGAGGGTCGCGGTCTCGTCGGTGCAGACGGCGAGATCCGCGGTCGCGTCACCGGTGACGGTCAGCTGCGTCGCCGCGCCCGCGATGAGGTCGCCGAGCACGCACGTGAGCGTCGAGCCGGTGAGGGTGCATCCGGGCGGCGCGGTCACGCTCGCCGGGTCCAGGATGGCCGGGAGGGCGATCGCGACGGTCGAACCGGGCGCGTCGCCGGCGCCGATGTTCTCGACGTCGACCGACCAGGTCGCGCTCTGCCCGTACATGAGCGGCGCCGGTGTCGAGAGCGCGGTCGAGACCGCGAGGTCCGGGAAGGCCGGCACGATCGTCGTCGACACGGAGGTGTTGTCGGCGAGATCCGTCTCGGTGCGGTCCGCAGGGGCGGCGACGTTCGCCGTGTTCACGATCGTCGAGCCCGCCGACGCATCGGGGACCGTGCCGGTCACGACGAAGGTCGCGGTGCCGCCGCGCTCGAGGTCGACGGCCCACGGACCAGAGCCGATGCCGGCGTCGGCGGGGCAGACCCCGGCGGTCGCGGTGCAGGTCCACGCGGCATCCGTCATCCCCGCCGGCAGCCCGGAGTCGGTCACGGTCGCCCCCTCGACGGGATTGGTGTCGTCGTTCGCGACGACGATTGTCCACGTGCCCGTCGTGCCGGGCTCGACGCTCGCCGGGCCGGTCTTCGTGATCGCCAGGTCTGCGGCCGCCGTGGCGACGAGGTTCGTGATGTCGTAGTTGTCGGTCGCGCCGCCGGTCCCGGCCGAGAAGCCGAGCGCGAACGTGGCCGGCCGCGCCGGCTGCAGACGGGCCGGGATGCCGGCGCCCGCATCCGCCGCGGGGGCGATCGTGCGCACGTCGACGGCGTCGAACAGCGTCGCCCCGTCGACCACGACCGTCAGCAGGATGCTGTCGGCGCCGGACGGCGCGACGGTGACCGCGACGTGCCGCGGCGTCACGCCGTCGGTCTGGATGGTCGCGGGCTCGATGGCGAGCACGGGCCATTGCGGCGCGTTCGGCGTCGCCGCGCCGCCGCGCAGCACGACGTGGTTCGGGGCGCCGACGTTGAACGGGGCGAAGTTGTCGGCGCTGAAGTTGCCGGCGTTGTCGAACCCGACGGCGACGTACCCGCCCTGCATGCCCGCGTAGCCGGCGGCGCCGCCGCCGATGCCCAGATTGGGGGCCTGCGCGCCGTCCATGAGGAAGAACGTGAAGGCGTCACCGGGATTGCCGCCGCCGAACGCCTGGTAGTCGAATTCGGCGTGGAACGCGACATCGGAGCGGAACGGCTGCGCGAGGGTCGCGTTGCCGGTGCCGCCGGTGACGGCGTTCGTCAGCCGCAGTCCCGTCGGGAGCAGCTCCGTGGCGTTGTTCGCGTCGTCGGGCAGCACCCACTGGTCGCTCGTGAACGAGCCCGCGAACGGCTCCTCCACGGGGAACGGATCCGCCGGCGGCGGCGCAGCGACAGCGGTCACGGTGCCGCCGCTCACGAGGGCTGCGACAGCCGCCGACACGACGACGAGCTTCAGAGATGCACGCACGGGTCCTCCTGCATCCGGTGCCACCACGCTAGCCCACGTCCCCCGTTACGGTGAGGAGGTGGAGATCACCGAAGCACGCCGGTTCGCGCAGCAATGGGTCGACGCATGGAACGCCCACGATCTCGACGGCGTGCTCGCGCACTTCGCCGATGACGCGGAATTCTCGTCACCGGTCGCCGCCCAGCTGCTGCCCGAATCGGAAGGCGTGCTGCGCGGCAAGGCGGCGATCCGCGCCTACTGGGCGGTCGGCATCGAGCGCATCCCCGACCTGCGGTTCGAGGTCGTCGACGTCTACACCGGCGTCGACCTGATCGTCATCAACTACCGGAACCACACCGGCGGACTGGTCAACGAGGTGCTGCGCCTCGGCGCCGACGGTCTCGTCGTCAGCGGGGGCGGCACGTATCTCGTGGCCGACGCGGGGGCGGTCAGCGGCGTCCAGCCCGGCTGAGACGGGTCAGAGGATCCCGAGCACGGACTCGGGACTTCGAGTCGAGCTCGGCGCCGACCGGACCTAAGCCCTCGGGTCCGTCCCCGAGGCGTTCGGGTGGCACGACACGCGGCATCCACCACCGCGAACCCGCGTGTCGCGGCACCCGGAGCACGGGCTCAGGGGCGCAGCAGCACCTTGCCCACGCGGCCGGGGCGCGCGCCCGCCTCGACCGCGGCGCGCACGTCGTCGAACGAGTGGATGCTGTCGACCGGGAGGGTCAGCCGGCCGCTGCCGACCAGCTGGAACAGCTCGCCGAACAGCGCCTGCCGCGTCTCGGACGGCATCGCCGCCGACACCTTGCTGCCCCAGAAGCCCTTGACGATCGCCTGCT
Source organism: Microbacterium sp. NPDC058389 (assembly GCF_042722305.1). NCBI lineage: Bacteria > Bacillati > Actinomycetota > Actinomycetes > Micrococcales > Microbacteriaceae > Microbacterium > Microbacterium sp. NPDC058389. Next base: position 55,327 of record NZ_JBHXJQ010000002.1, read on the forward strand.
TGAAGATCAGGTCGCCCGACGACAGCTCCATGCGGTCCGACGCCATGGCGCCGAACGACACGAGCGTGCCGCCCTCGCCCAGCAGGTGCAGCAGATCGCCCGACGCGGAGCCGCCGACCGAGTCCACGGCGGCGCGGATGGGCCGGCCGCCGGCGAGCTCGAGCGCCCGTTCGCGCCAGCCCGCATCGGCGGTGGCGACGACGTCCGGGATGCCGGCGGCGGCCAGCTCTGCGGCATCCGCCTCTCTTCTCACGATGCCGATGACGTGGATGCCGCGGCTCGCGCCGATCTGGGCCACGAGGCGCCCCACCGTGCCGTTGGCCGTGTTCTGGACGATGACGTCGCCCTCGCCCACCCCGAGGAAGTCGACGAGCGAGATCGCGCTGAAGGGCATCGAGATGAGCTGGGCCGCGACCTCGTCGGGGATGCCGTCGGGCACCGGCACGACGGCGCCGGCCTTGGCGATCGCGTACTCCGCCCACACGCCGAACGTGCCGCCGGTGGCCACGCGCTGACCCACGGCGATGCCCTCGACCTCGTCGCCGATCGCATCGACGATGCCGACCGCCTCGGTGCCGGTCCGGGCGGGCAGCTCGGGTTTGTAGCCGTAGGTGCCGCGGATGGTCCACAGGTCGTGGTTGTGGATGGGAGCCAGCAGGATGCGCAGGCGCACCTCGCGGGGTCCGGGCTCGGGGAGGGGCAGGTCTTCGACGCCGAGCACCTGGGCCGGGTCGCCGAACTCGTGATGGACGATCGCACGCACGGGCAGAGCCTACGCTCCGCGGCTGGGCGGTCAGCCGAGCGGCGGCCGGTCGAGCACCGTCGGCACGTACTCCAGCAGCTGGCTGCGGCGGTCGAACGTGCGCGCCTCGACGAGGTCGAGCCGCACGTCGGGGTAGCCGTCGAAGATGCGCTCCTGCCCGGTCGCGCCCGTGATCACGGGGAACACCACGACGCGATAGCGGTCGACGAGCCCCGCCGTCAGCAGCGACCGGCACAGCGACACGCTGCCGAGTGTGCGCAGCGGGCGGTCGGACTCCTCCTTGAGCCGCCGGACGAACACGGCCGCATCCTCGCGCACGAGGGTGGAGTTCTGCCACGTCAACGGGTCTTCGAGCGTCGACGAGAACACGTACTTCTGCACGTCGTCGAGCACGTCGGTGCCCTCTTCGCCTCCGGCCGTGAGCTCGGACATCACCCGGTAGGTGGTCGCCCCCATGAGGATCGGCGCGTCCTGGTCGGGCAGTTGCTCCAGCCAGCCCAGGTAGTCGGGACCTTCGAGGCCCCACCAGCCCGGCCATCCCTCCGCGGCGCCGTAGCCGTCGAGCGACATGATGAAGTCGATCGTCAAGGTCTGCATCCGAGCCTCCTTCGCGGGCGGTTCCCCGCCTCTCGCGTGGGAACCTCGGTCGTGCGGCTGCCTCGCGCCCGAGCCTAGGCCGGTGTCCGGCGGCGCATAACCCCGGCCCGGGGCGACGGGCGTCGTTCATCGAACGTGGGCGCGGCGGACTCGTCGGACCTCGCGGCGGTCCAGCGGAAGCCGATGACGAGGCCCGCGACGATCAGCATCAGGCCCGCCCCTACGAGCGGTGCCGGCGCTGGTGCGCCCAGCAGCATCGCGGTGAGGACGGATGCCGGCGCCGCGGCCCCCGCGCACAGCCCGGCGCGGTCGGCGCCGAGCCGGGCGACCGCGGCGAACCACAGCACGAACGCGGCGGCGGTGACGGCGAGGCCGAGGTAGAGGACCGGCACGATGCTCCGCAGCAGCGCGGCAGCGTCCGGCCGCTCGACCACGACGGCGAGTGCGCCGAACGCGGCGGCCGCGACGATGCACGTCCACAGGGTGTAGGCCACGGAGCCGAGACGGGCGGCGCCGCGCCCGGCGCACAGCGTGAACGCCGCCTCGCACACGACGAGCCCGACCGCGCACAGCACGCCGACCGCGTCGGTGCGACCCCACCCGGTGACGAGCACAGCGCCCGCCGACACGACGAGCCCGCCCACCACGAGCCGCCCCGAGGGCGCTCGTCCGGCCGCCAGCGGCCCCGCGACGGCGAGCACGAGCGGTATGCAGGCGACCGCCGAGCCGAGCACGGCGGGCTCTGCGTGGCGGACGCCGACCAGCATCACGAGGTTGAACCCGACGAGTCCCACCGCGGCCCCCGCGACCGCCCACCCGACGTCGGCGAGCGCCGGTCGTGGCAGACCGGCGCCGGTGCGGCCTACGCGCCACCCCAGTGCCGCCGCGACGACGGTCGCGGCGAGCGCATAGCGGGCGGCCTGCAGCGAGAACGAAGGCAGGGCGCCGGTCGCGCCGATCACGGCGACGCTGCTGCCCGTGAGGGCCATGGCGAGGATGCCGCTGAGAGCGGCGGGCTTGGTGCGCATGCCTCCAACGTGGCGTCGGTCTGGTTCACTGACCAGGGCCACCGAGGGGTCGATAATCTGGTCCAGTGATCCTCGGACTCGACCCCGGAGATGCGCCGCGGGTGCGACGCGCGGACTGGTTGACTGCTCGGCTGCGTGCCGCGATCACCGATGGCACGCTCGCTGTCGGCTCATACGTGCCGGCCAGTCGTGCCCTCGCCGTGGACCTCGGCTGCGCCCGGGGCACGGTCGTCGAGGCGTACCAGCGCCTGGTCGAGGAGACCTTGCTCGTCGCCGAACCGCGTCGCGGAATCCGGGTCGCGGCGCGACCCGAGACGATGCATGCCGCGGACGGAATGAACCCCGCGACCTCCGCATGCCCGACCGCCGCGCCGTTCATCGATCTCGCGCACGGCGTGCCCGACGTGACCGCCTTCCCCCGCGCCGCGTGGCTGCGGGCCGAGCGCGAGGTGCTGGAGGCCGCGACCGTCGCACAGCTCGGGTACCCCGACCCCGCGGGCGCGCCCGAGCTGCGCACCGCCCTGGCCGAGTGGCTCGCGCGTTCGCGCGGGGTTGTGGCGCACCCCGACCTCATCCTCGTCACCGGCGGCGTCGCGGGTTCGCTCAGTCTGCTCGCGCAGGTGCTCGCGGCCCGCGGCGAGCGCTCGGTGGCGCTGGAGGATCCCGGTGCCGCCGGCTCGCGCCTCCTGCTCAGGCGATGGATGCCGCACCTCGACGGCGTCGCGGTCGACGAGGACGGGATCCAGGTCGATGCCCTGGCGACGACCGGTGCGCGCACCGCCGTCGTGACTCCCGCGCATCAGTACCCGACCGGCGTCGTGCTCGCGCCCGAGCGCCGCCGCGGGCTGCTCGGCTGGGCTCGCACGGTCGACGGCCTGATCGTCGAGGACGACTACGACGCCGAGCACCGCTACGACCGCCGCCCGGTGCGCGCGCTCCAGCCCGCCGAACCCGGACGGGTCGCGTACACCTCGAGCCTGTCCAAGACGCTGGCTCCCGCGCTCCGGATGGGCTGGCTCGTCCCGCCCGCGGGGCTGCACGCCGAGTTGCTCGACCTCCGGCGGGCGACCGACCTGGGACCACCGGCGATCCCGCAGCTCGCACTGGCCCTGCTGCTGCGCCGCGGCGTGATCGAGCGGCACCTGCGGACCGTCCGGGTCCGGCACCGTCGTCGCCGCGACGCGCTCGTGGCCGGACTGCGCGCCGGCCTGCCTGACATGCGGATCGGCGGTGTCGCCGCGGGACTGCACCTCCTCGTCGACGCCGCGGACGCCGACGACGTGGAGCTCGCCGCGCGACTCGCCGCGGAGGGAGTCGCGGTGCAGCCGCTGTCGCAGTTGTACGCCGACGCAGCACCGCGCTCCGGTCTCGTCCTGCACTACGGCGGGCAGCCGGAGCACGTGCTGGCCGCCGCATCCGTCCGCATCGCGTCCGCGCTGCGAGCCTCGCCGCCCGCGTGAGTCAGGACCCGACAGCACCGCCGCTCGTGTTGTCGGCGCTCCGGCGTAGCGTGTCAGCGTGACCTCGATCATCACGCTCCGCCCGTGGACGGATGCCGACCTCGGCATCCTCGTCGCCAACAACGCGCCCGAGATGACGGTCTATCTCGGCGGCCCCGAGACCGCCGACAAGGTGGAGCGACGACACCAGGTGATCCTCGACGGCTGGGCCAACGACGAGACGTGGTTCTTCGCGATCCTGGCCGACGGTGAGCCGATCGGATCGGTCGGGTACTGGCCGCGACTGCACGACGATACGCCGGTCTTCGAAGCCGGCTGGTCCGTGCACCCGGCATTCCAGGGGCGTGGCCACGGCGCCGCAGCGCTGGCCCTGTGCATCGAGGATGCCCGTACGCGCGCGACCGTCGATCGCCGCCTGCTCTACGCCTTCCCGCGGATCGACAACGGCCCCTCGAACCGCATCTGCGCGAAGGCGGGCATGACGAACACGGGACCGGTGCCCTTCGAATATCCGAAGGGCGTCCCGATCACGTGCCACGCGTGGGTGGTCGACCTACTCCCCGTCGGCTGAACGAGACCGGGCCGGCGCGAGCCACACCGTCGTCTCGCCGGCGACGACCCCGGCGGGCGTGTCACCGCTGGCCAGGACGACCTCGCCCTCGTCGAGCGGGTACGGTGCGACGCCGAAGTTCGTCACCACCCGCCATCCGTTGGGACGGGCGAAGGCGAGCACGTCGGCTCGGCCCGTCTCCAGCCACTCCAGGCGCTCGTCCGTCTGCAGCTCGTGCCGCAGCAGCAGCGCCCGGCGGTACAGCGCCAGCGTCGAGTCCGGATCGGCCTCCTCGACATCGACGGCGTGGCGGCCGAACCATTCGGGCTGCGGCAGATGGGATCCGTCGGACCCGAACCCGAACGCGGCGCCGTCGGCACGCCAGGGCAGCGGGACGCGGCATCCATCCCGTCCGATCTCGGCTCCCGCCGTACGGAAGAACGTCGGATCCTGACGGGCGGATGCCTCGATCTCGACGACCTCGTGCAGCCCGAGCTCCTCGCCCTGGTACAGGTACGTCGATCCCGGCAGGCCGAGCAGGAACAGCGTCGCAGCCGAGGCGCGACGCCGACCCTTCGCGCGGTCGAGCGGGGGCTCCGTGCCGCCCGAGAGCAGCCACGCGCCGCCGGGGCGCTCGTCGTCGTGCCGCCTGCCGTCGGCGTCCGCCGTGTTCGGCAGGCCGTAGCGGGTCGCGTGGCGCACGACGTCGTGGTTGGACAGCACCCACGTGCTCGACGAACCGGACTGCGCGGCCAGCGCGAGGTTGTCGGAGATGATGCGACGGAACTGTCCGGCGTCGAAGTCCGCGACCAGCAGGTCGAAGTTGAACGCCTGCCCGAGGCTCTCCGGCCGCGCATACAGGTGGATGCGCGTCGGGTGCACCCACGCCTCGGCTACGGCGGTGCGCGGCGGGTCGTACGAGTCGAACACCGCGCGCCACTCGGCGTAGATCTCGTGCACGTCGTCGCGGTCGATGAGCGGATGGTTGCCGTCCTGCGGGATCAGCGCCAGCTGATCACGCGAGGGGAGGGGTTCGGTGAGGTCCTTCGTGAGCATGTGCGCGACGTCGATCCGGAATCCGTCGACCCCACGGTCCGACCAGAAGCGCAGCGTGGTGAGGAAATCCTCGTGCACCTCGGGGTGGTCCCAGTCGAGGTCGGGCTGCTCCTTCGCGAAGTTGTGCAGGTACCACTGCCCGGGCGAGCCGTCGGGCTCGGTGACACGCTCCCACGCCGATCCGCCGAACACCGACAGCCAGTCCGTGGGCGGCTCGGCGCCGTCCGGCCCGCTGCCCTCGCGGAAGATGTACCGCTCGCGCGCGGCCGATCCGCGCCCGGCGGCCAGCGCCTCCTGGAACCAGACGTGCTGGTCGGACGTGTGGTTGGGCACGATGTCGACGACGACCTTGATGCCGTGCTCGTGCAGGGCCGCCAGCATCCGGTCGAAGTCCTCGAGGCTGCCCAGGCGCGGGTCGACGTCGCGGTAGTCGGCGACGTCGTACCCGCCGTCGGCGAGCGCCGACGGGTAGAACGGGCTCAGCCACACCGCGTCGATGCCGAGCTCGCTCAAGTAGTCGATGCGCGACGTGATGCCGGGCAGGTCGCCGATCCCGTCGCCGTTCGCATCGGCGAAGCTGCGCGGATAGATCTGGTAGACGACGGCCTGACGCCACCACGGTGCGGCATCTCCGGCGGGGCGGGTGTCGAGGGCGAGGTCGGGGGTGTTCGTCACGAAGGGTCCTTTCGAGTGCGTGCCGGAGGAGGAGTGGGCGGATGCCGACGGGTCAGCCCTCGACGGCACTGACGGCGCTGCGCGTCGGCGTCCCCTCCGTCACACGGGCGTGGGCTCGAGGCCCTGCTCCAGCCGCTCGACGTCCTCGGCACGGCACAGGTCTGTTGCGGGCAGCGACGACGTCGCGGAGCCGGCCGCGACGCCCGAGACGAACGCGTCGACCAGCGAGCGACCCTGTGCGAGCCGCAGCACGAGGGCGCCGAGAAAGCTGTCACCCGCGCCGACGGTGCTCTGCACCTCGACCTGGGGAGTGGGCAGGCGCAGCGCGCCCTCGGCGGTGACGAGCACCGCGCCGGCGCCGCCGAGCGTGAGCGCGACGACCTCGCACGAGCCGCGGCCGACGAGCTCGCGGGCAGCCTCGATGAGTCCGATCTCGTCGGACTCGGGGGCGCCGACCAGCTCGCGCAGCTCGCGCTTGCTGGGCTTGATGAGGTAGACGCCTTCGTCGAGGGCGGCCTGGAGCGCCTCTCCCGATGTGTCGACGACGCACCGGGTGTCGTGGTCGCGGGCGACACGGGCGATCTGCGCGTACAGGTCGGCCGGCACGCCCTGCGGCAGACTGCCGCTGTTCACGACGTACCCTCCGACCGGGAAGTCGTCCGCGACCGCCGACAGCAGCGCACGCCACTCCGGCTCGGACAGGTCGGGCCCCTGCAGCACGAACCGGAACTGCTCGCCCGTGAGCGTCTCGTCGACGGTGAAGCCTTCGCGGGTGGCATCCGCGATCCCCACCATGCGACTGGCGATGCCCTCGCGATCGAGCAGCTGCCGGTAGGCCTGCCCGGTCGGGCCGCCTGCCGTGTAGACGGCCAGCGAGCGCCCGCCGAGGTTGCGCACGACCCGCGAGACGTTGACGCCGCCACCGCCCGGATCGAGCCGCGTCGGCCCGCAGCGCATCTTGCTCTCGCGCATGACGCGCGGTGTCGACGTCGACACATCGAGCGCGGGGTTGGGCGTGACGGTCAGGATCGGCGAGTGCGCGAGAGCCATGGCCACAGACTACGAGGGGATGCCGCCTTCCGCGCCCCCTCCTGTGCGGGCGAGTTGCGCGAACCTGAGAAGGCCGGCACCTACCTCGGCTGCGGCTGAGCGACGATCAGCCGCAGCGACCCGTCGAACTCGGGGGTGGAGCGCAGGGCACCCCACCGCGCGTCCCAGGTCCCGCTCGCCAGGTCGGCGGCGAGCGCCCGGACGAAGCGCTCCTCCACGTCGGGTCCGACGAAGCTCCAGGCCGAGTTGGCGCGCCGGGCGCCGGCGTCCAGCAGCGCTTCGGGGCGACCGTAGTACGCCTCGCCGAACCCGTCCGTGCAGTCGAGCGGGATGGGGACGGGCACGACCTCGACCCGGCCGCCGAGCGCCGCGGCGATCCGGGCAGGCGTCGGGTACCGCGACGCCTCGGTCGCGATCACCTCCGGCGCGTACTCCGCCAGCCAGAACCGGTCGAGTGCCGCGGGGTCGCACGTCAGCACCACGACCGGGCCTCGCGTGACCCGGCGCAGCTCGCCCAGCCCCGCCTCGAGGTCTGCCCACTGGTGCACCGTGAACGACGCGAGCGCCGCGTCGAACGACGCGTCGGGAAACGGCAGCGCCTCTGCCGTCGCATCGACCGCCGGAGCGAGGGCCGAGGGGCGCTGCGCGCGCATCGAGGCGCTCGGCTCGACCGGGGTGACCTCGCGATCCACCGGCTCGTACGACCCCGCGCCGGCGCCGACGTTCACGATCGTCCGCGCCCCGCCGAACGCCTCGACGATCGCAGCGAGGATCCGCCGATCGGGCTGCCGGTAGGTCGTGTACCCCGCGCCGATCGCGCCGTAGTCGGCGTCGCCGGCGCTGCCATCGAGGCGACGGGTCATGTCACCACTGTAGGGGCGGGGGCGCTCTCGGCTTCGGCGCGGCCGTACCCCGCGATCAGCCGGCCGATCACCGCGGCGACGGGTCGCGTCTGCAGCACACGCATCACCAGCAGCATCATGCGGATGCCACGGCGCGTGCGAGGGGCGAACGACCGCACCCGGCCCGGATACATCCGCTGCGCGGCCTCGGCCCGCGGGCGCATGGATGCCTCGTACGCGGCGAGTGCGGCATCCATCCGCTGCGGCGTATGGTCGCCGAGCACGCGGGCGAGCGACGCGGCGCCCTGCAATGCAAGCGCGGTGCCGAGTCCGCTGAGCGGACTGGCGCACCACGCGCTGTCGCCGAGCAGCACGATGCGGCCGTCGTGCCAGGTGTCCATGACGACCTGGTCGTACGTGTCGAGGGCGAAGTCCTCCGCACGCCGGGCTGCCGCGAGCAGCTCTCGGGTGCGCCAGCCGGTGTCGGCGAACATCTCGTCGAGCAGCGCGAACCGCGCCGCCCGGTCGTCGCGCGCCGGCAGCGCGTCGGCGGGGAACGTGAATCCCACTTCCTGCTCGCCGGGATGCCCCGGCCGTGCCTCGACCACGCGGGCGCCGACGGCGTTGTGCATGAGGAACCAGCCGTCGACTCCTGGCGTGCCCGGCTCCTCGCGCAGCGTGAACCACGCATGTGCGAGACCGAGCGGGCGACGGAACCGTTCCTCCGGCCCGAACACCAGCGCCCGCACGCGCGAGTGTGCGCCATCGGCTCCGACGACGAGGTCGAACTCCTCGGGGGCGTGTTGACGGAACGCGACCGTGACGCCGCCCTCGTGCGGCGAGAGGTCGGTGACGGTGTCGCCGAACCGGTGCACGGTGCGCGGACCCGACGCGGAGTGCAGGGTGCGCGCGAGGTCGGTGCGCAGCAGTTCCTCGGTCGACACGAACCCGGCGCCGCCGAAGGCCTCGACCGGCATCTCGACGAGGTGGCGCCCCGTCGCATCGATCCACGCGAGACCTCGCTGATCGACCAGTTGCGCGCGGCACTCGTCGAGCAGGCCGAGGTCGGCCAGCACCCCGCCGCTGTCGCCGCGCAGGTCGACGGTCTGGCCGCCGGATCGCAGCGCCGGTGCGATCTCGACGACGGTGACGTCCCAGCCCTGCCGGTCGAGCATGACGGCGAGCGCATCCCCGCCGATGCCCGCGCCCACGATGAGCACCCGTGACATGTGCATCCTCTTCCTGTTCACGCGAATTGCTTCGCGTTATGCACGGTAGACCTTCTCTCCGCTTCGCGCAACATGCTTCGCGTTAGACTCGAGCCATGGATACACCCGCGCCCTCCGCCGGCCCGAACCCTGAGGCATCCCCCGACGGATCGGCGCTGCAGGCCGTGGGCACGACCCGGCCGGGCGGGCGCACCGCGCGCACGCGCACAGCGGTGCTGGCGGCGGTGCGCGAGCTGATCGCCGAGACGGGCGAGGCGATGCCCGGCATCCCCTCCGTCGCCGAACGCTCCGGCGTCCACGCCGCCACCATCTACCGGCGCTGGCGCACTCCTGAGGCGTTGCTGATCGACGTGGCCCTCGCCGATGTGAACGAGCGGTCGCCCATCCCCGTCACCGGCGACCTGCGAGCCGACCTCACGGCGTACACGACGCAGCTCATCGGCGACGCCACACGCCCGGGCGGACTCAGCTTCCTGCACGCCCTGGCGGCTGCAGCCGAGAACCCCGACGTCGGCGCCGCCGCCCTGCCGAGCCTCGTCGAGCCCCGCATGGAGCAGTTCCAGCGCATGCTCGACGCGGGCGGGGCGACCCGGCTCACTCCGATGGACCTGCTCAGTCTCCTCATCGCCCCCGTCTCGCTCGGCACCATGCTCGGCGCACTGCCGGAGGATGTGGATGCCGCGGCCGCCCAGCTCGTCGACAACGTCATCGCCGTGGAGGAGCACCGTCGGCGAGGCCGCCGCTGAGTCGGCCCGCCGACACAGGCCCGGTCAGGCGGGATGCGTGAACGAGACCGGCTTGCCGGTGGCCTCGGCGTACGCGATCTCTCGTCTCGTGGACTCGCCGATGTATCCGCCGGGGTTGACGACCAGCACGCGATCGGCGAGGTCGATCTTGCGGAGGTGCAGGGCATCCAGCGCGGTCTTCTGCTCATCGGTGATCGGCTCGGCGGTCGCGTGGGCGAACACGCCCGGCGCCAGGACGATGATCCCGGCGAACGTCAGCACGCGGTTCGCCTCGCGCATCTCGTCGGCGAACCGGGTCGAGCCGCAGATGCAGACGATCTCTGGCCTGTCCGGCACGGTCACTCCCTCGCTCCGGCGGGATGCGACTCCAGCAGCGAGCGAGCGAGCAGCGTCGAGCCGGCGACCGCGGCAGGCATCGACGCGACGGCCCCCAGCGGGACGAGGAAGCACAACTGCGTCGCGACACCGAAGCCGAGCACACGCGCCGCGTGCCCGCGCCGAAGCCTCCGGCGTTCGACGGCGCTCAGCCCGCGCGCGGTGAGTCCTCGCGAGCTCAGCTCGTCGGCGACGACCCACCCGGTGAGGGTGACGCCGACGATCGCGCTCAGCACTCCTCCCACGACGGGGATGAAACCCAGCGCGAGAGCGAGGACGGCGATCAAGACGCCCCGCCCGAACAGCGACAGCGCGTCGCCGATCGAGCGCCAGAACCCGTACGGGGCGTCGATGCTGTCATCGCCCTCGCCCGCCTCGACCGCCCTCCAGATGCGCTCGTAGAAGGGCTCGCCGAGCAGGAGCGTCAGCGCGGTGAACGAGATCGCGACCAGTACGAGCGCCGCGCCGACCACGGCGGTCCCGATAGTGATGCGCACGACCGTCGCCCACACCGACGGCCAGCCGTCGGTGAAGGGGGTGAGCGCCTCGGTCAGGCCCGGGAGGAAGGCACCGAGCGTGATCAGCCCGCCGAGCAGCAGCAGGCCGACGATGAGCGCCGGCACCAGACCGAGCAGCATGAGCCCCGGACGCCGCCCCCAGTACGCGAACCCCCGGACGAGCATCCCCGCCCCCCGAAAGAACTCGCGCATCGCTCCAGCGTAGATCGCCGCGACGCACCGGCGAGCCGGCTGGATACCCTGGGCGGATGACGACCGACCCCGCAGCACCCTGGCCCCCGGCGGCACCGCCGCGGTCACCGAACGGCGCGAAGAAGGTGGGGTCCGCCGTGATCTCGTCGGTGATGCTGCTGTTCGGGCTCGTGTTCACCCCGGTCGCGCTCGTCGCCGTCGCCCACGCAGAGCCGCTGGGATCGGCGTGGTCCACGGGTTCGAACATGATCAACGTCGTGTTCACGTGGATCCTCGGATTCGCGCTGCTCCTGTTCGGCGCGATCGCCCTTGTCGCCGCCTTCCTCGCGAGGTCCGCGAGGAGCGCAGGACTGTTCGTCTATGCCCTCGTCGTGACGGCGATCGTCCTCATCGGGGCGGTCGCGATGCTGGTGGCGGGAGCGATCGCCGTCTCCGGCTGACCGTCGGCGACGCCGCGACGGGGCACCGGTGTGTCCCGTCGCCGAATCACCTCGATCTCGTCACCCTGGAAGCGGTCTGCGGATCGCGCGCGAGGTGGCCGTTCTGAATGCGCTGGACCCCGCCGAACTGGCCGACGCAGACCGTTCCGAACAGCACGGCCCACCCCAGCCATAGCGTGAGCTCCCACGCCGGCGCTGCGATGACGACACTGCGGACGCCGACGGATGCGGCGAAGATCGCGACCAGCCCGGCCAGCGCGGACGTGGTCAGTCGCAGGAAGAGGTCGGCCGAGAATCCGAGGAACCGCACGGCGAACCAGTCGCCGCGCCTGGGGGCGCGCAGGCCCTGAAGGTGGGGAAGCGCGGCCCAGTACCCGGCGGCCCGCGCGAGCCGGCGACCCGAGCGATGCAGGCTCAGCAGCAGCCAGCCCGATGGGGTGCCCGCAACGAGCGCGACGAGGATCAGGATGCTCGCGGAGAGCGCGGACGCGATGGCGGCGCCGCCGGCGGTCGCCATGTTCACGGCGCCCGCGACGAGAAGCATCGCGATGGCCGTGCCGGCCGTGCCGAGGAGTCCCCACAGCCACCGCGAGACTCTGCCGTAGTCCGCGCGGGTTCGTGCGGCGGCGGCATCCGCTTCGAAGGCTCGCGCGTCGGCTTCAGCCTCCGCGGCCACCACGTCGGGCAGGGTCTCCGGCAGGATCATCCGATACATGCGCGCTCCATGTCACTCCGCGTCCCGTCGGCGAGCCTCATCGGCGCGGAGGTCAGGGCCTCGCTTCTGCACCGGCCGGCGGCGGTTCGCCCCCTCGATCATGGCGCACCGGAACACCGTCTGCAGGCTCGGTCCGCCCGTGCGTGGTGCGCTTTCGCCGTAGGGTGGGTCGGCGAAGTCCACCGACCGCTGGAACCTTCCGATCGGAGCGTATGCGCACATCGTCCCGGGCCCTCGCGATGGCACTGATCGCGGTGACCACTGCCGTCATGACGACGGGTTGCTTCATGGGGCCGCTGCTCGACAGCCGTTCGCCGTTCGACGATCCGGCGAATGCGAGCCGCTCCGAGGTCGACGACGCGCTGACCGCGATGCAGCCCGCACTCGAACGCGTCGGCACGGTCGATCCCGCCTGGCGTGCCGTCGCCCAGCTGGCCGCCGACAACTGCGAAGGCGCGTGCAACCTGCACGTTCAAGTGAGCATCGAGCCGGCAGACCCGACCGGCCTCACCGAACTCGACAGGCCTGACCTCATCGACAACGGGTTCCAGCGGTATGCGGTGCCGGAGGACGTGCTGGAAGCCGCGCTCGTCGCGGCCGTGCCAGTTGCCGAGCAGCACAGAGTGGATGTGTACGTCGTCCCGGGACTGGGTGATCCGAACGGAGAGGTCGACCCGCTGGCCGACCTGTCTGCCGCCGTCGAAGGGCTCTTCGCCGATGACGCCGATGCGACCGCATTCGCCGTCAGCTTCGGCGAAGGCAGCGAAGGATGGGTGAGGGCCTTCACCCGCACCCGGTCCGACGTGCTGGCGGCGATGGGTCTCGGCTGACGTCGTCAGAACTCGGAGGACCGTGAGGCCTGCGCCTGAGCTCGGCGGGATCCAGCGACTACCCGAAGTCGCCCGGCGCCATGTCGGTGAAGCGCGAGAAGTGACCCTGGAACGCGACCGTGATGGTGTCGGTCGGACCGTTGCGGTGCTTGGCGACGATGAGGTCGGCCTCGCCGGCGCGGGGGGAGTCCTTCTCGTAAGCGGCCTCGCGGTGCAGCAGCACCACCATGTCGGCGTCCTGCTCGATCGAGCCCGACTCACGCAGATCCGACAGCGCGGGCTTCTTGTCGGCGCGCTGCTCGGCACCACGGTTCAGCTGCGAGAGCGCGATGACCGGCACCTGGAGCTCCTTCGCCAGGAGCTTCAGGGCACGCGAGAACTCCGAGACCTCCTGCTGTCGTGACTCGACGCGCTTGCCCGAGGTCATGAGCTGCAGGTAGTCGATCACCACGAGCTTGAGACCGGCACGCTGCTTGAGGCGCCGGCACTTGGCGCGGATCTCGACGAGCGTCATGTTGGGGCTGTCGTCGATGTACAGCGGCGCGTCGTTGATGCGGCCGCGCGTCGCCGCGACCGTGGTCCAGTCTCGCGAGTCGAGCGTGCCCTTGCGCATGGACTGCAGCGGGATCGCGCCCTCGGCACTCAGAAGGCGCATCGCGATCTCGCTGCGCCCCATCTCGAGCGAGAAGAAGATCGTGGGCATGTCGTGTTTGACCGCCGCCGAGCGGGCGAAGTCGAGCGCGAGCGTCGACTTACCCATCGCGGGTCGCGCCGCGATGATGATCATCTGCCCGGGGTGCAGACCGTTGGTGAGCTGGTCAAGACCCGAGAAGCCGGTCGGGATGCCGGTCATCTGACCGTCGCGGCCACGAGCGGCCTCGATCTCTTCGACCGCGGCATCCACCGCGATCGTCAGCGGCACGTAGTCCTCGGCCTGCTCGGCACCCGTGACGGAGTAGATCTCGGCCTGGGCGTTGTTGACGAGGTCGAGCGCCTCACCCTGGCCCGAGTACCCCATCTGCACGATGCGCGTGCCGGCCTCGACGAGACGGCGCAGGAGCGCGCGCTCCGACACGATGGACGCGTAGTAGCCGGCGTTGGCCGCGGTCGGGACGATCGAGGTGAGCGTGTGCAGGTAGTCCGCGCCGCCGGCCCGCTGCAGGTCGCCGGTCTTGATGAGCTCGTCGGTGACGGCGACGACGTCGGTCGGCTCGCCGTGCGAGTAGAGGGTGAGGATCGCCTCGAAGATCAGCTCGTGCTTCGGGATGTAGAAGTCGGTCCCGCGGAGTGTCTCGATGACGTCGGCGACGGCATCCTTCGAGAGCAGCATTCCGCCGAGCGCGCTCTGCTCGGCGAGGAGGTCGTGCGGGGGAGTGCGCTCGTACTCGCCGCGGCCGCCCTCTCGGGGGCCTCCCATGCGCTCTTCGGAGATGTCGGCGATCGACATAGGCGGGGCGCCCCTTTCGCTCGCTGCATCGTCCGGACGCGCGCGTATGCATGCACCCCCGGGTGGCCGTTGACCACGCTATGGACGGCCTCCGACACTCGCAACACGCCCTGTGGATAACTGTGTGGAAAGCCTGAGAGAAACGCCGTGACACCTGTGAAGAAACTCTGTGGAGAACTACCGGAGTATCTGGGGGATATATCGCCGAAAGTGCCTCTGATCAGGCATCCACGATTCCACACCCTGTGGAGGGATTCGTGGTTGAACCCAAGGTTGAAGGTTTGGCGTGACGCCGTGGCCTGTGCACAATTCCGGGGACACAGGATTCTCCCCGCGCGCGAAAGGGTCACAGCGGTACGCGACGGAAGAGCCTCTGGACACGGCTACGGACCTCGCGCTAGCCTCGGAGCTCCAGGCACCCTCACGCACGATCCGTTCGGCCGTTCCACGATCCGAATCCGGGAGTGCGGCTTATTCGTCGTGGGAGGTGAACGTGGAGATCACAACCTCGCAGCTGCCGAGGATCGTGCGGCTGGGCCTGATCGGGACCGGCGCCGCGTTCGCCTGGATCGTCGTCTCGCTCGTCCTGGGCCTCGGGCTCGGACAGGCGCACGCTGACGACGACGACCACGGCGGACTGCTCGGGGGTGCCCTCGGCGCCGTGACCTCGGCGGTCGACGCGACCGCCTCGACGCTCACGGACACCGTCACCAGCACCGTCTCGGCCACCACGACCGCTGTCACCGGCGCCGTCAACACGGTGGTCGCCGTCGCGCCGGCGCCAGTCCAGCAGCCGGTCGGCGAGGTCGTCCAGTCCGTCGGCGCCGTCGTGACGAACACCGTCACCACCGTCACGGCACCCGTCACCCAGGTGGTCTCAGGGGGAGTCGTCAGCGGCATCACGGAGCCCGTCGTCGACATCGTGACGCAGGTGCCCGTGGTCGGCGGCATCGTCTCAGCAGTCGGCCTCGACGACGCCGTGAACGATCTCGGCGGAACGGTCGATGACACGCTCGGCGGCGTCGTGGGCGGTGTGGTCGATGCGGTCGACGAGACGGGCTCCACCATCGGCCAGCCGTCGACCGGCCTTCCCGGCACCGGCATCGAGCTTCCTGCTCTTCCCGGCCTCCCCGACGTTCCCGGCCTTCCGGGGCCCTCCGATTCCTCCGATCAGCCCGCCGCGGACGTCGATGTCGTCGACACCGTCCTCGTCGGGCCGACGGATGCCGCCGCCGTGACGCAGTCGTCGGCGGTGGTCGCCCGTGGCACCTGGAGCGCGGCCAGTGCTGCGGATTCCGGGGCGCCCGAGGCTGTCATCTCCTCCTCCGCCATCGCGCTGGGCACGGGCGGGGCGACGAGCAGCGGGGGCGGACTCTGCCTCCCCGCGTCTTCTTCTGCGGGACCCGGCGGTGCGGGTCCCGGCGCCTGGGCGTTCGTCGCCCTCGATCCTCTCGATGCAGACCGTGCCTGGGTGCGTCGAGCAGGACCCGAGGACGAACTCGCGCCTCCGGCGCCCGTGGCATCCACCGACGTCTCCCCCGACTGATCGGCTCGCGGCCGTCGCCCGTGCTCACCTGAGCCGGCCCTGACGGCACAGCTCCGGCACGCCGACGCGTGCCAGGCAGCGCTGAGCGTCTTCTCTCGCGCTGCGAACCGATCAATCCATGAAGGGGAACATCATGCGCACTTTCTACAAGCGCGCCCTCTTGGGCACGCTCATCGCCGGCGGCATCACGCTGTTCGGCGCGACGGTCGCGAACGCGGCCGAGACTCCCATCGATCCGGACGTGCTGTCGTCGGCGGTCGCCGACAACGGACTCGTCGACTCGATCGTCGGGGACGGCATCGTCGACCCGCTCCTCGGCGACGACGGTGCCGCGGCACCCGTGACCGACGCGGTCGCCGCGGTGGTCGATGGTGTCACGGGCACGACCGCGGGCACCGTGGTCACCGAGGCGCTCACGGGCGACGACAGCGCGGCGAACGACGTCGTCGGCGACGGCGCCCTCGTCGAGGGCGGCACGGTCGGCAACCTGGCCTCGAACGGCGACGCCGTGCTGAACGACGTCGCCGCCGGTGACGTCGAGGCCGCCGTCACCGACCTCGGCACCACGGTCGAAGACCTGGGTGCGGATGTCGGGCAGACGGTGACGACCGCCGCCGCCAACACCGATGACCAGGTCGTCGACGGTGTGCTGGCCGACGCGATCACCGAAGTGGTCGGCATCCTGAACGGCGATGACCCGGCCGCCGGCCTCGGCACGCTCGTGCAGGACCTGGGCGACAACACGGCGGATGCCACCGACACGACCGGCCTCGCGGAGGACGCCCTGGAGCAGACGCTCGAAGGCGGCCCGACGTCGACCCCGGCCACGCCGGTGGATGACGCCGACGGCCTGCTGACCGGCCTCACCGAGGACGACGGCCTGGTGGACGGCCTCGTCGGCGACAGCGTGCTCGACCCGATCCTGGGCGAGGACGGCGCGCTCGAGCCGGCGACCGACGCCGTCGGCGACCTGCTCGACGGGCTCACCGGCACGACTGCCGGAAGCGGCCTGCTCGACGGCCTGCTCGGTGAGGACTCCGGCCTGAACGACGTCGTGGGCGACGGCATCCTGGTCGAGGGCGGGCTCGTCGGCAACGCCGTCGACAATCTCGACAACACGATCGACGACCTGCTCGACGGCGACGTGGACGGCGTGGTCGAAGACCTCGGCTCGACGGTGTCCGACCTCGGTTCCGACGTCGGCACCACGGTGACGAACGCGACGGCCAACACCGCCGACCAGGTCATGGACGGCCTTGTGAACGACGCGGTCGGCGATGCCGGCAGCATCGTCGACGAGCTGCTGAGCGGTGGCGACGTCGTGGGTGCCGTGACCGACACCGTGCAGCACGCCGGCGACAACCTGACCGACGCCGTCGACAACACCGGTCTCGTCGATGACCTGCTCACTGATGTGCTCGGCGACACGGACCCGACCGACCCCACGGATCCCACGGACCCGACCGACCCCACGGATCCCACGGACCCGACCGACCCGACCGACCCGACGGACCCGACGGACCCGACCGACCCGACCGACCCGACGGACCCGACGAACCCCACCGACCCCGGTGACAGCGGCTCGAACGGTGACAACGGCGGCAACGGCTCGAACGGCGGCACGCACGCCACGGGATCCACGGCGGACGCCGGCACGGCCACCACACTCGCTGCGACAGGAGGGGCGGACGCGTTCCCGTTCCTGCTGCTGGGACTTCTGCTCCTGGCGGCGGGCGCGATCGCGCGCACGTCGCGGCGCCGCTCCGCGTGACCCGGCGGGGCAAGTCGACGTTCCCCAGACGCCCCTCGCCCCGACGCGCGTGAGCAGGCGGGAGGACCGTCCCCAGCGGTCCTCCCGCCACTGGACCACCCCCGGTCGTGACCGGGCTCTTGCCTGGATCCGGCCGCGGCCGGGGGTGCCACCTGTCTCGCTCCGTGCCCGTCCGTCACTGCCTGGACCGGACGCCACGGCCCGAGATGCAGAGAGCGGATGCCGCGACCCGGGGGGCTCGCGGCATCCGCTCACGCATGTGCGGGCATCCTGCTGCCGGCATTGCGACGCCGCCGCACGGTCGCCAGAGTGGAGGGATGCCGTTCCCCGAGCCCTACCGCCTCATCCCGATCCCCGCCGACCGTCACGATGACGTCCTCGCCCTCGACCTGTGGGCCTTCCCGAGCGGTGAGACCATCGAGGCGCTGCGAGAGCTGCCCAGCCCGCTCAGCTGGGACCGCACGTACGGCGTGATCCGCAGCGGCGACGACGACCTGCTCGCGGGCTTCCACGGCGCCTACCCGCTGCGGGCGTACCCCGTCCCCGGAGCCGAGGTGTCGTGCGGCTGGCTGACGTGGGTCGGCGTGCATCCCGCACACCGGCGGCGCGGCATCCTTCGCGGCATGATCGAGCACCACTTCGCCGACTGCCTCGCGCACGGCGAGGCGATCTCGGGCCTCATGGCCGCCGAGACCCCGATCTACGGGCGCTTCGGGTACGGCATGGCCTCGGCCCAGGTGAGCCTCACGATCCCGCGCGGCGCGGCCCTGCGCCCGGTGGCAGGGGCCGCCGATCTCGACGTCGCACTGGAGGTGTGGGATGCCGCGGCCCACGGCGACCTCGTCGCCGGGATCCACCGTGATTACGCGCGGCTGCCGATGGGCCTCGGCCGGCCGGGATGGGCGACGCGCGAGACGCCGGGCCAGCGCGAGTCGCGCGACACCGACGCCCCGTCGCGCCGCGGCGGCAGGGAGGCCCTGCGCGTGCTGCTGGTGCGTGACGAGACCGGCACGGCCGTCGCCTATGCCACCTTCCGCCGGTCGAGCGAATGGTTGCGCGGCGGCGCCGAAGGCACCGTGCACGTGCGCGAGGCCGTCGCGCTCACGGCGGCGGCGGCGCATCGCATGTGGTCGGTCCTGCTCGATCTCGACCTGACCTCGAAGGTGCAGATCGCCAACCTGCCCGTCGACGACCCGATCGTGTCGCTCCTGGTCGACGTCCGCGGTGCGGTGCCCGACTATCAGGACAACAGCTGGCTCCGCATCCTCGACCTGCCCGCGGCCCTCTCGCAGCGCGCGTACGCGGGCGAGGTCGACGTGGTGCTCGAGGTCGCCGACGCGATGCTGCCCGCCAACGCGGGGCGGTGGCGCGTGCGCGCGGCGGCGTGGGGGTACGCCGACGTGACGGCATCCGACGACGAACCCGACCTCGTGCTCGACATCCGAGAGCTGAGCGCCGCCCACCTCGGCTCGGTGTCGCTCTCGTCGCTCGCCCAGGCAGGCCTCATCCAGGCCCGCACGCCGGAGGCGCTGCGCGCGGCGACCGCGGCCTGGTCGTGGCCGGTCGCCGCGGCCGCGAACTGGATCTTCTGACCCTTCGACGGGCTGGGGCCCGGGAACGACGGATGCCGCAGACCCGAGGGTCTGCGGCATCCGTGATTCGACAGGCTCACCGACCGGTGAGCCTTCCGCCTTACTTGGCGGCGACCACCTGCAGGGTGATCACGGCGGTGAGGTCGTCACGCAGGCGAATGGTCGCCTCGTGCTCGCCCACCGACTTGATCGGGGAGGTGATGTGGATCTTGCGCTTGTCGAGGTCACCGAGACCGGCGGCCTTGACCGCGTCAGCCACGTCGACCGTCTTGACCGCACCGAACAGACGGCCCTCGGCGCCGGCCTTGACAGCCAGGCGGACCTTGTTCGACTCGAGGTTGTTCTTCAGCGCCACAGCCTCTTCGTGGTCGTGGATCGCGCGCGCCTCGCGGGCGGCGCGGATCGACGCCACCTGCTTCTCGCCACCGCGGGTCCACGCGACCGCGAAGCCCTGGGGGATGAGGTAGTTGCGGGCGTACCCGTTCTTGACCTCGACCACGTCACCGGCGCTACCGAGCCCGGCGACCTCGTTCGTGAGAATGAGCTTTGCCATGTGGGTACTCCTTAGCGGCCAGCGCCGGCGTAAGGCAGGAGCGCCATTTCGCGCGCGTTCTTGATCGCCTTGGCGATCAGACGCTGCTCCTGCACCGAGACACCGGTGATACGACGGGCGCGGATCTTCCCGCGCTCCGAGATGAACTTGCGGAGGGTGGCGACGTCCTTGTAGTCGATGAGACCGACACGGATCGCCTTCGCGGGGGCGGCGTTCTTCGCGCCCTTCCGCGGCTTCCGGCGATCGCCGGTTGCCTTTCCAGCCATGGTGTTTCCTTTACGTTTTGCTGATCGGATGCCTCGTCACGAGGCATCCGGAATCTGTTTCTGAGATCAGAACGGGGTGTCGTCGCCGTAGGCGCCCGGAGCCGCCCACGCGTCGCCGGCAGGCGCGCCGTTCGAGGAGCCGGGCGTCGACCACGGCTCGTCGGCGACCTGTGCCGGACGCGACTGACCGCCGCCGCCGAAGCTGCCTCCGCCACCGCCGGAACCGCCCGCTGCGCGGGTGACCGAAGCGGTCGCGTAGCGCAGCGACGGGCCGATCTCATCGACCTCGAGCTCGATCGCGGTGCGGTTGTTGCCCTCGCGGTCCTGGTAGCTGCGCTGCTTGAGGCGGCCGGTCGCGATGACCCGCATGCCCTTGGTCAGCGAGCCGGCCACGTGCTCAGCGAACTCGCGCCACACCGACGCGCGGAGGAACAGCGCTTCGCCGTCCTTCCACTCGTTGCTCTGACGGTCGAAGTTGCGGGGCGTCGACGCGATCGTGAAGTTCGCGACGGGGAGACCGTTCTGCGTGTAACGCAGCTCGGGATCAGCCGTGAGGTTGCCCACGACGGTGATGATCGTCTCGCCGGCCATCTGCCTTACGCCTTCGCAGCCTTGGCGGTCTTGCGGGCGGCACGCTCGTCGGCGCGCTGCTTCTCGGACGCGATCATGGCGATCGCCTCTTCGGCGCGGAGGACCTTGGTGCGCATGATCTGCTCGCTGAGGTTCAGCTGGCGGTCAAGCTCCTGCGTGGTCTCGGCGGTAGCCGTGAAGTTGACGACGGCGTAGATGCCCTCGTTCTTCTTCTGGATCTCGTAAGCAAGACGGCGCTTGCCCCAGATGTCGATGTTCTCGATGGTGCCGCCGTCGGTCGTGATGACCTTCAGGAACTTGTCGAGGTTGGCGCCGACCTGGCGCTCGTCGATCTCGGGGTTCAGGATGACCATGAGCTCGTACTGGTGCGTCACTAACCCACCTCCTTCGGACTAGAACGGCTGTCGGGCATTTCCCGGCAGCAGGAGGGTGTGTTGCACGTCATCCGCGGGCACGCAGGCGCGCACTCACACGGACAACCCTCCTATGGTACCGGATGCGGCAACCACCGCCCAATCGAGCCGTCAGCGGAACGCGCTCAGCCCCGTGAGGTGCTGGCCGAGGATCAGGGTGTGCACCTCGTCAGTGCCCTCGTAGGTGCGCACCGACTCCAGGTTCGCGGCGTGGCGGATCGGCGGGTTCTCCAGCAGCACGCCCTCGCCGCCGAGGATCGTGCGCGCCTCGCGGGCGATCGCGATGGCCTCGCGGACGTTGTTGAGCTTGCCGAGCGAGACCATCGCGGGGGTGAGGGTGCCGGCATCCTTCGCGCGCCCGAGCTGCAGCGCGAGCAGCGCGCCCTTCTGCAGTTCGACGACCATGTCGACCAGCTTGCGCTGCGTCAGCTGGAACCCCGCGATCGGCCGGCCGAACTGCTCGCGTCTCAGCGCGTGCCGGAGCGCCGCCTCGTAGCTGTCGCGCGCCGCGCCGAGCGCGCCCCACACGATGCCGTAGCGCGCCTCGTTCAACGCCGAGAAGGGTCCACGCAGCCCGCGCGCCCCGGGAAGGAGAGCGGATGCCGGCACCCGCACCCCGTCGAAGGTGAGGTGCGTCTGCACCGACGCCCGCATCGAGCCCTTCGGCTCGAGTACGGCGATGTCGAGCCCCGACGCGTCGGTCGGAACGAGGAAGCCGCGAACGCCTTCGTCGGTCTGCGCCCACACCACCGCCACCTGCGCGATCGACGCGAGCCCGATCCAGCGCTTGGCGCCCTCGATGATCCAGTCCGCCCCGTCGCGTCGCGCGTACGTCGTCATGCTCGCAGGGTCGGAGCCGGCGCCGGGCTCCGTGAGGGCGAAGCTGCCGATGACCTCGCCCGCCGCCATGCGTGGCAGCCACTCCTGCTTCTGCTCGTCCGAGCCCCATCGATGGATCGAGCCCATCGCGAGCGAGCCCTGCACCGACACGAACGTGCGGATGCCCGAGTCGCCGGCCTCGAGCTCCAGCGCGGCCAGACCGTACTCGACGGCACCGGCGTGGCGGCATCCATAGCCCTCCAGGGTCATGCCGAGCACACCGAGGCGTCCCAGAGCGGGGGCGAGCTCTGCAGGGAAGACGCCGCGGTCGAACCACTCCGCGATGTTCGGGCGGATCTCGGCGTCGACGTACGCCCGCACGCCGTCGCGGGTCTCGCGTTCGGCCGGCGTCAGCAAGGTGTCGATGCCGAGGACGTCGGATGCCGCCCGCAGCGCGGTGAGGTCGTCGGGGTCACGCGTGACATCGGTCATGGCACCGATTCTGCCCGGGTAGCGTGTGCGCATGGAGTGGACCGGCGACACCGCGGCAGGCGACTGGCTGCGCGAGGGCATCGACGTGCCGTGGCGCGGGACGATGCACGACATCGTGCCCCGCGGGTTCGCGGCCTACGCACGGGTGTTCCACCCCGTGACGCGTGAGCGGCCGGTCGGGCGGTCGTGGCCGACAGGGCGCGACCCTCGTGAGTGGGACGACGTCGCGAACGGAGGCGTCGACGTCGAACGCGTCCGCTGGGCCGACGCCGCGATCGCCTTCGGCACCACCATGCATGCCGGCGCGCAGTGGCACCGGCTGGTGCGCGGCGACCGCGACGCGCGCGGCACCGAGCCGATCGACGATGGCGGCTGGCGGTACTCCGAGCCGCAGGAGGGATGCCTCGACCCCGAGTCGGTCGCCGTGCTCGCCGCCCTGGCGGCCGCGCACACGACGACCGCCGACGACGCGTACGTCGCGGTGTGGGAGGGGTGGGGAGGCATCGTCGGGTTCATGGGCACCGCCTCGGCCTCCACCGCCCTCTGGTACCGCTCCTCCTTCGAGGACGGCGAAGCGCCCGAGCCCGGCTCGGGCGCCGCGATGCGCGAGGCGGAGGAGCAGGCCGCTCTCGCCGATCACCACCGGCGCATGCTCGGGCAGAGCATCGGCGACCCGTTCAACAACGTGTTCCGCAAGCCGACGTGGCAGCCGGGGCTGCTCGCGGACGAGGTCTCGCGAGGGCCGCGCCTCGAGCTGCCGGGGCGCGATCACGTGCTGTTCCGTGCGCGGCTCGACGAGCTGGCGACGCCGGAGTGGGCGGCGCGCGTGCCGTGGGCGGACCGCACGCCGGAGTGGACGGCATCCCCGAGCTGGATCTGGCCCGCAGACCACGCCCTCGCGATCGCGACCGAGGTGGACTGGGACTCGACGATCGTGGCCGGGTCGAACGAGTTCGTGCGGGCCGTGTGCACGCATCCTGCGCTGGAGGCGCTGCCGATCCGCGAGGACACGGCGCTGACGTGGGACGCCGACGACCTCAACCGCTGACGCGGGCGGTCCGCCGGCGGGCGGCGACGAGCCCCACCACCTGCGTCGCCGCCAGCTGCGCTGCGACCGCGCCGGCGACCCCGGCGACGAACGCGGGCCAGCCCCACGGCACGACCGCCAGCGCCACGACGACGCAGAACGTCGCAAGGCCCACCATGCCGGTCAGCGCGCCGGCCACGGTCGCGCGCACGTGCGCGGCGCCGGACTGCGCGTGCACGAAGGCGGCGATGATGCTCACACCGATGGGGAACGGGGCGAGGATGCCGGTCCAGTACGGTCCGAGGGCGCCCGCGGCCGATGTCACGGCGAGCACGAGCGCGCCGGTCGCGACCGCGCGGGCCGCGAGATCCCAGCGGGGCGGAGGCGCCGGCATCCCGAGGTCTCCGTCCGCCGGCGGCAGCAGTGCGCGGGCGATCGCGATCGCCGCCAGCGCCACGCCGACCGCCGCGAGCGGGGTGAACGAGGCTCCGGCGGTGGCGGCATCCACCCCGAGCACCACGAGCCAGCCGACGAGGAGGGTCAGAGCCCACGGCAGGCGCCGCGCGACCCAGGCGTAGACGAATGCGAAGGTCGCCAATGCGGCGACGCCCGTGAGCGATGCCGTCGCGGCGCCGCTCGTGAAGGTCGCTCCGTGCTGCACGAAGACGATGAAGAGGATGGGTCCGGCGACGACCGGCTGCCCGATCAGGAGGCCCGAGACGCGGGGACCCCAACGGCGGCCCGCCAGGGTGGAGCCGACCACGAGAGCCGGGGCGAGCAGCAGTTTGAGCAGCAGGGCTTCCACTTGCAGTCAGTATTCCAGGGGCGATGTGTCGCCGCGTGCGCGCTGCTCGCCACGGAAGCCCGCGAGACGATATGTTCACGACAGCCGCGGCGCTGCGGGTCACTGGGGACCGCGCAAGCGATTATCGATTAGGCTGACGGAACACGCTCCAACGATGGGAAGCACGGATGCCTCGCACGACCACTCTCGTCTTCGCCGGCGATTCGATCACCGACTCCGGCCGCGACCGCGACGACCTCGGCTCACTGGGGGACGGCTACGTCCAGCTGATCGCCGAAGCCGTCGCCGACCGCGGCGAGACCGTCGTCAACAAGGGCATCTCAGGCAACCGCGCCGTCGACCTCGAGGCCCGGTGGGACGACATCCTCGCCGCCGGTCCCGACGTGCTGACCGTCTACATCGGCGTCAACGACATGTGGCGCCGCTTCGACGCCGACGACCCCACGTCGGTCGAGGACTTCGAGGCGACCGTCACGGGCCTGCTGCAGGCGGCTCGGGATGCCGGCGTCGAGCGCATCCTCCTCATCGAGCCGTTCTTCGTGCCCGTGCGCGACGACCAGGTGTCGTGGCTCGACGACCTGAACCCCAAGCGCGACGCCGTCCGCCGCCTCGCGGAGCGGTTCGACGCGACGCTGATCGAGCTGCACGACACCGTGACCGCCGCGGCCGCCGAGCATGGCGCCGCCGCGATCGTGCCCGACGGCGTGCACCCGACACCGCAGGGCTCGGCGATCATCGCCGACGCGTGGCTCGCCGCCCACCTGGGCGCGGCGGCCGAGACCTCGGGAAAGTAGGTTCCCCATGACCGATGCCCTCAGCTCCGTCACCGAACTCAAGCGCGGCCTGCTGTCGGATCAGATCTACGAGCTCGTCAAGACGATGATCAAGGACGGCTCGCTCGAGCCGGGCGAGCAGCTCGTCGAGTCGCAGCTGGCCCGCCGCCTGCAGGTCAGCCAGGCGCCGGTGCGCGACGCGCTCAAGCAGCTGGTGCACGAGGGCCTCGTCACGCACGTGCGCCACCAGGGCAGCTTCGTCACGAGCTACACCGACGAAGAGGTCGCGCAGGCCCGCCAGGCGCGCGCCGAACTGGAGTCGATCGTCGGCCGCCTGACGTGCGGCACGCTGTCGGCCGAGACCCGCGCCGGCCTCGAGGACATCATCGCGAAGATGCACGACGCCGCCGACGAGAAGGACCTGGGCGCGTTCCGCGAACTCGACTTCGCGTTCCACCGCTCGGTCGTCGAGGCCAGCGGCAACGTGTACCTCCCGCGCATGTGGGACATCATCGAGCCGAGCCTCCGGTCCTTCCATGTGCTCGCCGACCCCGACTATCCGGGCGACTGGCACGTCGCCGCGGACTGGCACAAGAGCCTCGTCGAAGCGCTCGACGCCGGCGACCCCGAGGGCGCCGCACAGCTCTTCTACGCGCACGCCGCCGGCACTCTGCTGCCCGACGAGCAGGAGTAGGACCTCCGGATCCGGGATGCCGCGGCCGCCGGCATCCCGGATCTCCGCACTTTCTTCGACGCCGATGTCGAGAACGCCCGCGTCTGTTCCGTCTCCTAACCGAAGCGGCCAGAATGGGCCGCACCGGAACGGGAGGCTGTCATGGCCAAGTATCTGATGCTCAAGCACTACCGGGGCGGCCGGCCGGCCGTGAACGAGACGCCGATGGAGCAACTCACGCCGCAGGAGTGGGCCGCGCACGTGCAGTACATGCAGGACATGGAGCGGAGGCTCTTCGACTCGGGAGAGCTGCTCTCGTCGGAGGCGCTCACGATGGGCGGCTCCTGGGTACGCTTCGACGGTGAGGGACGCCCGCCGGTGGTCGACGGCCCGTTCGCCGAGACCAAGGATCTCATCGCAGGGTTCATGCTCCTCGAGGTCGACTCTCACGAGCGCGCGCTCGAGCTCACCTCGGAGATGTCTGCAGCGCCGTGGGCCGGCGGCAAGCCGCTCGGCGAGTGGCTCGAGCTGCGCGAAGTGATGAGCGCGGTGCCCACCGACGTCGAATGACACCGGTGGTCCCCACGCCCTCTCCAGATGCCGCTGACGCGTCATCCGGAGCCTCGGGGCGCGTGGGCCCAGCGACGGCACTGCGCCGCGCGATCCCCGAGGTCGTCGGCATCCTCGTCCGGCGCGGCGCGGACTTCGCGTCGGCCGAGGATGCCGTTCAGACCGCGCTTCTCCGCGCGGTCGAGCGGCCGCCCGGCGAGGACGTGCGCGACGTCCGCGCCTGGCTGGTTACCGTCGCCTGGCGGGTGTTCCTCGACCAGGTGCGCAGCGACTCCGCGCGAGCGGCCCGCGAGGAGCGACTGGCGCGGGAGCCCGACCCGGGGTCGGTGCCGCAGCACGACGACACCCTCGGGCTCTACTTCCTCTGCACGCACCCCACGCTCACCGCCACGTCGGCGACCGCGCTCACGCTGCGCGCGGTCGCGGGCCTCACGACACGGCAGATCGCGGACGCGTTCCTCGTGCCCGAGGCCACGATGGCGCAGCGCATCACCCGCGCGAAGCAGCGGCTCGTCGGCATCCCCCTGGACCAGCCGGGCGACCTGTCGCGCGTGATGCGCGTGCTCTACCTGCTCTTCAACGAGGGCTACTCGGGAGAGATCGACATCGCGGCCGAGGCGATCCGAGTCACGCGGCAGCTCGCGACGCTCACCGACGAGCCGGAGGTCGCGGGGCTCCTCGCGCTCATGCTGCTGCACCACGCGAGACGCCCGGCGCGCGTCGTGGACGGGCGGCTCGTGCCGCTCGGCGAGCAGGACCGCGCGCTGTGGGACGTGCCGGCGATCACCGAGGGCGTCGGCATCCTGCAGTCCGCCCTCGCCCGGGATCGGCTGGGGCAGTACCAGGCGCAGGCCGCGATCGCCGCGCTGCACGCGGATGCGTCGAACGCGGCCGAGACCGACTGGGTGCAGATCGTCGAGTGGTACGACGAGCTGCTGGTGTTCGGCGATTCGCCGGTCATCCGGCTGGGCCGGGCGGTGGCGGTCGGCGAGGCCGACGGCCGCAGGCCGGCCTGGCCGCACTGGACGGGGTGGGCGCAGACGTGCCGCGCTATCACGCGGCGCTCGCGTACCTGCATGAACGGGCAGGCGAGGAGGATGCCGCCGCCGCCGAGTACGCGGAGGCTGCGCGCCGCGCAACCAGCGCCCTCGAACAGCAGCACCTGCTGCGGCAGGCGGAGCGCCTGCGGCGCACCTGACGCCGGCATCCGCGCTCGTCACCGTCAGTTCTCCTGCTGTTCCCCCGCGGTCACTAACGTCGCGGGGTGCTCTCTGCCGTCCCCCACCTCACCCGTCCCGTCCTCCTCGGCCTCGCGGCCCTGTTCGCCGCGCTGCTCGTGCTGCTGCCGGCGACCGACGCCTCCGCGCACCCGGTGGGGAGCACGGGCGTGTTCGTCACCGTCCAGTCCGACGCCGTCGACGTGAAGATGCAGATCCAGAAGGCCGGCTTCGTCGCCGCCACGGGCTACGAGCTGGCGACGGAGCAGGCCGAGCTGGATGCCGTCTCCGACAACCTCATGACGTTCATCCTCAACCGGGTCACGATGAAGGACGACGTGTCGGCACTCGCGCCGACGGTGACCGAGAAGCCCCGGTTCGTGACGGTCAACGGGGAGGACTCGATCGAGACGACGGTCCGCTTCGCCGACGGCGAGCGGCCCCTCGAGGGCGCCGTCACGCTCGACTACGACTTCATCCTCGACGTCGTGCCCTCGCACCAGGTGTACGTCGCGCTCGTGAGCGACTGGAACAACGGCCAGGTCGCGGAGGGCGACCCCGAGGTCGTCGGCGTGCTCGGCGGTGGCGTCACCGAGATCACCCTCGACCGGGACCAGCAGACGCCCCTGCACGGCTTCTTCTCCGTCGTGTGGCTGGGGATGCTCCACATCGCCGAGGGCACCGACCACCTGCTGTTCCTCACGACGCTGCTGATCGTCGCGCCGTCGCTGGCGGTGCGTTCGCGGCGCGGGTTCCGGTGGACGCAGCCCATCCCCACCAAGCGTGCGGTGCTGCGGGCGACGCTCATCATCACGTCGTTCACGGTCGGCCACCTCATCACGCTGGCCCTGGTGTCGCTGGGCGTGATCTCGTTCCCGACCAAGCCGGTCGAGATCCTCGTGGCAGTCTCGATCGTCGTGGCGGCGATCCATGCGATCAAGCCGCTCATGCCCCGCGGTGAGCTGATCATCGCCGGTGTTTTCGGTCTCGTCCACGGCACGGCGTTCGCGACGACCATCCTCGACCTCAACCTCGGGTTCGCCGAGAAGCTCGTCGCCATCCTGGGGTTCAACATCGGCGTCGAGCTGGCCCAGCTGTGTGCCGCAGTGCTCGTGCTGCCCCTGCTGATCTGGCTCTCGCACGCCCGCGCGTACACCCCCTTCCGCAACGTGATCGCGGCGCTGGCGATCGTCGCCGCCTCGGCGTGGATCATCGCCATCAGCGTCGACGGCACCACCGTGCTGCAGCCCGTCTTCGACGGCATCGCCCGCGTCCCCGTGGTCTGCTACCTCGTCCTGGTCGCCGTGGTGGCGGTGCTCTGGTACTTCACCCGGGACCGTGTGGATGCCGCATCCCTCTCCGGCTCGACGGTCTCCGACGCCCCGGCCATGGAACCTGAGCCAAGCATCCCGGTCGTTGAGCGGAGCGCGCTCTAGCGCGCGAAGACGAAACGCGGCGGAACGAGGCCGACCGTGCGCCCCTCGCGTTTCGTCTCGCTCCTTCGTCGCTCGCTCAATGACCGGTGGCCCCCACACGACGGAGCGCCCCGCCGGCAGCCTGGGCTGCGGCGGGGCGCTTCGTGCGCGGGGACGGATCAGTCGGCGGCGCCGACCGGGGCCTTCGCCCGCTCCTCTTCGAGTGCCTGAGCGACGGCCTCGCTGATACGGGCGTCCTCGCGCTCCTGCGCTTCGGCCTTGGTCCGGCCTCGGCGGCGGAGCACCAGCACGACCGCCGCGGCGACGAGGGCGAGGATGATGAGCAGCATCCAGGGCACCGCCAGGCCGACAGCGGAGGCGGACACCTCGGCGATCGGGGAGCGGGAGCCGGCGGCATCCGTCACCAGAGGAGTCACCGTGGTCGACCCGATCAGGGCGAACAGCGCCGGCACGTCCGGGACGACGACCGTCTGGGTCAGGCTCTCGCCCGGCAGCAGCTCGGGCACCGCGTCGGCCGCGGGAGCATCGACCGCGAGCAGGCCGAAGACGCCGCCCACCTTCGCGGCCGTCGCAGCCGCGATCGCCGCGTTGCCGGTGTTGTGCAGCGTGTAGGTGACAGTGGCGTCGCCGCCCGCGAACGGGTTCAGCCCGCCGTTCCACGAGACCGACAGGTCCTCGACCGCGAGTGACGGTGCGAGCTCGCCGCCCACGCGCAGGTCGACGCGGATCCCGAGGCGGCGGTCGACGTTCACACCGGTCTCGGCGTCGGGCACCGTCAGCGACGTGACGATGCCGCCTGCATAGTCGCCGGGCGTCGCGTCGTCGGGGATGCTGACGGTGAACGGGATGCTGGCGGTCTCGCCGGGGCCGACGGTGACGGACTCCTCGTCGGCGCTGATCCAGGCACCGACAGCCGTGGACTCCTCGCCCGCGACGACGAGCGAGAGCGCACCGTCCTCGGACGTGAAGCCGTCGGCGGCGTAGACCTTGAGATCGACGGGCTCCTGGCCGTGGTTCGCGACGACGATGCCGTCGGTGACCGAGCCGCCCGGGTCGATCGTGTAGCCGTAGCTGGTGCGGTCGGAGCCGAAGTTGTTGGATTCGGTGCGGACGGTCCAGTTGACGTCGTCGGTTCCGGCGGCGCCGTCGGTCGCCGCCGAAGCCGGTGCGGCGGGCAGTGCGAGGGCGAGCGCGACGAGGGCGGCCGCGCCCAGGGCGCTGAGGCGACGACGCGGTCGGGGGGAGGCAGGGCGAGCGTTCACGGGTGGGCTTTCGGGGTGGAGCGGAAACGGGACGGTCCGTGGGAGAGAGCACAGGCTCTCTCCCACGGACGCGGGGTGACAGTGATCGATCAGCCGGCGAGGGCCGTGATCGTCAGCGTCGCGCGGTAGCTGCCGGTCTGGGTCTCGGTCGGCAGCTTGAGGTCGAGGTTCGCACCGAGGAGCGCCTCGCCCTTGTCGTGGCCCTGCACGGCGGCACCGAGCACGCGGGTCACCGAGAGACCGGCGCCCCCGTCGAAGCCCGAGGCGACCGCCGCGCCCGCGACCGCACCGGCGCCCGGCGTGACGACCTTCGGAGTCCAGCCGAGGTAGCTGCCCGAGAACGTCTTGCCGCCGTCGGCGAAGTCGCCGAGCACCGAGGTGATCGACCACGGCGCGAGCGACGAACGCGTGTCCGACACGGTGATCGGGTTGATCTCGCCGGTCGCCTCGAAGTAGCCGTCCTTCTCCTCGGCGGTGCCGAGGTCGACGAGGCCGTTCTCACCGTCGATGGTCCAGCCGAACTCGCCCGGCGCCGCGGTCGGGACGATGACCTGAAGGTCCTCGCCGCCGTCGGCGTGGTGCGGGTGGATGGTGACCGAGTCGATCTTCGACTCCACGCCGCCGTTCGCCGACGCCTGCGAGCGGATACCCTCGACGACGAGCTCGTCGGCCTTGACCTGCACCTTGACGTAGCTGCGGGTCTTCTCCTGGCTCTGCACCGAGTTGTACCAGTAGCTGCCCGGGTTCAGCGGGTCGGCGCCGTTGCCGGCACCGCTCGTACCGGTGTTGTCGGGCGCGGTGATGTCGTAGTACTTCGAGCCGGAGGCCGAGTTGGCCGTCATGTAGATGACCCCACCCTCGCCGACGAACACGTCGTTGGCGCCCGGCTGCTCGTCCGCGTTGGCCTTCTGGCCGTCCTTGATCTCGTAGCTGCGGGTGTACACGTGGTCGTGACCCTGCAGCACGAGGTCGACGCCGAGCTCCGAGAACGTCGTCGGGAAGTCGACGCGACGCACCTTGTTGTCGGCGTCCTTCGCGTGCGAAGCGGCCGAGTAGATCGAGTGGTGGTACACGAGGACGGTGTACTTCGCGTCGGCGCCGTGGGCGTTCACGACATCGGTCACGTACTGCACGTGGGCCTCGTCGCCGCCGCCCGTGGCGTCGTTGTAGCTGTTGCTGTTCAGGTCGATGAACAGCACGTCCTTGTAGATGTACCAGTAGTCGCCGCCGGACTCGGTGGCCGTGTTGCCCGAGCGGTAGTAGTCCGCCGAGTAGTCGGTGTTGGGCGTGTAGAAGTGCTGCTCGTACGCCTTGCCGCCCACGTCGTGGTTGCCGATGGTCGCGGCCCACGGGTAGGAGCGCAGCTGAGCGGGCGCGAGGAACGCGTCCCACTGCGCCTCGGTGTTCGCCGTCTCGACCTGGTCGCCGCCCGAGACGAGCAGTTCGGCGTTCGGGTTGGCGTTGAGTGCGACGTTCATCGTGTCGACCCAGCCGGCCTGGTCGTTCGCCACGTTCCCGGAGGCGCCGATCTGCGGGTCGCCGAAGAACAGGAAGTCGAAGTCGCCCTCGAACGACTGCGTCTTGAACGAGGAGGTCGTCGACCAGTTGCCGTCCGAGCCCACGCGGTACGAGTACTGCGTGTTCTCCTGCAGGCCCGAGATGGTCGCGTGACGGTTGAAGCCGCCGCTCGACGCGATGTTCGCGGCGCCGGTGGCGGAGAAGGTCGTCACCGAGGCCACGAACTCGCCGTTCACGAGCGCGGAGGTGGGGGCGACCTGGACGACCTGCGCGCTGTCGGCCGAGGTGTACCAGGTGACCGTGCGCTGGGCTTCGTCCGCCCCGACGCCGAGCACGATGCCCGTGTAGGCGGCGGTGGTGGCCGCCTGGGCGCCGGCCGGGGCGACGAGGACGCCGCTGAAGGCCAGTGCCGCGCTCACTGCGGCGGCAGAGAGCCACAGGGCCGCGCGGCCGGAGGGCCGCGAGGTTGCTTCCGAAAGCATGTGTCTTCCGTTCTGTATGGAAGCGGGTGGGGGAATGGCGTCGGGTATCGCCCGGCTCCGACAGACGAGCCTCGCCACCCCACGTGACGGTCGGCGTCCGGCTTCGTGAACGGGCGCCGCCGGCAAAGCGAACAGTGGGCAAACGGGCCCGCCTCCGGGGGATTCCGGTGGGCGCTGTCGCGCATGCTGGAAGCATCCCGCCCTCCATCCGCTAGGACGACTGTGCTTCTCCGCGCCCTCGCAGCGACGACCGCCGCTGCCGTGCTCCTGCTCACGCTGACCGCCTGCGCCACCGACGACTGGAGCACTCCTCGCGCCGACCCGACGGTCGTCGGCACTCCGGCGGCGGGCTTCCATCCCCAGACGGCCCCGTCGCCCGAGGCGACGGTGGTGCCCGCGGACGGCTCGTGGCACGGTGTCTCGCCCTCGCCCGGCTACCGCGTCGTTCTGCTCACGAGCGGTTCGGATTCCACGACGGGTGTGCTCAACGCGGCCGTCGAAGAGTGGTCGTCGGACGAGCAGGTCAGCCTGCGCACCGTCACGGCCGACGACGCGAACCCGATCCGGGCGATCGTCGACGCGATGGAGATGAAGCCCGACCTCATCGTCAGCACCGGCGAGGCGCTCGTCGACGCGCTCGCGATGGTCACCCCGAACCACCTGGACGTGTCGTTCCTCGTGCTCGGCGCGGAACTGGCCGAGCCCACCTACAACGTCACCGCCGTCGACTGGACCGGCGCCGGCTTCCGCGGCGAGGGCCTGGGCTCGGCCACGCACTTCGACGAGGCGTCCTTCACCCCCGAGCGCAGCGACGCCGCCATCCGCGCCGGCGCGACGGCCGTGTTGACCGGCATGACCGGCGTGGTGCTCTGGATCGACTGATCCGGGATGCCGGCGGCCCGGGAATCAGCGGTGCTCGGGGGGATCGCCGACCTGCGAAGTACCGGCTTCGTCACGCGGATAATGCGTGATCGCGCGAACTGACGGCCGTGACTCCGGGGAGGCAGGACATCACGCACCCCTTCGCGCTGCCAAGGGGATTTCCGGCGATTGACCTGGCTGTTCTTTCGCTATGCTCACGGCAGGCGCTGTGAGGCGCAACCGGAGGTGAGGATGCATACCGTTCGCCACGCCGTGACGATCTCGACCCTCGCGCTGTTGATCGCTACGAGCCTGGCGGGATGCGCGACATCGTCGTCGGGCAGTCGGCACGCGCTGTACGACAGCCTGGACTCGCTGGCCGCCGACAGCACCGACATCGTCGTCGGGACGGTGCAGGACTCGGGTATCGACGGTGACGCGACCGTGGCGACCATCGAGGTCGAGAATGCTCCGACCAACCCGTCGCTCGGGTCGAACGTCGACGCAGACGCCGGCACGATCGAGGTCGGCGACGTGATCGAGGTGCGCCAGCAGACCGACGAGAAGCTCAGCACGGGAGCCCAATACCTGCTGTACGTCACCCCCACGATGCTTTCGGGCGACGCCGCCGACCAGTACTACATCACCGGTGCCGTGGCAGGGATGTATGTGCGCGATGGCGATGTGTTCCAGCGCGTGGTGCCCGACAGCGGCGACACGCTCCCCGAGACGTTCTCGATCTCAGAGTGACGGGGAGTGCATGGCGGTCATGACCCGGGTGTGGCTGACGGACTGGGAATGGCTCTGCTGCGGCGATCCGTTCGCGGTCGGCGATGAGGTCGACTTCGGCATCAGGTCTCGCGCGCCCGGCGAGCACCTCGTCGAGTTGCTCGGTCCGGCGCTTGCCGTGACGGTGGATGGAATCGAGTCGCATCACGAGGAGGAGTACCCCGATCGCCTGCGAGGCCGTGTTGTCGCGATCTACTCGGTGGCACACGAGATCATCGAGCGGCGGACGCTGCGCCGCCCCGGCCATGGCGCGCCGCCGACCGCGACGATGCCTGCCGAGGGCGAGGACTGGCCGATGACGGGCAAGGACCTCGGGAACGGGGTCTTCGTCGGCACACGCCCGACGCGATACGTCGTCGAGACCGTGCCCGTCCCGGATTCGGCATCGCTCGAACCGGTCCGCGGCGTGCGTCTGCCCGAGGCGCAGCAAGACCCGCCCGACGCGTACGTCGCCGAGCCGGCCGATGATGCGCCGGGAGAGCGACGCGCCCGTTCGCTCGCCGGATGGCTGGTCGACGTCGAGGAGCGCGCCTGAAATGCGATGCGTCCGCGCGCTGCGGCGCCGGGAACTGCTCGACTGACCCGGGATGCCGGGGGCCCCGGCATCCCGATCGCTCCAGGGTGCGAAGCCGACGGCTCGCGCGTAGCGTGGAGGCACCCCGAGCGAGGAGGCCGGCGTGGGCAGAGTCGTCATGTACGCGTCAGTGTCGGTGGACGGCTTCATCGCAGACGAGGAGGACCAGCCCGGCCCGCTGTTCGACTGGCTCGTGAGCGGTGACGTCCCGCTCGACGACAGCGGCGTGCTGAAGGTGTCACAGGCCTCGTACGACCATGTGCGGCCGTATTGGGACCAGATCGCCGTGACAATCGCCGGCCGCCGCGTCTTCGATCTGACCGACGGCTGGGACGGTGAGCCTCCGAGCGGCGTCGACCACGTGATCGTCGTGACGCACCGGCCCCCGCCCGACGGCTGGGACTCGGCGGCGCCGTTCCACTTCGTCGACGGCGTCGAGCAGGCCGTCGCCCTGGCGCAGGAGCTTGCAGACGACCGGATCGTCGAAGTCGCCGCCGGCGACGTGGGCGGCCAGCTGCTCGCCGCAGGTCTGGTCGACGAGGTGCGCATGGACGTGGCGCCCGTCGTGCTCGGTTCGGGCAGACGCTTCTTCGGGTCGGCTCAGGGCCGGCACCTGTTGGAGGATCCCGACGTGGTGATCCAGGGCGAGCGAGTGCTGCACCTGCGGTTCGCCGTGCGGCGCTGAATCCCGCCGATCAGCACCCGCTGTTCGTCACTCCGACGCCGCTCGCGGACCGTCGTCACCAGGATCTGCGGCCGCAAGGTAGCGCTCCCCGAGGGCGCGCAGGTGCGATCTGAGCTCAGCCGGCTCATCGACGGTGAAGCCGAGTCCGAGCATGCCGAGGTACGCCGCGATCCGCTCCAGGCTGTCGGCCCCGGTGACGAGTGCCGAGGTCGACTCGTCGAGCAGTTCCACGGTGCCGACCGTCGCGTCGATGCGGGTAAGCACCTCGGCTGCGGGTGCCTGGACGATGACGCGGGCGTGGGCGCGCCAGCCGGCACCTGCGACGCCGCGCAGGACGAGGGTCGAGGCATCCGTCGGCATCTCCCGGGCGGCGAACCGGCGGAAGGTACGCGGGCCGAGCTGCATCCGGTCAGCACGGAACGTACGCCAATCGTCACGGTCGAGGTCATAGGCGACGAGATACCAGCGGCTGTTCCAGGCGACGAGCCGGTACGGCTCGACGTGCCGCTTCTCCGCGGTGCCGGGAACGTCGCCGAGGGTGGCCTTGGCGTAGCCGAACCGGCACCACTCGGACTCCTGGATCGCCGTCGCGAGTCCCGCGAGCACGTCGGGCGCGACAGGGGTCTCGTGGCCGCGGGCGCGCGCGGGCGCCTGCGGTGTCTCCGTCGCGTGGCGCAGCGCGGCCACCTGCTGCCGCAGCCGTGACGGGATGACCTGGTCGAGCTTCGCGAGCGCACGCGAGGCGCTCTCGTCGACGCCGGCGACGAGCTGCGGTGCGAGGGCAGACAGGCTGATCGCGATGGCGATCGCCTCGTCGTCGTCCAGCAGCAGGGGCGGCATCCGCGCACCCGCCTCGAGGCGATAGCCGCCGTGGACGCCGCGCTCCGTGGCGACGGGGTAGCCGAGTTCGCGCAGCCGATCGATGTCGGTGCGGATGGTGCGACCGGAGACGCCGAGCCGTTCGGCGAGTGCTGGGCCGGTCCACGTCGGGCGCGCTTGCATGAGCGACAGCAGTCCCAGCAGGCGCACGGCGGTCGTGGACATTTCTCGAGCATGCCAGATGAATCAGGAAGCACCCTCGCCTGTTTCGCTCCTACCTTCGGACCATGAGCGAAACCACCACTCCGGTCCTGTCCACCACCGCCACCGCTGCCGTCGTGCAGGGCGAGACGGATGCCTCGATCCACCCGTTCCGCATCGAGATCCCCGAGGCCGAGGTCGCCGACCTCCGCGCTCGGCTCGCGAATGCCCGCTTCGCGCCGCCGGCACCCGGCGACGACTGGTCCTACGGCGCACCCACCTCCTGGGTGCAGCAGATGGCCGAGCAGTGGCGGGACGACTTCGACTGGCGCGCCGTCGAGTCGAGGATCAACGCGTACCCGCAGTTCCTCACCGACATCGACGGACAGCGCATCCATTTCTTCCACGTGCCCTCGGCCGAGGCCGACGCTCTGCCGATCGTGCTCAGTCACGGCTGGCCCGGATCGTTCCTCGAGTACGTCGACCTCATCGACCTCCTGACCGACCCGGTCGCGCACGGCGGGCGGGCCGAGGACGCGTTCCACGTCGTCATCCCGTCGGTGCCGGGATACGGCTTCAGCTCGCCGCTGACCACGGGCGGCTGGTCGTCGGCGAAGGTCGCGGCCACCTGGGACACGCTCATGAAGCGCCTCGGCTACGAGCGGTACGGCGCGCACGGCGGCGACGGCGGCTCGCTCATCGGCCGCGAGCTCGGCCTGCTCGCGCCGGAGGGGCTGGTCGGCACGCACGTGCTGCAGCTGTTCTCGTTCCCTTCGGGCGATCCGGCCGAGTTCGAACGCCTGACGCCGAAGGACCACGAGGCCCTCGGCATCCTCGCGAACTTCCAGGCCCGCGCCGGGTTCTCGGCGATGCAGTCGACGCGTCCGCAGACGGTCGCGCACGCTCTCGCCGACTCCCCGGTCGGGCTCCTCGCGTGGAACGAGCTGATCGTCGGCTTCGGCGACGGCAACCTCCTCACGACCGACCAGGTGCTCGCCAACGCGTCGGTGTACTGGTTCACCAACACGTCGGGTTCGGCCGCGCGCCAGTACTACGAAGACGCCCGCATCGCGCAGCACGGTCAGCCGGCACCGGTCAACCACACGCCGACCGGGGTGTCGGTGTTCGCGAACGACTTCCGCACGATCCGCGCATTCGCCGAGCGCGACAACGACAACATCGTGTTCTGGACGGAGCACGAGCAGGGCGGACACTTCGCGGCGATGGAGGTGCCCGCGGCGCTGTGCAGTGACATCCGCGAGTTCTTCGCACCCCTGCGCTGACCCGTCGCACGACCCCGACGGGGCGGCGCGACGAATCCGTCGACGATCGCCGCCCCGTGCGGGAGCCGCCTCCTGTCTCCCCCCAGGTCCCCCGAGACAGGAGGCAGCCCTCACGGTGAGCGCCGGTCTCGCCGTGGCTGCGCCCGGTGCCGGTGGCAGTCGGCGACAACGCGCCGATCCACGCCGGTGACAACCCGATTCGCAGCATGCCAGCGGTCCGGCGACCGCTGAACGCCCGGTGACGGACCCTGCTCGGGTTCAGGCCGTCTTCCCGGCGTCTAAGGAGACTCTATTGGCCCGCTATGCGTCTGGTAAAGACGCCCTAAGCATGCTCTCAGCGGTCTCACTGCGCGTGCTAAGGTGCCGCCATGGCTCGTCCTTACCAAGACCCGGTAGAGATCATCACGGCGCCGGTTCCCGCGCAGTCTCCGTTCATCCCCGCCGACGCCAAGATCGTCGTCGGCGCCGTCGCGCCCGCCTCGCCGGATCCGATCCCGATCGTGCTGCTGCCCGGCTTCGAATACCGGCTGCACGAATGGCGGCATCCCACCACCCACGAGATCCACTGGCGCCTCGAGCGGCGCAGAGCGGGACGCCCCGGCGACGCGTGACTCTCCGTCCACGCGCCCGAGGACGTCCCGCCCATCGCCTCGCTTAAGTCAAGGGGCTCGTCACCGGGTTCGAACACCCTCCATCGTTGACGTGTCAGCGAGCATCGAGGGAGCTATGGCAGCGAAGCAGGACGGCGAGTTGGGCTGGTTCGATCGATTCGCGACGGCCGCGTCGAAGTTCGTGAGTCGCGCCTGGTTCTTCGCCTGCTGCGTGCTGCTCGTCGTGGTGTGGGCTCCCTCAATCCTCATCTTCCGCGACCTCGACACGTGGCAGCTGATCATCAACACGCTGACCACGATCGTGACGTTCCTGCTGGTCGCGCTGCTGCAGAACACGCAGGAGCGCGCGGATGCCGCGACGCAGGACAAACTGAACGCGATTGCCGACTCGCTCAGCCACCTGATGAGTGCGCAAGGGCTCGAGCGAGAGGCCGCCGAACTGCGTGACGCCGTCGGACTGGAGAAGCGCGAGAGCAGCAGCTAGGAGCGCGACGTCCGGCTCGTGTTCGCGATGTCTGTCGCTGAGGATCCGCCTCAGGCGAGCTCGCGGATCACCCGCGCGGGGTTGCCGACGGCGAGCACGTTCGGCGGAAGGTCCCGCGTCACGACGGCGCCCGCGCCGACCACGGTGTTGTCGCCGATCGTGACGCCCGGGCACACGATGACGCCGCCGCCCAGCCAGACGTTGTCGCCGATCGTGATCGGTTCGGCCGCCTCCAGCTTGTCGCGCCGGCGCTGGGCATCGAGGGGATGGGTCGGGGTGAGCAGCTGCACGTTCGGCCCGATCTGGCAGTCCTCACCGATCGTGATCGCCGCGACATCGAGCGCCGTCAGATTCGAGTTGATGAACGTGCGCGCCCCGATGTGGATGTTCCGGCCGAGATCGACGAACAGCGGCGGCTTGAGCCAGACGCCCTCTCCGAGGGTTCCGACGAGCTCGGCGAGGATCCGCTCCGCCGCGCCGTCGTCGGCGACCACCGACTGTTCGTACTCGCGCACGAGGCGGACGGCCCGGAGCACGGCAACGCCGATGTCGGGGTCGTCGGCGATGTAGAAGTCCCCTGCGAGCATCCGCTCGTAGTTCGTCCGGTCGTCGCCGGCGAAGTAGTCCGTATCGATGATGGCCTCCTGGATGCCGCTGCCGAGCCACATCGTAACTCGATGAGGCTCTCCTGCTCGGCGAGGGCATTCGTACCGCTCGCCGCGTCCCGGCCTAGCATCGGGTTCGTGACTGATGCCGAGCTCGCCGCGACATTCCTGACGATCGGCGAGGAGTACGAACGGTTCCGACCCGGGTTCCCCGCCGAGATCGCCGCGGCGGTCGCGCCCAGCCGCGTGAGCTCGGCGCTCGACCTCGCCGCGGGCACGGGCAAGTTCACGGAGCAACTCGTCTCCCGCGCAGACCGCGTCATCGCTGTCGATCCCTCGGAGCCGATGCTCGCCGAGCTGCGTCGGAAGCTGCCCGACGTGACCGCGCTGATCGGCACTGCCGAGGCGATCCCGCTCGCCGACGCCGGCTGCGATCTCGTCACCGTCGCCCAGGCCTATCACTGGTTCGACCCGGAACCCGCATCGCGCGAGATCCGCCGTGTGCTGACCGCCGCGGGCAGACTCGCGCTGATCTGGAACGGCCCGGATCCTCGTTGCACCTGGGACTCTGACACCTACCTGATCGCTCACCCCCATCAGGATGACGAACCGGCCGATGCCGACCATGACGCCGACGCCTTGCCCCGACGGGACGTGCCGGGATTCACCCAGGTCGACAGCATCCGACTCTCCTGGTCCGAACGGATCACGCGCGCGGACTATCTGAACCGGTGGATGACGGTCAGCACGTTCCTGGCGGCCGACGAACAGCAACGCCGCGAGCTCGTGCGCAGAGTCGAGGCCGTGCTCGACGCGCACCCTGACACCCGGGGCCGGCACACCCTGCACCTCCCGCAAGTCACAGACGCGCTGATCTACGAGCCGACGGTCTGAAGTCCGACTTCGGAACGGATCGCGGGCGGCCGCCGTCGGACGATCGCTCGACGCAGCTCGGCGGTTCAGGGGATCTCGCGAGAGGATGCCGTGTGACCACTTCGGCCAGACGTCCCTCGCGCCGCAGCCGCGGCATCCTCATCGTCGCGTTCGCGGTCTATCTCGCGCTGCTGGCGTGGGTCGTGCTGTTCAAGCTCGAGGTGCCCTGGATCGGGGCCGCAGCAGGGCTGACCCGGCCGATCAAGCTGGTGCCGTTCGTGCCGAGCGGAGACGCGGGGGCGAGCACGCCGGCCGAGATGCTGATCAACCTGGTGCTCTTCGTGCCGTTCGGTCTCTTCGTCGGGGCGCTCGCGCCGACCTGGTCGTGGTTCCGGGCCGGCGCCGCCGCGCTCGTGACGAGCCTCGTGCTCGAGGCGGTGCAGCACCTCCTGTCGACCGGAAGCTTCGACACCACCGACCTCATCGTCAACACCTCCGGCGCGCTCATCGGATGGGCGATCTTCGTCGTCGTCCGCCGGATGACGGGCGAGCGTTCGTCGGTCGTCATGACCCGCATCTGCGTGATCGTCGCGGCGCTCGCCCTGGTGGCCGCGGTCGCCTTCGTCGCCTCTCCACTGAACTACGGCCCTCAACGCGACGTCGTCGTGGAGCATCCGACCCCGACGCGATAGCACCGGATCCGAGGCCGACGCGCCGGCTACGAGAACACGGGAGCCAGGAAGCGACGCTCGTAGCGTCGGATGCATCCGGTCCTGCGCGCGAACTCGAACGCTTCCTGGCACTCGGGATCGGTCTTCGAGGCGTTCCGGTAGAGCTCGTACTCGGCCAGCGACGGGAAGGTGAACAAGGCGAACGCCTCATCGCTGTCACCTTCGCTGGGCATGAAGTAGCCGTGGTGGGTGCCGCCGAGCTTGTTGACGAGCCGGATCCACGCGCGGCCGTACTCAGTGAAGTCGTCGAGCTTGTGAGGGTCGATCTCGTATCGAAGATGAACGGTGATCATCGGGGTTCCTTTGCGATCGGGCCTACCCCCGTAGTCTCGCCCACGAGCAATCGGGGCGACGACGACCACCGACCTGCGTGCGAAGAGTGGCGGAGAATGCGCGCAAACATGGCGGGCCGCGCGCCTCGTCTTCCCTGCCCGAGTCTGTCGAGGCCGGCCGGTCACCAGCCCAGTTCGCCCTGGTCCTCCTGGAACGTGCCGGTCGGCCCACCTGGGCCGATCATCGCCAGCTTCGCAACGACCTGCGCGCTGGTGGACGCGGGGCGCCCGGGGTGGCTGCCGGGGTCCCCGCCGCCGAGCTCGGTCGCCGTGATCCCCGGCTCGACGGCGTTGAACTTCACCTTCGTGTGCGCCCGCGCGTACTGGACGGTGAGCATCGAGACGGCGGCCTTGCTCGACCCGTAGACGAGCGAGACGAAGTGCGACGCGGGCCGCGACGGCTCGTGCGTCGCCCAGAACGAGCCGAGGGCGCTCGAGACGTTGACGACGACGGGGTTCGCCGACTGCTCGAGGAGCGGCAGCGCCGCCTCGGTCACCCGGACGATCCCGACGACGTTCGTGTCGAAGACCTCGAGCACGCTCGCACTGTCGAGCGCTTCGGTCATGCCTCCGCCGCGCTTGGCGATGCCGGCGTTGTTGACGAGCACGTCGAGCCCCGTGCCCGCATCCGCGATGGTCGTCATGGCCGCGTCGACGGAGGCGTCGTCCGTCACGTCGAGCTGCACGAAGCGTGCGCCGACCTCGTCGGCCGCTGCCCGTCCGCGTTCGCTGTCGCGAGCGCCGAGCCACACCGCGTGGCCCGCATCGACGAGCACGCGTGCGGTCTCCTTGCCGAGGCCCTTGTTCGCCCCGGTGATGAGTGTCGTTGTCATGCGTCCAGCGTGCGCCGCCGCCGCGGGCACAGGCAGTCGTCGCGTTCTCCTAGGACTCGCAGTACCAGGACAACGCCGCCCGCAGCGCGCACACTTGGTGCATGGAAGCCTGGGAGTTCGGAAGCGCTGTGCGCCGCTGGCGCGACCGCGTGTCTCCCGATGCCGTCGGCATCCCTCAGGGCGGCCGACGCCGCGCGGCGGGGCTTCGGCGCGAAGAACTCGCGACGCTCGCGGGGATCTCGGTCGACTACCTGACCCGCCTCGAGCAGGGCCGCGCGACCGCACCGTCGGAGCAGGTGATCGAGGCCCTCGCCCGCGCCCTGCGGCTCTCGGACGCCGAGCGCGACCTCCTCTTCCAGCTGGCCGGGCGCAGCGCCCCGGGCCCGGGAATCGTCTCGACGCGGATTCCGGCGAGCGTCCAGCGCCTTTCGACAGGTTCGACGGCATCCCTGTCGTCGTCTACGACGCGGCCTGGAACCTCATCGTCGCGAATGCGCCGTACGACGCGCTCATGGGGTCGACGGCCGAGCTGCGCGGCAACGAGCGCAACGGAGTCTGGCGCAACGTCGTGGGTCCCCGTTCCCGTGCGCGGCAGAGCACCGAGGAGCACGCCGAACAGGTCGCGCGGCTCGTCGCCGATCTGCGCACGACCGTCGCCCGCTATCCCCAGGACGCGCGTCTGCGCCGCCTCGTCGTCGACCTTCGTGCCGCAAGTCCCGACTTCGAGACGCTCTGGAATACGGTGACGGATGCCGCACCCGCCGAGCAGTCGCGCCACAAGATCATCGACCACCCGTCCGTCGGGCCCATCACCGTCGACTGCGACACCCTCGTCGTGGCGCAGGACGACCTGCGGATCATGGTCTACACGGCGGCGCCGGGCACCGACGACGCCGAGCGCCTCCAGCTGGCGATCGTCCTCGGCACGCAGTCGCTCGTCGAATAGCGGTCCCACCTGCACCCGCTTTCTCGGTCGTTCGGCGGCGGGATCCGGGATGCGGCGGCCCGGCATCCCGGTCCCGGACGTCGCGAGGAACGGCGTCTTCAGTCGCGCGAGGTCGCGTTCACGCTGCCGGAGCGTTCCTGTCCGCTCAGGCGTGCGATGGCGGCCATCATGCGCTCGGTGATCTCACGCCGGGCCTTTCCGTCGGGCACGCCCTCCAGATCGGCGAGGTCGAGCGGCTCACCGAAGTGCACCTCGACACGCGGTCTGCCCGGCAGCAGATGGCTCAGCGGCTTGACGGTGCCGGTCCCGATCAGGCCGACGGGGACGACCGCCGCGCCCGTGTCGCGCGCCATCCATGCCGCGCCGCCGTGACCCTCGTGCAGCTTTCCGTCGCGTGAGCGGGTTCCCTCGGGGAACACCGCGAACACGCTCCCCGCCCGCAGGATGCTGCTGCCGGCGTCCAGTGCGGCACGGGCGTCGCGGCCCGTCGCCCGATACACCGGGACGCCGCCGATCGAGGTGAAGAACCACCTCTTGAACCGGCCGAGCATCCCGGAGCCTGTGAAGTACGACGACTTGATGAGGAACTGGACGGGCCGCGCCGCGGATGTCGGGATGATGACCGTGTCGAGTGAGGCCAGGTGGTTGCTCGCCAGCAGCACCGGCCCACGCTCGGGCACGTTCGCACGGCCGACGATGCGCGGGCGGTACATCAGCCAGAACAGCGGCCGCAGGATCACCCGCCCGACGAAGTAGACGGCGCCCGGCCGCGGCGCAGGGGAAGGGCTCGACGGAGCAGGCGCGATCACCTGGCCACACTATCCGTCATCGTCGGGTGCGATCCCCGCCTCCCAGCATCCGTCCATCGACGACGCCGTCGCCGACGCAGTGGTTCAGTCTTCCGACTTCGCCTTGTGCCGTGCCCTCAGCGCGGCGAACCCCCACACCAGTCCGAAGAGCACGGAGCCGACTCCCCAGGCGATCTGGCCGGTGAGGAGACCCCACACACCGAGACCGGTGAACCCGGCGGCGAACACGAGCATGCCGACCCAGCCGACCCGGCTGCCGTCCTTCTCCTGCTCGTTCATGCCGCTCTCCTCACGGTCAGGACCTCGCGATCGGGCACATGTCGCCCTCACCCGACTGTAGGACTGTAGGGCGCATCCGTCGTGCGACGCCGTGACCGTGCGCCGCAGCCGTGTCGTCGGGAGCGTTCAGGACCCCGCCGACGTCGATGCCTCACATGCCGTAGAGCTGCCTGACGACGGCGCCCCAGAACCTGTCGGAGCGGCTGCCCCACGCGCGCTCCACCTGATCGACCAGGCGTGGATACCCATCGACGCGGGCCGACATCGGCCAGTCGCTGCCGAACATCAGCCGATCGGCGCCGAAGGCGTCGAGGGCCGTGGCGGCGAGAGTGTGCAGGCGCCCGGCGGCACCCGCCGCGGTCGCCAGGCCGGAGAACTTCGCGGCCGTGTTGGCTTCGGCCGCCACGCGCCGCAGCGAGTCCTCCCACTCCGGCGACGGATCCGCGGCCCCGAGCCCGAGGTGACACAGCACGAAGGTCGTGCGCGGATGCCGCGCCGCGACGAGCGCGACCGCGTCGAGCTGCTCCGGGCGCACCAGCAATTCGACAACGCGACCTGACACGGCGGCGCCCTCGCACAGCGCGTCGAGCCCGGGGACATCCGAGAGGTCGGCCGCGCCGCC
The DNA here is from genome assembly GCF_042722305.1 of Microbacterium sp. NPDC058389. Taxonomy (NCBI): domain Bacteria; kingdom Bacillati; phylum Actinomycetota; class Actinomycetes; order Micrococcales; family Microbacteriaceae; genus Microbacterium; species Microbacterium sp. NPDC058389. The sequence continues at coordinate 99,983 of NZ_JBHXJQ010000002.1, forward strand.
GGGGGTCGCCACGCGAATGCCCCGCACGCGGTCGTTCAGCACGGCCGTGGCGAGGCCGGCCCAGCCTTCGCGCTCGGGCACGTACTGGAGCACCACCGACCCGACGACGGGGTCGATCGCAGCCACCTGCTGCAGCCACTGCATCTCGGCCAGGGTGTCGCCGGCCTGCACGGCGATCGCGGCGGTGACCGGACGCGTTTCGGCGACGGCCCGGAAGTCCGCGGCCGACGCCACACGCGGCAGGTCCAGGCCGTCGCGGAACCACGAGAGCGAGAAGCGCGAAAGGTCCCACAGGTGGATGTGGGCGTCGACGATCGTCACAGCCGGTCGAGCTCGGCCCAGAGCTCATCCGGGATCGGGGCGCGCTCGGCGCCCGCGAAGTCCGCGACCTCGGCGGCCGTGCGGGCGCCCACCACCACGGCCTCGACCGCGGGCAGGCGCAGCGGATACCGTGCCGCGACGTGTCGCAGCTCCACCCCGGATCGCGCGCACAGCGCCGACAGCTCGCGCGCCTGCGCCTGCATCACCGGCGGCGCCTCCCGGTAGTCGAAGTACGGCGTACCGACGGGGTCGGCGAGGATGCCCGAGTTGAACACCCCGGCCGCCACCACCCCCACCCCGCGCTCCGCGGCCGCGGGCAGCAGTTCGGACTCGCCCCGGTGGTCGAGCAGGGTCGTGCGGCCGGCGATCATCACCACGTCGATGTCGGCCTCGCGCACGAAGCGGGTCAGCGGATCGGGCCACACCATCCCGACGCCGATCGCCCGCACGACGCCCTCTGCACGCAGCTGAACGAGCGCGGGCATCGCAGTGCGCAGCGCCTCATCCACATCCATCGGGTCGTGCAGGTACAGCAGGTCGATCCGGTCCGTGCCCAGACGCGACAGGCTGCCCTCCAGACTGCGCAGCACCCCGTCGCGCGACAGGTCCGCCACCGTGTCCGCGCCGACCGCGCCCGACGGCACGCCGTTGCCCCCGGCATCCACGATCCTTCGACCCACCTTCGTCGCGATCGCGACCGAGTCCCGCGCCACCCCGGCGAGTGCACGCCCCAGCCGGGCCTCGCTCGCCCCCGCGCCGTAGTGCGGGGCCGTGTCGAAGAACCGGATGCCGGCGTCCAGGGCCACCGCGACGGTCGCGTCGGCGTCCGCATCGGCGACCGCCGTGAAGAGGTTGCCGATGGGCGCGCAGCCCAGACCGAAGGTGTCGGAGGCGCCCGGCGTCGGCGTCAGCGGGCGAAGGCCTGCGCGGAACGCCACAGCTCGTACTCCTCACGCGAGTCGGGCGTCAGGGGGTAGTAGTCGCTGAGGCGCGCGCCCTCGTCGAGGCGACGGCGGCTGAAGGCCTCCCAGTCCTCGTGGTCCGCGGCGGATTCGAGCACGGCACCGGCCATCGCCTGCGGCACGATGACAGGTCCGTCGCCGTCGGCGATCACGACGTCGCCGGGCATGCACAGGGCGCCGCCGACGGCGACCGGCACGTCGTACGCCCAGGGGAACAGCTCGGTCTGCGACGCGTAGTGCGGTGTCGTGCCCGTCGACCACACGGGCAGGCCGAGCTCCTTGATGCGGTCGGAGTCGCGGATGCGTCCGTCGACCACGATGCCCACGCCGCCCTTCTTGACGAAGTAGCGCGCCAGGATGTCGCCGATGCAGCCGGAGTACTTGCTGCCGAACGCCTGGATCACCAGCACGTCGCCCGGCTTCACCTCTTCGAGCACGTGCCACAGGGCCGTGTGCCGCTCGACGTACTCCTGGCCGTGGCCCGACGCGAGGTCCTCGCGCTGGGGCATGAACTGCAGCGTGATCGCCGAGCCGACGATGCGCTGCCCCTCGGCGAGCGGCCGCGGGCCCTCGACGAACGAGCGCGTGATGCCCATGCCGTGCAGCTTCGCGCACGCGGTGGCCGACGACACGCGTTCCAGCTCGCGCAGGGTCTGCGGGTCGGCGCGCCGGTAGGCGTCGCCGCGCACCGGGAGGTCGAACGCCGGCCGCGGGAACGGGGCAGCAGGATCAGACATGGGTCGCTCCTTCGAGGGGGACAGACAGGGGGGACTCCGACAGCGCTCCGGTTGCTGAGCGCCCTTCATCTCGGTCGCCGGCGCTCCCCAGCTCAGGGACCGCCGCGTCAGCGACGAGACGAAGCGCCCGGTGCCGCGGCGTCGCGCCGGAGGTCACCGTGTGCAGGGTCAGGTCGGCGCGGTGCGCGGGCGGCAGCGTGATCACGAGGGCGTCATCGCCGGGGGCGAGCTCGTACGCACGCATGATCGGCGAACCCGGGGTGGCCGCGTACGCGGTGCTGCGCCCGGGGTAGACGCCGTCCGCCTCGGTGCGCACCGTGACCGAGGCGATGCGCCGCTCGCCGAAGCGCGAGGCCCGCACCACGACGCGGCGAGCGCGCGTGGCGGACGTGTTGACGAGGGCGAGGTCGAGGTCGCCGCCGTCCAGGCGCGACACGAGGGCCGCGACATCACGGGGCAGGCCGGGGCGCCCGGCATCGGCATCCTCGTACGTCACGGCCGCGAACGGCAGGCCGCCGTTGTAGAGCACCTGCGGAGTGCCCGAGATCAGCTGGCTCAGGACCTCGGTCACGACCGGGTTCACCCGCTGCCAGAAGTGCAGGTGCGCGGCATCCGGATCCGTCGCGGCGCCCTGCATCAGCGCGACGCGACGGGCCACCTGGCCGAGCGCCATCTCGAGCGCACGCTCGGGGTAGTCGGGCAGGTCGCCGTCGAGGAACGCCAGCCACGGCGCCTCGTGCCCCGCCTCGGCCTTGTCGCGGAACGGCTTGACCGGGTCGGCCATGGCCGGAAGGCCCTCGACCGCACGGCGCAGGCGCGCGAGGTCGTCGTCGCGACGGGACCACCACCACACCCACAGCGGCAGCTCGAGGGGCATCGGGCCGTAGTCGAACCAGCCGTGGCGGCCGAAGCGGTGGGGGACGAGCATCGCCGGGGTGGCGGCATCCACTCCCCAGCGGGCGAGCCAGCCGCCCCGCAGACTGAACGGGGTCTCGGCGATGGGGGCGACGATCGCGTGGTCGAGCACGGTGTCCAGCACGGTGCGCGCCATGTCGAGCGCGGAGTCGTCACCGGTGACGAAGGCCTCGTTGATGCCGGCGATGACCGTGGCCATGCCGACGGAGGGGAGTCCGTGCGGCCACGTCCAGCCGTAGTGACCGCCGTGCCAGCGCCCGTCGTGCAGACCGCCGACGACACCGTCGGGCGACACGTTGTCGGGCACGAGCCCGGCGTTCTCGGCGGCGCGGGCGCGCCACCCGTCGACGTAGGTGCGCAGCCAGGCGGCCGACGCCTCGTCGCCGTCGTACAGCCAGCGGTTGGTGACGAGGCTCGTCGCGGCGAGGTTCACGGCGACATCGCCCGCGGCGGCGCGGTGCATCGCCTCGCCCATCGCGGTCGCCAGCGCCGGATCGGCCAGGTCGTCCCACTCATCGACGCCGGACACGTACTCCAGCGGCAGTCCGTACGGGCGCATCTCGCGGCGATCGGCCGAGTACGGCTCTGCGGTGTCGCTGAGGCCCGGGCGCGGACCGAGCGCGCCGTTGTGGGGCGCCGTGATGATGTTGTGGATGCCGTCGTAGTTGCCGTGCGCGGCATCCACGTACAGCTCGGCGAACCGGCGGGCCCGCTCGGCGAAGGCGGGATCGGCCGGGTCGGCGGCGCACAGCGCGTAGAAGAAGATGAGCGACTCGCCCTGGTGGAACCAGTCGTAGCCGTTCTCGTACTCGCCGGTGACCATGCCGGCCTCGGCGAGCTGAGCGGTCACGCCCTCCCAGTGGCGCTTGGCCGCCGCGAGCACATCGTCGCTGCCGCCGAGCAGGTAGAACGCCGGCCAGTTGAAGAACGGCTCGTACAGGTCGTCGACGCCGTCACGGTCCTCGAAGACCGCGTCGAACCGGATGCGGCCGTCGGGCTCGGTGAAGTCGCGGGCGAACAGGCGCCAGGCGTCCTCGATCTCGTCGAACAGGCGGCGCTGCAGCACGGCCCACGCGGGGATCGCCGACATCGGCCGGGCGACGATGGGTTCCGGCATCCCTCAGCCCTTCGTCGCCCCGGCGGCCAGGCCGCCGATGATGTGCCGCTGCATGATGATGAAGAAGACCACGGCGGGCGCGATCGCCAGCAGCAGCGTCGGGAACAGCACGGTGTAGTCGGTGGAGTACTCGCCGACCGCCGCATACACGCCGGTGGTCACCGTGTAGATGCCCGAGCCGGGCCCCAGGATGATCTGCGGGCTGACGAAGTCGTTCCACACGCCGATCGAGTTGAGCACGATGATCGTCGCGACCACGGGACGCATGATCGGGAAGATGCACGACCAGAACGCGCGCATGCGGCTCGCGCCGTCGAGCGCCGCGGCCTCGTCGATGTCGCGCGGGATCGTGCGCAGGTACGCCGAGAACAGGAAGATGGTCACCGGCAGGGTCGCCGCCGTCTCGAAGAGGATGAAGCCGGGGATCGTGTTGATGAGCCCCAGCACGCGCAGCACGAACACCACCGGGATGAGCGTCACCTGGCCGGGGATGAACAGGCCCGACACGAACACGACGAGCAGCAGCACGTGCCATCGGGTGCGACCGCGGGCGATCACGTAGGCGACCGGCGCCGACAGCACGATGCAGAAGAAGTTGACGAGCGCGACGAACAGCAGGGTGATGCCGTAGGCGCCGACGACGTTGAACTTCTCGCTCGTGATCGCGTTCCACAGGTAGTCGAACGTGAACATGTCGGGCGTGATCAGCAGGGGATGCAGCACGATGTCGGCCTGCGGCTTGAATGCGCTGATGACCAGGATGTACATCGGCACAAGCATGATCAGCGCGAGGAGGCTGAGCAGCACCCACTTGACGATCGTGACGGCCAGCGGCGTCCGCTCGGAGGCGGAGCCCGGGCCGCGGCGGCGACCGCTGCGACGCGGCTTGCGGCGCACGTCGGCGAGGTAGACCTCGCCTGCGATGCTCGGTCCCGTGGTCTCGGTCGAGATGGTCATGATTCGCTCGCCTTCTGGTCGGCGCCGCGACGGGCGAAGGTCACGGCCAGGCCGATGACCGCGGTCACGACGAGCAGCACGATCGACTGCGCCGCGCCGAACCCGAGGTTCGCGTGCGCGAACGAGTCACGGAGGATCTGGTACACGATCGTCTGCGTCGAGGCGGCAGGGCCGCCGTCCGTCAAGGCCAGGATGATGTCGTACGCCTTGAGCAGGCCCACGAGGGTCAGCACCAGGTTGACGGTGACGACGGGTGCGATGAGGGGCACGGTGATGCTCTTGAACTGCTGCCAGCGGGACGCCCCGTCCACCGTGGCCGCCTCGTAGTACTCGGCGGGCACCGACTTGATGCCGGCGAGGTACAGGATCATGTTGAAGCCGAAGTGCGACCACACGATCGTCAGGATCACGCTGACCTTCGCGAAGGTGACGTCGGTGAGGAAGGGGAGGGGGCTCACGCCGAACTGCGTGAGCAGCGAATTGATCGCCCCCTGCGGCGAGAGGATCGCCGACCAGAGGAACCCGATGATCAGCGCGCTGATGATGTACGGGTAGAAGAAGATCGTGCGCAGCACCGTGTTGCCGCGGCCGTTGCCGGCGATGAGCGCCGCGACGCCGAGACCGATGCCGTTGCACAGGATCGTGCCGGCCACCGCGATGACGGCGGTGAAGGCGGCGGCGTCGATCGTGCGGGGGTTCTTGAACGCCTTGGCGTAGTTGTCGAGCCCGATGAAGTCGAAGTGCAGGCTGTAGCCGTTCCAGTCCGTGAAGCTCAGCACCACCGCCAGCACCATCGGGACGAGGAACATCGCGATGAAGACGATGAGCGCCGGGCCGCCCATGATCACGCCGGCGAGGCGGTCCTGCCACGAGGTGAGCCCGCGGCGGCGGGGGGACGCCAGCGCCCGGGAGCTCGTGGTGCCCGCGAGGCGGGCCACGGTGTCGGCCATGTCACTCTGCTTTCGTGTCGTCATCGATACGAGGGGTGTGCCGCCGCGCCGGTTCGGCGGCGCTCATCGCGTCACCGGCGCGGCGGCAGGTCTCACTGGGCGTTGGCGAGGAACCAGGCGTCCATGGAGCTGTTCACGTCCGCCGCGGGCGTACCGCCGAGCAGCGCCTGCGTCTGCGTGTTGATCTCGCCCGAGTAGCCGTCGGGGAGCTTCTTCTCGCCGTAGCCGCCGCCGGTCGGGGTGTAGGCCGACGCGGGGGTGTCGGACACGATCTGCAGCAGCTCCTTGCCGAGGTCGGTCATGTCGTACTCGTAGCCGTCGCGGTAGTTGCCGTCGACCTCGAGCTGGCTCATGACGGCGTCCTCGTCGGTGACGAGCCACTCGACGAGCTTGGCCGCGGCCTCCTCGTGCTTCGACTCCTTCATGATCACGTAGGGGCTCGCGATGTTCGCGCCCATCGCCGGGTCGTCGACGCCGTCGACCGCCGGACTGCGGAAGACGCCGATCGGCGCCGGGTCGGTCGCCTTCGCCTCGCTGCCGACGAACCAGCTGCCCATGGGGTACAGCGCGGCGCCGCCGCTGAGGAACGTCTGCTCGGCGTCGACGTACTTGACGCCGAGTGCGTCCGCGTTCGTGTAGCCCTTCGAGATCCAGTCGGCGTAGAGGTCGGTGTAGTCGCCGTAGCTCTTCGTGAAGGTGGTCTTGCCGGAGTTCATGTCGGCGTACCAGTCGGGGTTCTCGCCCACGACCGAGGGCAGCGCCAGCGTCTGCAGCGCGTGGCTCGACATCCAGTCGCCGCCGGTCTGGATCGGGGTCCAGCCCGCATCCTTGAGCTTGGCGAGGTCGTCGGTCAGCTCGTCGACTGTGGTGGGCACCTCGTCGATGCCGGCCTCGGCGAAGGCGTCCTTGTTGTAGAACCACAGGCTCTGCAGCTGCACGCCGACGCCGGCCATGTAGTACTTGCCGTCGATCGAGTACTGGTCGGCGAGCGGGCCGCTGGTCGCCCAGTCGTATTCCGACAGGTCGACGAGCTCTTCGGCGAGCTCCGGCGACGGCGACACCGACTGCACGACGTCGGGCGCCTGACCGGCGGCGAGCAGGCGCGGCACCGCGGCGCTGACGCCCTCCTGACCGGGGTTGTCGATCACGACGTCGATGTTCGGGTTGGCCTCTTCGAACGGCGCGACCAGCTCGTTCCACCAGTCCTCGGTGAGGTTCGGCGTCACGTTCACGAGAACGCGCAGCTGGATCTTCTCGTCCTTGCTCTCACCTCCGCTCTGCGGGCTGGAGGAGCAGCCGGCAAGGAGCGTCACGGCGGCCGCTCCGGCGCCGATCGCAGTGAGGGTACGTCTGGTGATCATCGTCGATCCTCTCGTGGGCACATCATCGGGACGAGTCGAACATACACTAATCGATAATCGGTTATCAACAATCCGTCTCTCACACTGTGCGGAATCTCACGACAGCCGGCCCCGTCGGCTCCGCCGGTACGTCGATGACGAGCGTGTCGCCGTCGCGCTCGGCCGCCACCGGCGTCCCGTCGACGGTCACGGCGGTGGCGGCATCCACGCCCACCGGACACACGAGTACGACCCGCCCGCTCGCGTCGATCACCGCGTTGGCGCGGTCGCCCGTGCGCGTCCAGCGCACCCAGGGCTCGTCCGACGCCGGCGCGCCCTGCAGCGGCCTCGAGCCGAACACCGCGTCGCCGTGCCGGGCGTTCCAGGCACCCAGGGCGCGCAGCGTCGCCGCCTGCGGCGGGGAGAGGACCCCGGATGCCGTCGGCCCGACGTTCAGCAGCAGGTTGCCGCCGCGCGACACGACGTCGACGAACAGCCGGATCGCCGCAGCTCCGTCGAGATTGTGCTCCTCTCCTTCGAGGCGGTTGTAGCCGAAGGAGTAGCCGATGCCGCGGCAGTTCTCCCACGCCGCCGACCCTTCGTTCGAGCGACCGCTCTCGTACTCGCTCGTGAGGAAGTCGGCGTGCACGCCGCCCCACCGGTCGTTGACGACGCCGTCGGGCGCAGCCGCGTAGAAGCGCTCGAACACATCGGCGAGACTGAACGGCCCCGGTGCATGCCCGGCGGCGGGCCAGCCGATGTCGCCCCACAGCAAGTCGGGGCGATACCGGTCGATGAGGTCGACCACGTGGTCGTGGGCGTACCGGGCGTACTCGTCGCCCGCGGGAGGCACGAGCTGGGCGTCGGACTCGATGGGCGCCGCCGGTCCCGCGTGCCAGTCGAGGCCGCCGGAGTAGTACGCGCCGAACCGCAGCCCGGCGGCGCGCGTCGCGTCGGCGAACGCGCCGACGAGGTCGCGCCCGGGGCCGCGCGCAACCGTGTTGCGGTCACCGGTGTGCGGGGCATCCCACAGGGCGATGCCGTCGTGGTGCTTCGTCGTCGGCACGACGTAGCGCGCGCCCGCCTGCGCGAACAGCGCGACGAGCGCGTCGGCGTCGAACCGCTCGGCGGTCCAGTCGTCGAGGAACTCGTCGTAGGGCCGCCCGCCGTAGCTCACCCGATGGTGGACGGCGGCCGGGCTGCCCTCGATGCGGATGGTGTTGGCGTACCACTCGGCATAGGGGTTGTGGCGGTACCACCGGGTGTCGTCGATCGTGCCGAGAGCCCCGATCGGCTCGGCCCACGCAGGCACCGAGTAGGCGCCCCAGTGCACGAAGATCCCGAGCTTGGCATCGCGGAACCAGTCCGGCACCGGCCTCTCGAACCGCTCGTACTCGCGGGATCGGTCGTGGGCGTCGTGCGGCATCGCGGCTCCTTCTCACAGACCCGCATCGGCGCGGGCCGAGTCTCGATGCTATCGATAACCGATGAGGGTCGGGATGCCGCGTGCCCGAGTAGCGTGAACGCGTGACGATCCCCACGCCGACCCCGCCGGCCTTCGACGCGCGGCCGCTCGTCGAACCGGTGCCACCGGGAGCCGCACGCGCGTTCGTGCAGGAGCTCAAGCGCAGTGGGCGCCTGCCGAGCGGATCGGCGGCGGTCGTGGTGTTCGTCATCGTCGGCATCGCGGTGCTGTTCGTGTTCGGCTCGGTCGCACTGACCCTCATCGCGGCGGTGTTCGGCGCCATCGCTGCGGCGATGGCGGGCACAGGCGAGGCCGCCGGTTGGGGCGTGCTCGCCGCGTTCCTGCCCCTTCTGTTCATCGGCGGCATCACGACGATCGTGGTCGTGGTGGCCGTGCGCATGGCGCGGGGCGGCGGCGAGCGCATGTACCGCCTCGACCGCTTCGCCCGGGCGAACGGCATGAGCTACGTGCCGCGGTTCGACGACCCCGGGCTCCCCGGCATGATCTTCTCGCTCGGCAGTTCGCGCTACGCGACCGACCTCGTGCGCGGCGACAAGCCGCGGTTCGTCGAGTTCGGCAACCACCAGTACACGACCGGTTCGGGCAAGAACAAGACCACGCACAACTGGGGCTACGTCGCGGTCAAGCTCGACGTGCCGCTGCCCAACATCGTGCTCGACGCGACCAGTAACAACTCGCTGTTCGGTTCGAACCTGCCCGCGGCGTTCGACAAGGACCAGCGCCTCAGCCTCGAGGGCGACTTCGACCGCTACTTCGATCTGTACTGCCCCGCAGGCTACGAGACCGACGCGCTGTACCTCTTCACACCCGACATCATGGCGCGCTTCATCGACCACGCGGCGGCCCTCGACGTCGAGATCGTCGACGACTGGCTCTTCCTCTACGCGCGCCGCGAGTTCTCGACCCTCGATCCCGCCACGTGGGCGTGGCTGTTCTCGGTCGTCGGAGCCCTGCTCGACAAGTTCGCGCAGTGGGCGCGCTGGCGTGACGACCGCCTGGCCTCCCTGCCGCCGTCGCTCCCGGATGCCGTGCCCCAGGGCGCGATGCCGGCTGCGGCCGGTGCCGCCGCAGCCGGCGCGGCCGCAGGTGGGGCGGCCGCGGCATCCCCCGTCCCGTTCGTGGCGCCGCTGGACGCGCTGCGCCCGCCGCCCGGTGTCGCGCCGCAGGGACGCCGCCTGCAGCAGCGGGTGCCGTGGCTGCCGATCATCATCATCGGCGCGTTCGCGCTGTTCTGGATCCTGTCGCAGGCCGGCGTGTTCGGCGCACTGCTGAGCGGCCTGTTCGGCGGCTGATCCGCGGTCGGCGGCGTCCAGCCGGCGCGGAGGCGCTCGGGCGTATGCTGTCGGGCGTGCATACGACGATCACGACGCCCCACGGGCGTAAGGGGGTCCTCGGCGCGTCACGCGCCGAGGGGATGTAGCTGTGCGCGTCGCCCGGTCCTGAACCAGCGGTGACGCGCCCGCATCACCCGCACGCCGTCGGCGTGCGGCATCCCATCGTTCCGCCGCACCCGGCGGTCCCTTCGTGAGTCAAGGAATCATGCACGCATTCACCGAGAAGGACATCCGCGCGTCCTTCATCAACGCCTCGCTCCGCGAGCGCAACTCGCTCATCGTCCCCGATCTGCGCGACATCGACTGGGACAAGCTCGACTACTTCGGCTGGCGCGACCCCAAGCAGCCCCTCGCCGGGTTCCTGGTGGTGCCGGTCGACGACGCCCCCGTCGGCATCCTGCTGCGTCAGACCGAGCAGCGCACGCGCGTGCGCGCCCAGTGCTCGTGGTGCGAGGATGTCACGCTGCCCAACGAGGTCGTGCTGTTCAGCGCCAAGCGGGCCGGCAAGGCCGGCCGCAACGGCGACACCGTCGGCACCCTGCTGTGCGAGAACTTCGAGTGCTCGATCAACGTGCGGCGCCCGGTGCCGCCCGCGTACCTCGGGTTCGACGTGAAGGCCGCGCGCGACCGCCGCATCGAGGCGCTGCGCGCGCACGCCGACGGCTTCGCCCGCGACATCCGCGACAGCGCCTGACGCGGCTCATTCTCCGGTTTCGGGGCGCATCGCGTCCGTCGGGGCGTACGCCGTGCGCCCCGACGGACGACACGCGCCCCAAACCCGTGCATGGGTGGATGCCGCGGCCCCGGGGCTCCGGCGAAGACGGGGTGGCGGCATCCACCCGTGACGGATGTCACGGGTACGTCGTGACGCCCGTGTGAGGGCCGCGGAGGCCGCGGTCACGACCATGGAGACATGGACATCACACAGACCACGACGGCGATGCGGGACGCTGCCACGTCCGCGCCGCTCTGGGCCGTCGACGCGACGGACCTGCACAAGAGCTTCGGCGCCGTCACAGCCGTCGACGGCGTGACGCTGCGGGTCCGCCCCGGTGAGATCGTCGCGTTCCTCGGCCCGAACGGCGCCGGCAAGACGACGACCATCGACATGATGCTCGGGCTCTCGCAGCCCGACTCCGGCTCGGTGCGGGTGTTCGGCGAATCGCCCCGTGGCGCGATCGCCCACGGCCTGGTGAGTGCCGTGCTGCAGACCGGCGGCCTGCTCAAGGACATCACCGTCCGCGAATCGCTCGATCTCACCGCGAGCCTCTTCGCCGACACCCGGCCGGTCGCCGAGGTCATGCAGCGCGCCGGCATCGCCGAGATCGGCGACCGGCTCGTCGGGCTGTGCTCGGGCGGACAGCAGCAGCGGCTGCGCTTCGCGATGGCGCTGCTGTCGGACCCCGGCCTGCTGATCCTCGACGAGCCCACCACCGGCATGGACGTCGAGGGCCGGCGCTCGTTCTGGAGCGCCATCCGCGCCGACGCCGCCCGCGGCCGCACGGTGCTGTTCGCGACCCACTACCTCGACGAGGCCGACGAGTACGCCGACCGCATCGTGCTCATGAGCCGCGGCCGCATCGTCGCCGACGGCACGACCGCCGAGATCAAGAACCTCGTGTCGGGCCGCATCGTCCACGCCACACTGCCGGGAGCGGACCCCGTCGCCATCGCGGCCCTCCCCGGCGTCGACGACGTCGAGGCCAAGGGCGACCGCATCGCCATCCACACCAAGGACTCCGACGCCGTCGCCCGGCACCTGCTGACGCAGACCGCGGCGCGCGACCTCGAGATCACCGCCCAGAACCTCGAGAGCGTCTTCCTCGCCCTCACCTCGGAAGGGGACAAGTCATGACCGGTGCGACCGCCACCACCGACCGCGTGCAGCTGAACCGCCGCGTCCCGCCCTTCGGCGGCTTCAACCTGACGTACCTGGGCATCGAGCTCAAGCGCAAGCTGCGCAACCGGCGCACGCTGATCTTCACCGTCGCCTTCCCCATCGTGATGTTCGTCATCATCGGCCTGCCGCTGCGCGACACGCAGCTGACCGCCACCCCGATCGCCCAGGGCGGCCCCTCCGTCGCCGCGTACATCATGGTGTCGATGGCGATGTACGGCGCGATGATGTCGGCCACGCAGACCGGCGCCGCCGTCGCCGTGGAGCGCGCCCAGGGCTGGAGCCGCCAGCTGCGCCTCACGCCGCTCAACCCGCTCGTGAATGTGGTCATCAAGATGATCGCGGGCATGCTGTTCGGCCTCGTCGCCATCGTCGCCACGTATGCCGCGGCCGCGATCGCCGGCATCCAGCTCTCCCCGATCCAGTGGATCGCCACCGGACTGGCCGCCTGGCTGCTCGCCGGCGCCGTCTTCACGACGCTCGGCCTCATGGTCGGCTACATGGTGCGCAGCGAGAACGTCGCCCAGATCACGAGCCTCGCGATCGTCGTGCTCGCGTTCATCGGCGGCCTGTTCTACCCGATCAGCACGATGCCCGACTTCATGCAGGTGATCGCGAAGTTCACCCCGGTCTACGGCATCAGCGAGATCGCGCGCGAACCCCTCACCGGGGCCCCGTTCGACGCTCTGGCGCTCATCAACGCCATCGTGTGGCTCGGCATCTTCATCGCCGGCACGGTGTTCTTCTTCCGCCGCGACACGAAGCGCGTGTGAGGACAGGAAGGTGGATGCCGGCGGCCCAGGCCCCCCGCCGCCCCCCCCACAACCCCCCCCCCCGCGGGGGCGTTAAAAAAAAAACCAACCCCCCAGACAACCAAAAAAAAAGGT
>NZ_JBHXJQ010000002.1:112895-144075 GCF_042722305.1 Microbacterium sp. NPDC058389
GGCCAAAAAAACCCCAATTGTTTGGGCTCTTAATTTACCTCCCGGCATGTTTTTTATATACCCGGCTCCTCTCTAGGGTTGTGTGTGTATTTGTGTGTGATGGGCGGGGCCCCCGCCCCCCGCAATCCACCTCTTCACGCACCCCTAGGGTGAGAGGCGAGGTGAGGCTGTGAGCGAGGGGACCGAGAGGCAGGCGTGGGGGCCGCTGTGGGTGATGCGCCCGGGCGGCAAGCCGCCCGCCGGCGGCTACTCGATGCCGTCGGTGCTGTGGTCGTCGCCGGCGCTGCGCTGGTACGTCGGCGGCGGGATCTCGCTGACCTGGATGATCAGCTCGGGCACCGAGATCGTGCACACGGCCGGGTCCACCGTCTCCGCCGTGCTCGGCCTCGTGGTGCTGGCGGTCTACGCCGTCGCCTTCCTCGTCGCGACGCCGGTCAACTGGATCCTCCCCAGACGCCGCCGTGCGATCCCGGTCCTCGTCGTGTTCGCCCTCTCGTTCGCGCTGTGGCCGTGGCTCGGCCTCGGCCTGTGCGGCCTGTGGACGTACGTCGGCGTGATCATCGCCACCGCGGTGCTGCCGTGGCGGGTGACGTGGACGTCGATCTTCTCGCTGGCGCTGCTCGCCCTCGTGTTCAACGTCATCGACTCGGGCTGGAACGCCGATGTGCTGTGGGTCCCGGCCATCATCGCGTCGATCTCGCTCATGATGGCCGCGTTCATGCGATCGCTGGATTCGCTGAACCGCATGCGCATGGCGCAGCGCGAGGTCGAGCGCCTCGCGGCGGAGCGCGAGCGCGGGCGCGTCGCGCGCGACATCCACGACATCCTCGGCCACTCGCTCACCGTGATCACGGTGAAGACCGAGCTGGCGCGCCGGCTCGTCGACGCCGACCCCGAGCGCGCCAAGGCGGAGCTCGCCGAGGTCGAGGCGCTCTCGCGCGGCGCCCTCGCCGACGTGCGGGCCACCGTGGCGGGCTTCCGCGGCGTGAGCGTGAGCGGTGAGCTCGCGGCAGCCCGTGTCGCCCTCGCCGCCGTCGACATCGCGCTCGACGCGCCGGCGACGACCGACGCCGTGCCGCCGGAGCACCGGGAGCTGGCCGGCTGGGTCGTCCGCGAAGGCGTCACGAACGTCGTGCGTCACGCTCACGCCACCCGCTGCCGAATCCGCCTCGAGCCCGGTCGGGTCGCCGTCGAGGACGACGGGGTCGGCCCTGCTTCGGCGGGGAGCGGAACCGGTCTTGCCGGGCTTCGGGAGCGGGTGGATGCCGCCGGCGGGCGCATGTCGGTCGGCCGCAGCGAGCTCGGCGGTTTCCGCCTGGAGGTGACACTGTGATCCGGCTGCTCATCGCCGACGACCAGGCGCTCGTGCGCGGCGCCCTGTCGGCGCTGCTCGGGCTGGAGCCCGACATCGAGGTCGTCGCGGAGGTCGGGCGCGGCGACGAGGTCGTGGCCGCTGCGGTCGCGGCGCAGGCCGACGTCGCGCTCCTCGACATCGAGATGCCCGGCATGGACGGGATCGCGGCGGCCGCCGAGCTGCGCTCGTCGTTGCCCTCGTGCCGCGTGCTCATCGTCACGACCTTCGGACGACCCGGGTACCTCGCCCGGGCGATGCGCTCGGGGGCATCGGGCTTCGTCGTCAAGGACACGCCGGCGGCCCAGCTCGCCGACGCCGTGCGACGCGTCGCGCAGGGCCTGCGGGTCGTCGATCCGGCGCTGGCCGCGGACTCGCTCGCTCAGGGCGCCTCGCCCCTCACCGAGCGCGAGACCGACGTGCTCGCCGCCGCCCGCACCGGCGGCTCGATCGCCGACATCGCGCGCATGCTGCACCTGTCGGAGGGCACCGTGCGCAACCACCTGTCGAGCGCCATCGGCAAGACCGAGGGCCGCAACCGCGCCGACGCCGCCCGGATCGCGGACGAGAACGGCTGGCTCTGAGCCGGTCCGACCGGGCCGGCGGCACAGCGCCGGGCTCGATCGCGTCGTCGCCCGCTGCGCGCTCCCGCAGACCTCGATGCGGCCCCGCGGTTTGACGCGCGCTAGCCGCGCAGCCCGAAGTGGTCGAGCTCGGCGTCGTCGAGCATGCGCGAGCGGATGATGAACCTGTTGCCGGTCGGTCCCTCGACGCTGAACCCGGCGCCTCTGCCGGGCACGACGTCGATCGTGAGGTGTGTGTACTTCCAGTACTCGAACTGCGCCTCCGAGATGAACACCTCGATCGGATCGTCGAGCCCCACCTCCAGCTCGCCGAGCCGGACGTCCGACGGCCCGGTGACGAACATCCCCACCGGGAAGCACATCGGGGCGCTGCCGTCGCAGCAGCCGCCCGACTGGTGGAACATCAGCTTTCCGTGCTGAGCCGTGAGCTGACGGAGAAGGGATGCCGCGGCATCCGTCATCGCCACACGCGAGTAGGTGCGGGTCTCGGCCATCGGGATCTCCGTTCTGACTGCCGGTCCTGTGCCGGTGGCCACGGTCCGGCGCCCCTCGGCACGCGGTCGTTGAGCGAGCGAGGAACGAGCGAGACGAAACGCCCCGGTCGCACGGGCGACGTAGGGCGGCCCGGGCGGAGCGTCTGGGGCGCGCTCCGCCCGGGCCCGGGATGCCGGTCCAGCCCCCCGGTGGACCGGCCGGGGGGCTCAGAAGAAGCCCATGCTGCCTTCGGCGTACGAGACCAGCAGGTTCTTCGTCTGCTGGTAGTGGTCGAGCATCTTGAGGTGGTTCTCGCGGCCGATGCCCGACTGCTTGTATCCGCCGAACGCCGCGTGCGCGGGGTACTGGTGGTAGGTGTTCGTCCAGACGCGGCCCGCCTCGATCGAGCGGCCGGCGCGGTAGGCGGTGTCGCCCGAGCGGCTCCAGACGCCGGCGCCGAGGCCGTAGAGCGTGTCGTTCGCGATCTTGACGGCGTCGTCGAAGTCGTCGAACGACGTCACCGAGACGACGGGCCCGAAGATCTCCTCCTGGAAGATGCGCATGTCGTTCGTGCCCTCGAACACCGTCGGCGCGACGTAGTAGCCGCCCGACAGGTCGCCGCCGAGGTCGACGCGCTCACCGCCGGCGAGCAGCTTCGCGCCGCCGGCCTTGCCGATCTCGATGTACGACAGGATCTTCTCGAGCTGGTCGTTCGAGGCCTGCGCACCGATCATCGTCGCCGGGTCGAGCGGGTTGCCCTGCACGATCTTCGCGACGCGGTCGAGCCCGTCGCCGAGGAACCGGTCGTAGATCGACCGCTGGATGAGCGCACGCGACGGGCACGTGCACACCTCGCCCTGGTTGAGCGCGAAGAAGGTGAAGCCCTCGAGCGCCTTGTCGTAGTAGGCGTCGTCGGTGGAGCGCGCGACATCCTCGAAGAACACGTTGGCACTCTTGCCGCCGAGTTCGAGCGTCACCGGGATGAGGTTCTGCGACGCGTACTGCATGATGAGTCGGCCGGTCGTGGTCTCGCCGGTGAACGCGACCTTGCGGATGCGCTTGTGCTGCGCGAGCGGTGCGCCCGCCTCGATGCCGAAGCCGTTGACGATGTTCACGACGCCGGCCGGCAGCAGGTCGCCGATGATGTCGAACAGGAACAGGATCGACGCCGGCGTCTGCTCGGCGGGCTTGAGCACGACGCAGTTGCCGGCCGCGAGCGCGGGGGCGAGCTTCCACGTGGCCATGAGGATCGGGAAGTTCCACGGGATGATCTGGCCGACCACCCCCAGCGGCTCGTGGAAGTGGTAGGCGACGGTGTCCTCGTCGATCTGGCTGAGCGAGCCCTCCTGGGCGCGCAGCACCCCCGCGAAGTAGCGGAAGTGGTCGACGGCGAGCGGGATGTCGGCGGCCAGGGTCTCGCGGACCGGCTTGCCGTTCTCCCACGTCTCGGCGACGGCGATGCGCTCGAGGTTCTGCTCGATGCGGTCGGCGATCTTGTTGAGGATGTTCGCGCGGTCGGCGGGCGTCGTGCGCTTCCACGACTCGAACGCCTTCCAGGCGACGTCCACGGCGCGGTCGACGTCCTCGACGGTGCCGCGGCCGACCTCGGTGAACGGCTTGCCGGTGACGGGCGAGATGTTCTCGAAGTACTGGCCCTTGATGGGCTCGACGAACTCGCCGCCGATGTAGTGGCCGTAGCGGGGGCGGTAGTCGGCGATCGAGCCGCGTTGCCCGGGGGCGGCGTAGACGCTCGAGACGCCCTCTTCGACGATGGTCATGCTGGTCTCCTTCGACGCTTCGGCGACGGTCGTCGTCACCTGCGAAGAAGGTAGGCCGCGCAACGTTGCATCACGTTGCGCGGCCTGCCCGGCTGCGCGCAGTGCGTCAGGCCCCGAGCCGCTCGCGGACGCCGGCGAAGTGGACGTTCTCCATGACGCCGAGGAGGTTGCCGAACGGATCGACGACGGATGCCGTCACGAAGCCCTCCCCGCGCACGGTGACCGGCTGGAACTCGGATGCCCCGCGCTCCAGAAGCGAGGCGTTGACGGCGGCGACGTCGTCGACCTGCCAGTACAGGATCGGGCCGCCCGGAGCGGCCGGGGCGTCGGGCCGGTAGGCCGCGTCGATGATGCCGAACTCGTGCTCGTACGGGCCGACACGGAACTCCACATAACCCGGGCGGCGGAAGTAGGGCTCGATGCCGAGCACGTCGGAGTACCAGGATGCCGCGGCGTCGAGGTCGGCGGAGTAGACGTTCTGGGTGGCGAATCCGTTGAGCATGAGGGTTCCTCTCCTTGTGTGAACCCATCATGGCGAGCATTGCGGACAGATCAGGTCCGCAATCACGCGTCGCCCTCGAGCCTTT
Source organism: Microbacterium sp. NPDC058389 (assembly GCF_042722305.1). Lineage (NCBI taxonomy): Bacteria > Bacillati > Actinomycetota > Actinomycetes > Micrococcales > Microbacteriaceae > Microbacterium > Microbacterium sp. NPDC058389. The sequence goes on from NZ_JBHXJQ010000002.1 coordinate 117,670, forward strand.
CGATCCTCGCCACCAGGCCCGCCCGCCGCGGCGACCGCGCGGGCAGCATCGACAGGCACAGGCGCAGCAGCTCGATGTCATCGGCGCCGGCAGCACTGTCGGCGAACGCCAGCAGGACGTCGACGGATGCCTCGGCCATGAGCGCCTCGCGCAGCGCCGTCCGCACGGTGTCGCGGAACTCCTCGACCCCGGGGGCCACCGAATCTGGCAGCACCTCGCCGCGGTAGGCGGCCAGCGCCACCCGGTGGGCACCACGGTCGAGGAGCGACAGCACCTGGTGGGCGTCGGTCTCCAGCTCGACGCCCAGCCGGTAGGGCCGCGACTCGGGCACGAGGGCGGGAGCCGCCGCCGTGAGCGCGCGACGAAGGCGCACCATCTCGGCCCGGAGGGTGACGGATGCCCCGTCCCCGTCCTCCCCGTAGACCAGGTCGCCGAGCCGCTCGGCCGAGAGCCCCTGCCGGTGCACCGCGAGCATGAGCAGCAGCTCGGCATGGCGCGGCCCCAGCTCCGACACGGTCTCGGTGCCGTCGCCCGCGATCTCCAGCAGTGCACGGTCGCGCCCGAGCACGCGCAGGGTGGCGCGCATCGGCTCCGGCCTGCGGGAGGCCGGCCGGCGCGCGGAGCGCCCCGGTCCCTGAGCGTGTCGAAGGGCCCGTTCCTTCAGCCGCGCGACCAGGAGCTCTCCCTCGATGGCGCGGGCCGTGGCATCCACGAGCAGCTGAGCCTGCGGGGTGACGGCCTCCATGCCGCCCGTCACGTCGATGACGCCGAGGATGCGGCGCGTCTCGGGGTCGTGCACGGGTGCCGCGGTGCACGACCAGGGCTGCACGAGCCGGTTGAAGTGCTCCGCGCCGCGGATCTGCACCGAGTGATCGAGGGCGATCGCCGTGCCGGGGGCCGCGGTGCCCACGGCGCCCTCGGACCAGTTCGCCCCCTCGACGAAGCCCATGTCGCCCGTCAGCCGTCGTACGTTGCGGTCGCCTTCGACCCACAGCAGGCGCCCAGCCGCATCGCCCACGGCGACCGCCACACCGGACTCGGACGCGTCGCCGGGCAGCAGCAGGCCGCGCACCATGTCGATCACGGCGGCGAGCGGATGCGCCCGCCGGTACGCCTCGAGCTCCTCGGCGGTGAGGTCGAGGGGCGGCAGGGCCTCGGCTCCGACCAGGCTGTCGAGCGAGCGCCGCCACGAGTCCCGCACCAGCGACCGCACATCATCCAGCCGCTGGTCGCCCGCGTTGCCCGCGACGAGCTCCTCGTGGGCGCGCTCGATCAGCAGACGTGAGGTCTCGGGCGACACGTCACGGCGGTCTGACCAGGCTGATGGCACGGCGGCTCCGATCGGCATCGGTGGAGCGTGCGTCCAGTGTAGGGGCGGCCTCGGCCGCCGGCATCCCTCATCCGGCACCCGGGGCGCGACGATTGCGCCGACACGTCGAGACGAGGACCTCGGCCGAGCCCGACGGCGACGCGCCTGTTGTCGGCCGGAATCCCCGGTCTCGGCGACCCAAGGCCGGGACCGGGGACTCTGCGTCAGCGGGAAGGACCTATGCGGCGCGCGCGTCGAGGCGGAACACCGTCGAGGTCGACCAGCCGCTGGCCAGCGTCACCGTGACGCGATAGCGGCCGGCGAAGGCCGACGGCACCTTCCAGGCGACGCGGAGCGCCCGTGTGGCCGACGGGTCGCTGCACGCGATCTCACGCACCGACACCTTCAACGGCAGGAGCGAGCCGGTCGTCCCGGCGAGGACGACGTACGTGCGGCTCTCGACAGCGGTGTTGCCCGCGAGGTCGGTCGCGGTGGCGGTGAGGGTATGGGTGCCCTGCGTCGTCGCGTACCCCGAGACGGAGCACGTCCCGGCGCCCGACAGCGCGTCGGTCGCGCTGCAGGTCGGCGCGGCGGGGACGCCGCCCTGCGCGTAGGTCTCACCCTCCAGCGGCCCTCCCGACCAGGCGACGGAGGGCGGCGTCAGGTCGACGTCGAGCCCGGTGACCACGGCCTGCGCGGTGTTGTCGGCGGCATCGACCGCCGTTCCGGTGACGGTCTGCGCGGCACCCTCGCCGAGTGTGACCGGCTCGGCGCATGCTGCGACTCCGGACTCGCCGTCGACGACGCTCGGCGGCGTGTCCTCCCGGCAGTCGAAGGATACGACCGGCGCCGTGCGGTACCAGCCGCCGGCGTTCGGCGTCTCAGACACCGACGCCGTGATCGTCGGCGCGGTCCAGTCCAAGCGAACACTGATCTGGTTGCTCGGCGCGCTGATGTTGCCGGCGACATCCTGCACCGTCATCGCACGCGATGTCATCGAACTGAGAAGAACACTGTTGATGGGGCAGGTCCCGCTCACGATGCCGGAACCTCCGCCGTCGTCGCACGTGAAGCCGATCGTCACCGGCGATCGGTACCAGCCGGCGGCGTTCGGCTCGGTGGTCGCGGCAGCCGTGACCGTCGGTGGAGCGGAGTCGATCAGGACGGAGACGGTGTTGCTGACGCCCGCGACGCCGTTCGAATCCAGCACCCGCATCGCCGTCGAAGGGCCGGACTCGGTGAGGACCTGATCCGGAGGGCACGCGCCGTCGGGGATCGTGGACACGAGATCGCCGTCCGAGTCGAGGCCGCCGAGGCAGGTGAAGCGGATCGTCACCGGGCCGCTGTACCAGCCGGCGGCGTTCGGCTCCGTCGTCGCCGCCACCGTGATGCGGGGAGTCGGGATGACCGGACACGGCATGTTGTACACGATCACCCCGTTGGGACAGATGGTGCCGCCGTCTCCCGGACCGACGGCCTGGGCCGGCGGCGCGACCACCAGAGCCAGGGCCGCGGCGACGACGAGGGCGACGAAGTACTTCAGGGTGCGCATGACAATCTCCCGACCGGTATGGGCGGCATCGGCCGCACTCCGCGGCGCGCCGGATGGCGTCGACGCTACGGTCGGCTCGTCGCACCCGCATCGGGCAAATGCCCTATGTCGCCCCGGTCAGGCTCCGCCGCCGGCATCCCATCCCTCCCGACGGTTCGGGGCGCACGCCGTCCCTTGGGGCGCACGCGCGCCCCAAGGGACGCGATGCGCCCCAGAACCGAGAGGCGTCCTGTCAGCTCTCGCGCCACGCCTCGCGGCGGGCGGCCTGCTCGGCGGGGTCTGGCACGGGCAGCGACGCGATGAGGCGCTTGGTGTAGTCGTCCTGCGGGTCGCCGAGCACGTGGGCGGTCGGCCCCTCCTCGGCGATCACGCCCTTGTGCAGCACCACGACGCGGTGCGCGAGCATGTCGACGACGGCGAGGTCGTGCGTGATGAACAGCGTCGCGAAGCCGAAGCGCTCCTGCAGCTCGCGGAAGAGCTCGAGAACGCGTGCCTGCACCGACACGTCCAGGGCGCTCGTCGGCTCGTCGGCGATGAGGAGCTTCGGGTCGAGTGCGAGCGCCCGGGCCAGCGACGCGCGCTGACGCTGGCCGCCGGACAGCTCGTGCGGGAACCGGTCGCCGTAGTCGCCGGGCAGCTGCACGGCCTCCAGCAGCTCGTCGACCCGACCGCGGGCATCCGCCGGGCTCGAGGCCCTGCCGTGCACCACGAGCGGTTCGGCGACGCACTCGGCGATCGTCAGGAGCGGGTTGAAGCTCGTCGCGGGGTCCTGGAAGACGAAGCCCATCTCGCTGCGCCGGGGGCGGAACTCGCGCTCGCGCACCCCCCTCATCTCGGTGCCGAGCACGCGGAGAGAGCCGTCGGCGACCGGGGTGAGCCCCGCGATGGCACGACCGATCGTCGTCTTGCCCGAACCGCTCTCGCCGACCAGACCCAGCACCTCGCCGGGCGCGATCGAGAAGCTCACGCGGTCGACCGCGCGGAACGTCGGACGCCCGAGCCGCCCGGGGTACTCGATGACGAGATCGGATGCCGCCACCGCAGGCTCGCCCTCGCCCACCGCCGGAAGTCCGCGGTCGGTGATCTCGACGCGCGGCACGGCCGCGAGCAGCCGCTTCGTGTACTCGTGCTGCGGCGCGGCGAACAGCTCCTGCACGGGCGCGGTCTCGACGATCTCGCCGTTGTACATGACCGCCACGCGGTCCGCGAGATCTGCGACGACGCCCATGTTGTGCGTGATCAGCACGATCGCGGTGCCGGTCTCATCGCGCAACGTGCGCAGCAGGTCGAGGATCTCGGCCTGCACGGTCACGTCGAGCGCCGTCGTCGGCTCGTCGGCGAGGATCACCGACGGCTGCAGCGCCAGCGCCATCGCGATGACGATGCGCTGCTTCTGTCCGCCGGAGAACTGGTGCGGGTAGTCGTTGACGCGCCGTTCGGGCTCCGGGATGCCGACACGCCGCAGCATGTCGACGGCCCGCGCCATCGCCTCCTTCTTGCCGATGCGCTCGTGGGCGCGCAGACCCTCGACGAGCTGCCAGCCCACCGTGAACACGGGGTTGAGGGCCGTGGACGGCTCCTGGAAGATCATGGCCGCCTTGGCGCCGCGAAGCTCCCGCAGGTCGTCGGGGCGGATGCCGACGACGTCCTCGCCGTCCAGCAGCACCGTGCCGTGCATCGTCGCCGTCTCGGGCAGGAGGCCGAGGATCGATCGGGCGGTCACGGTCTTGCCGCTGCCGGACTCGCCGACGATCGCGAGCACCTCGCCTCGACGGACATCCAGGTCGACGCCGCGGACGGCTTCGACGTCGCCGCCGTCGGTCGAGAACGTGATCCCGAGGTCGCGGATCGAGACCGGCGTCTCGCTGGCCGTGTGCGCGGTCATTCGACCTCTCCCATGAACTCTCGGGTCACCGGCTGCTGCGCGGCGACCGCGTCGGCGGGCGTCGCCTTCTTCGTCGTGCGGCGACGGGCGCGCAGCCGCGGGTCGGCGAGGTCGTTGAGGCTCTCGCCGATCAACGTGATGCCGAGCACGACCAGCACGATCGCAACGCCGGGCGGGATCGAGGTCCACCAGATGCCGCTCGTGACGTCGCTGAGCGACTTGTTGAGGTCGTATCCCCAGTCGGCGGCGGCCGTCGGCTCGATGCCGAACCCGAGGAAGCCGAGGGCGGCGAGGGTCAGGATCGCCTCGGAGGCGTTGAGCGTGAAGATGAGCGGCAGCGTACGCGTGGCGTTGCGGAACACGTGGCGGAACATGATGCGCCACGTCGAGGCGCCCGTCACCTTGGCCGACTCGACGAACGCCTCGGACTTCACGCGCACCGTCTCGGCACGCACGACGCGGAAGTACTGCGGGATGAACACGACGGTGATCGCGATGGACGCCGACAGGATGCTGCCCCACAGGCCCGACTGTCCGCCGCTGATCGCGATCGAGGCGACGATCGCGAGCAGCAGCGTCGGGAACGCATAGATCGCGTCGGCGACCACGACGAGCGTGCGGTCGGCCCAGCCGCCGAAATAGCCCGACACGAGGCCCAGCAGGATGCCGGCGAAGATCGACAGCACGACGGCGACGATGATCACGAGCAGCGCGGTCTGCGCCCCCCAGATCGTGCGCGAGAGCACGTCGTACCCGCCGACCGTCGTACCGAGCCAGTGTTCGGCACTGGGTGGCTGCTGCGACCCGAAGTTCTGCCCGTCCACGCTCAGCTGGTTGTAGCTGTACGGCGCGATCCACGGTGCGAAGATCGCCATGACGAGGAAGAAGGCGGTGAGCAGGAGGCCCGCCACGAGCATCCCGCGCTGCAGGCCGACGCTCTGGCGGAACTGGTGGATGACCGGCAGGCGGTCGATCAGACGAAGGCGCGCCATGTCAGTACCTCACCCGCGGGTCGACGAAGGCCGCGATGACGTCGACGATGAAGTTCGTGAACGCGACGATGATCGCCAGCAGCACCACGATGCCCTGCACGGCGACGAAGTCGCGTGCCAGCAGATACTGCGTCAGCTGGAAGCCGAGGCCCTTCCACTCGAACGTCGTCTCGGTCAGCACCGCGCCGCCGAGCAGCAGGGCGATCTGCAGACCGATCACCGTGATGATCGGGATGAGCGCGGGCCGGTAGGCGTGGGTGCGCACCAGACGCCCCTCGCCGACGCCGCGGGAACGGGCCGCGTCGATATACGGCATGTTGAACGTGCCGATGACGTTGGTGCGCACGAGACGCAGGAAGATGCCGGCGGTGAGCAGACCCAGGCACGCCGCGGGCAGGATGGCGTGGATCAGCACGTCCTGCACGTAGGCGGGGTTGCCTGACGCGATCGCGTCGATCAGGTAGATCCCGGTGCCGCCCTCGCGGTTCAGCGCGATCTCGGTGCGCACGTTGGCGCGCCCGCTGGCGGGCAGCCAGTCCAGCCACACCGAGAAGATCAGCTTGGCGACCAGACCCGAGAAGAACACGGGCGTCGCGTAGAAGAGGATCGCCGACACCCGCAGTGTCGCGTCGGTCGGGCGGTCGCGACGCGCGGCCGCCAGCATCCCGAGCGGGATTCCGACCGCGAAGGCGATGAGCAGGGCGTAGACCGCGAGCTCGAGGGTCGCGGCGCCGTACGTGAGCAGCACCTCAGAGACGGGCTGGTTGTCGGAGAGCGTGGTGCCGAAGTTGCCCGTGAAGATCTGGCCGAGGTACTCGAAGTACTGCACGAGGATCGGCCGGTCGTACCCGGCCTGGTGGATGCGCTCCTGCAGCTGATCGGGCGGCAGCCGGCCGCCCAGCGCGGCGGTGATCGGGTCGCCTGTCAACCGCATCAGGAAGAACACGAGCGTCACGAGGATGAGGATCGTGGGGAAGATCAGGATGAACCTGATCAGCAGATAGCGCCACAGTGTGCCGCCACCGCGGCCTTTGCGGCGGTGCAGCAGGGGCGGCGGCTCGTCCACGGGGACGACGGCGACATCGGTTGTCGTCATTGACTCAGGTCCTGCTTTCGTGTCCGGTTCTCGGGTGAACGCGGGCGGACGCGGACGTGGGGCGGCCCTGGCTGGGGCCGCCCCACGCTCACGGTGCTACTTCTTCTCGAGCGGCGCGAAACGGAACTTGAACGAGGCGTCGAGAGTGACCCCGCTCATGTCCTTCGTCGCGTAGGCCGTCTCGTTGCCCTGCAGCAGCGGCAGGGTCGAGAGCAGCTCGCCGACGCGGGCCTGGATGTCCTCGATCTCCTGCGTGCGGGCGGCAGGGTCGGTCTCGGTCGCCTGCTTCAGGATGAGCTCCTCGGTCTGGGCGTCGCTGAAGTGGTTGCCCAGGAAGTTCTTCGTCAGGAAGAACGGGGTGAGGTAGCTGTCGGGGTCGCTGTAGTCCGGGTACCAGCCGAGCTGGTAGGCCGGGTACACGTCCGCCGTGCGGTCCTTCGAGTACTGCACCCACTCGGTGGACTGCAGGTCGACCTCGAACAGGCCGTCGGCCTCGAGCTGCTGCTTGACCATCGCGTACTCGTCACCCGACGACGGGCCGTAGTGGTCGTCCGAGTTGTACTGCAGGCTGAGCTTCACCGGGATCGTGACGCCGGCGGCCTCGAGCGTCGCCTTGGCCTTCTGGGCGTCGGGTCCGCCGTTGCCGTCGCCGTAGAGGTCCTTCAGCACCTCGGTGGCGCCGTTGAAGCCCTTGGCGACGAAGGAGTACAGCGGCTGGTAGGTGTCCTTGTAGACCTGCGTGGCGATCGCCTGTCGGTCGACGAGGTCGGCGGCGGCCTGACGGACCGCGAGTGCCTTCGCCGCGTCGGCCTCGGGCGTGGTCGCGCCGTACGGCATCGTGTCGAAGTTGAACACGATGTAGCGGATCGAGCCGCCGGGTCCTTCGGTGACCGCGACATCGTCGTTCTTCTTGAGGTCCGCCGTGTCGGTGGGGGACAGCGTGCGGTACGCGACGTCGATGTCACCCTGCTGGATGGCGAGCTTCAGGTTCGACGACTCGGCGAAGTACTGCAGGACGACGGCCGAGTTCGCGGGCTTGTCGAGCAGGCCCTTGTAGTTCTCGTTGGGCTCGAACTCCACCGTCTTGTTGAAGTCGTAGGAAGTGATCTTGTACGGACCGCCGAAGGCGTCGGCCTTCACGATGTCGGTGTCGGGCGTGACGGCATCCGCCGAGAACACCTCGTCGTCGACGATCGCGCCGGGGAAGCTCGTCAGGATGTACGGGAAGATCTGGTCGTTCGCGGTCTTCAGGTGGAAGACGACCGTGGTGTCGTCGGGGGTCTCGACGCTGTCGAGGTTGTAGAGCAGGCTGGAGGCGCCGTTCGGGTCGTTGATCGCGATGTTTCGGTCGAACGAGAACTTGACGTCGGCCGAGGTCAGGTCGTTTCCGTTGGCCCACTTGAGCCCGGCCGGCAGCTTCACGGTGTACTCGGTCGGTGAGGTGAACTCGGCCGACTCGGCGAGGTCGGGCACGACCTCGGTGCTGTTGTAGTCGGTGTTCACGAGGTACGGGAAGACCTGCGTCTGCACCGTCAGCGAGCCGTTGTCGTACGAGCCGGCGGGGTCGAGCGTGGTGACCTTGTCCGTCGTGCCCACGATGATCGAGGCGTCGCCGGAGTCGCCCGAGTCGCCTCCGTTGCCGCCCCCTCCGCCGGCGCAGCCGGCGAGGAGCAGGGCCGATGCCCCGAATGCTCCGATGGCGAGACCGATCCGGCCGCGCGCGCTGTGGTGCAGTGACATGAGTGCTACCTCTGCTGTGTCGGGTTGCCGCGTCTCCGATGACACGACTCGTTCGGGCTATCTTCACCCGCTCCCGGCGTCACGGCAATCGAGTGAACGATTCGTAACCGAACTGAAACCCGCCTGACTTGACACCGGGTGTCAGGCTGCACCCCCGCTGCGGGCCGCGGCGCGGCGGTCGATGACATTCGTCGCGAGGCGATGCAGCGGCCACGTCAGCAGCAGGAGGAACATGACGTAGTACCCGAGCGCGGGGATCAGCAGCGACGCCGCGAGCGCCAGCGCGAAGAGCGCGGCCATGATCACGTCGGCCGCAAGCCCGTGACGCAGGCGGATCGGCTCGATCCGGTGGAGCTCGGGATGCCGCATCACCGTCAGTCGCGTGACCATGAGCATCAGGCTCGTGGCCAGCAGCGAGCCGATGTAGAGCACCTTCTGGGTGGCATCCGTCTCCATCTGCCCGACGATCGCCGTGGCGACCGGCAGCCACACGATCGTGAACATCCAGGCGACGGTGAGCCAGACGAGCCCGTTCGTCTGGCTCACCCAGAAGTTGGCGATCAGCACGAAGCTCAGGGCGAAGGTGAGCAGCTGCGTCGACTCGTCGTCCAGCCATTCGGCGGCGTTCACGCCCTCGCGGCCGAGCTCGGTCACGCTCTCCATCAGGGGGAGGATCAGCAGCGTCATCGCGATGGCGACGACGGCGTCGGTGAACGCCTTCAGCCGATCGGCCGACAGCAGGGGCGCTGCCACGCCGACGCGGTCGACGTCGTCGCTCACACTCGCTCGTCCCACCAGGCCCGCAGGCGCCGCTCCGCCTCGTCCTCGCCGACGATGCCCTCGTCAAGTCGCAGGTCGAGGAGGAACCGGTACGCCTCGCCCACCTCGCGCCCTGGCGGGATGCCCAGGGCCTGCTGGATGCGATTGCCGTCGAGCTCGGGCCGGATGGCATCGAGCTCCTCCTGCTCGGCGAGCTCGCCGATGCGCCGCTCGATGTCGTCGTAGGCGGCGGCCAGGCCCCGCGCCTTGCGCACGTTGCGGGTGGTCACGTCGGCACGCGTGAGGATGTGGAGGCGTTCGAGCTCGGGGCCGGCATCCCGGACGTACCGGCGCACCGCCGAGTCGGTCCAGGCGCCCTCGGAGTAGCCGAAGAACCGCAGGTGCAGCTCGATCAGCCGCGACACGGTCGCGATCGTGTCGGAGTCGAAGCGCAGCTCCTGCAGGCGCTTGCGCGCGAGGCGGGCGCCCTTGAGGTCGTGGTGGTAGAACGTCACGCCGCCGCCGGGCTCCAGGCGCCGTGTGGCCGGCTTGCCGATGTCGTGCAGCAGCGACGCGAGGCGGAGGGGCACGTCGGGAGCGGCATCCGGGTTCCGCGTCCGCTCGAGCTCGATCGCCTGCCGCAGCACGGTGAGCGAGTGCTCGTACACGTCCTTGTGATGGTGATGCTCGTCGACCTCGAGCTTGAGCGCGGGGATCTCGGGCAGGAACTCGGCCATGAGCCCGGTCTCGACGAGCAGCCGGACACCGCGCACCGGATCGTCGGTCGCCAGGAGCTTCACGAGCTCGCCCTGGATGCGCTCGGGGCTCACGATGGACAGGGTCTGGCGCAGCTCCGCCATCGCCGCCTCGGTGGCCGGGTCGACCGAGAATCCGAGCTGCGACGAGAAGCGGGCCGCACGCAGCATGCGCAGCGGGTCGTCGCCGAAGCTCACCTGCGGATCGGCGGGCGTGCGCAGCACGCCGTGCACGAGGTCCTCGACGCCGCCGGTCGGGTCGACGAGTGTGCGGCCCGGCACACGCAGCGCCATGGCGTTGACCGTGAAGTCGCGGCGCACGAGGTCGCCCTCGAGCGTGTCGCCGAACTCGACGGTCGGCTTGCGGGTGACGCCGTCGTAGCTGTCGGCGCGGTAGGTCGTGATCTCGACCTGCTCGCCGCGCACGCGCGCGCCGATGGTGCCGAACGCGCGCCCGATGTCCCATTGCGTGGAACTCACCGGCTTCACGACCCGCAGGATGTCGTCCGGCCGCGCGTCGGTCGTGAAGTCGAGGTCGTTGGTGCGCCGGCCGAGCAGCGCATCGCGCACGGGACCTCCCACGATCGCGAGGTCGAAACCGGCATCCGCGAAGGCGCGGGCGAGCGTGTCGACGACGGGGGACTCGGCGAGCGCACCGAGGCGCGCGACGCCCTCGGCCATGTTGAGCATGGTCTCCAGCCTATCGAGCGTCAGTCGGCGAACCGCAGGAATCCGGTGAACAGCAGCTCGCGCACGCGGGGGAGCAGGTCGGCGCGCAGCGCCGCCGGGTCGACGTCGAGCAGCTGGGCGATCGCATCGATCAGCACCCCGACCGCGAGGTCGCCGTCGCACGCGCCGACGAGCGCCGCGAGTCCCGGGTCCACCCCGAGCGCTCGTCCGAACCCGCCGCCCTGTCGCAGCTCGATGACGGTGGGGTCCTCGGCTCCCGGCAGGTGATGGCGGGCCTCCGTGACGTCTCCCGCGACGACGAGAGTGGATGCCGCCACCCCGGCGTCGTCGAGGGTCCGCAGCCGATCGTGAGCGGCGAGGGCGTCGGCCAGGTGCGCGCCCAGGCTGTCACCGGCGAGAGCGGTGTGGAGCCGCTCGTACCGGGCGAGCGTCGGCTCGCCCTCCGCGGGACGCCGCAGGAGCAGGTAGCCGAACCCCACCTCGGTGACGCGGCGGTCCGAGAAGTCGTCGAGCCACGCGTCGACGAGGCGTGTGAAGCCATCTGTCCCGGCGAGCGTGCCGCCGTCGCGCACCCACAGCTCGGCGTACGACAGCGGGTCGAGGCTCTCGCGCTCGACCACCCACGCGTCCAGCGGCACGGGCGACGCTTCGACCCAGCCGCGCACGCGCTCGAGCCCGTCGACGCCGTCGCGCGTCTCCCAGTTTCCGAGCAGCTGGGCGACACCGCCGGGCGTGAGATGCGCGCCCACACCGGTGACGAACGCCGACACGACGTCGTCGCCCACCATGCCGCCGTCGCGGTACTCGTACGAGGGCACGTCGGCGACCCGCGGCGTGATGACGAACGGCGGGTTCGACACGACGCGGTCGAACTGCTCGCTGGCGACGGGCTCGAACAGGCTGCCGAGCCGCGTCTCGATGCCCTCGACGCCGTTCAGCAGCGCGTTGAGCCTTGTGAACGCGAGCGCCCTCGCCGAGATGTCGGTGGCGACGACGTGGTCGACCTGCGCGCGGGCGCGCAGCGCCTGGATGCCGCATCCCGCCCCCACATCGAGTCCCCGCGCCACGGGCGTCGGCAGCTGCAGCCCGGCCAGCGTCAGCGACGCACCGCCGACCCCGAGCACGTGGTCCTCGGGCAGCGGACCGCCCAGCGCCGCCTCGTCGAGGTCGCTCGCGATCCACCACTGTCCGGACCCGGTCGCGTCGGCGTACGACTGCGGCCGCACGACCGCCAGCGGTCGCACGCGGTCGTCCTCGACCGCCGCCAGCCCGAGCGTCACGAGGCCGGCGGCCTTCGTGCGGGGGAGAGCGAGATCCGTGGATGCCGCGGCCTCCGGCATCCCGAGCACGAGAAGTCTCGACAGCACGGCGAGGGCGTCGTCGCGCGCGCCGAGCGCGCGCAGCGCCGGGGAGCGGAGACCTCGCGCGATGGCGTCGTCGGCCGCGGCTCCCCACGCGTCACGCACGCCCTCGGCGGTGAAGCCGGCGTCGCGGAGGTCGGCGGCGAGCGAGCGGCAGAGGGCGGGGTCCGGTTCGGGCAGCACATCTTCACGTTATCCGGCCCGGCCGCGTGTTTCCCGGGATCCTCCCCCGCCCGCCCGGCATCCGGCGGGCTCGGAGGCGCTGACCGTAGAATCGCAGTCGATCGTGCGGTCAGGACATCGCACAGGAGCGAACCCCCGACAGGATGATCGTGACCAGACCGCGAGCTCTGCGGCGCCCCCCACGCCGCGCCCCTCGCCTTGTGACCGCCGGCTTCGCCGCCGTGGCGGCACTGGCGGTCGTGCTGCCTGCTCCCGCGTTCGCCGCGACCGAGCCGGCGCCCACCCCGACTCCCACGTCGTCGATCGCCCCGGGCACGACGGTGTTCACCCTGTCGCCCGTGTCGAACGGCATCGTGCGCCCAGGCGACGCCTTGACCGTCTGGGTCTCGCTGCAGAACGGCACGGCGGCCGAGCTCCCCGCCACCGAGATCACGGTGTCGCTCGGTCGCACGCCGCTCGCCTCGCGCACGGCGCTGCGGGACTGGCTCGGCGGCGATCTCGACGAGGCCGCCGTCGCTCCCATCGCCACCAAGACGCTCGACCCCGTCGCCCCCGGCACGGACGAGGAGGGCGCGCTCACCCTCGCCGCCGACGACCCCGCGCTGGCGGGGCTGGCTCCGGGCGTCTACCCGCTCGTGGCGTCGTACACCTCCGACGCGGGGCTCGTGACGTCCACGAGCGCCGTCGTCGTCCCGGACGACAGCCGCGCACCCGTCACCGTGGGCGTCGTCGTGCCGATCACGGCCGGTCCGCGCGAAGAGGGCCTGCTGACGTCGGACGAGCTCGCCGAGCTCACGGCCCCCGACGGTGCGCTGACCAGCCAGCTCGGCGCGGTCACCGGCACCGACGCGATCCTCGCCGTCGACCCCGCGATCCCCGCAGCGATCCGCGTGCTCGGCACAGCTGCGCCCCAGCCCGCGCTGGAGTGGCTCGCACAGCTCGACGCGCTCCCGAACTCCCGTTTCGCGCTGCAGTTCGGCGACGCAGACGTGACGGCGCAGCTGCAGTCGGGCCTCGGGCGACCCCTCAGCCCCACCTCGTTCACCTACGCGATGTCTGCCGACGACTTCACCGCGGTCGCGCCGTCGCCCGAGCCGACGCCGACACCCACGCCGACACCCAGCCCCACCGCGACTCCGACGCCCGACGACGCACTGCCGTCCACCGAGGAGCTGCTCGACATCGGCCCCGCCGATCGCGCGGCGATGTACTGGCCGGCCGACGGCACGGCCGACGCCGGGGTCGTCGAGACACTCGGCGGCCTCGACACCGACGACACCGCATCGCTCACGGTGATCCCCTCGGCGACGACCCGCACCGGCGCAGCCGGGGGGACGGTCGCAGCACACGGCCTCATCGGCGACGCCGATGTGCTCGTCTACGACAGCGACGTCTCGCAATCCCTGCTCGAGGGGTCGCAGCGCGAAGAGACGTGGCTGCGTGGCGCGCCGCTCACCGCCGCAACGGCCTACCTCGCGTTCGCGACGGCCGAGTCCTCGGGCCCGCTCCTGGTCACCGTCGGCCGCGGCGAGGACCGCTCGCGGCTCGGCCTCGGCACCGCCATCACGGCTGCCGCCGCCGCCCCCGGCGTCGAACCGCGCACGCTGGCGACGGTCGCATCGGGCGACGCCGTGCCCCTCGAGCTCACCGACATCGACGCCTCGCCCGAGCGTGCGGCCGCGGCATCCGCCCTCGTCGGCGACGAGAGCGAGCTCGGCCGCTTCGCGACGATCCTCGACGAGCCGTCACTGCTCACCGGACGCGAGCGCGCCGCGATGCTGCAGGTGCTGGGCGTCGCGTGGGTCGGCGATGCCGAATGGCCGAGCGTGCTCGCCGACCACCGCGAAGCCACCCGGACGACGCTCGACTCCGTCGGGCTGCTGCCGACGACGCCGACCAACCTGTTCGGCTCGCGGGCCCCGCTGCAGTTCTGGGTGCGCAACGACCTGCCGTACCCGGTCAACCTCGTGCTGTACACGAGCCCCGACAACCTGCGGCTCGACGTCCAGGGCGAGACACCCGTCGTCGCCACGCCGCAGAGCAACACGCGCGTCGACGTGCCCGTGCAGGCTCGTGTCGGCCGCGGCGAGGTCACCCTGACACTGCAGCTGCGCAGCCCGGCGTTCGTCGCCATCGGCGAGCCCGAGACGGTCGACATCAACGTGTGGGCCGATTGGGAGGGCGTGGGCATCACGGCCCTCGCCGTCGTCATCGGCGGGCTGGTCGTGGTCGGCGTGGTCCGCACCGTCCTGCGCATGCGACGCCGGCGTCGCCCCGTGGATGCCGCCACTCCGGGCAGTGAGACGCCCGAGACCGACGCGGCCGGAGCCTCTGCCGCCGCAGAGACGGCGGACGAGGCATCCACCCCGTCCACCGGTGACGACGACGGGATCGAAAGATGAGCGGCATCGGACGCGCCAGCGTCATGATCGGCGCCGGCACGATCGTGTCACGGCTGACCGGATTCCTGCGCGGGATCGTCCTCGTCGCAGTCGTGGGGTCGGTCATGAGCCCCGCGGGTGACGCGTTCGCGACGGCCAACCAGCTGCCGAACAACATCTACGCGCTGATCTCGACCGGTCTGCTCACCGCCGTCGTGGTGCCGCAGATCGTGAAGGCGGCATCGCACGAGGACGGCGGACGCGCCTTCATCTCGAAGGTGTTCACGCTCGGCACCGTCGTGCTGCTGGTGACGACGGTGCTCGCCACCCTGCTCGCGCCGTGGCTCGTGCAGCTGTACGCCCCGGGCTACTCCCCCGATCAGCTCGCCCTCGCCACCACGTTCGCCTACTGGTGCCTGCCGCAGATCCTGTTCTACGGCCTGTACGCACTCGTCGGCGAAGCCCTCAACGCACGCCGCATCTACGGCCCGTTCACGTGGGCGCCGATCGTCAACAACATCGTGTCGATCGCGGGCTTCGGCCTGTTCCTCGTCCTGTTCGGCGGCCCGCTCACCGAGGTCGTGGACTGGACGCCCGAGATGATCGCCCTCCTCGCCGGCACCGCCACGCTCGGCATCGTGGTCCAGGCCGTCATCCTGTTCTTCTTCTGGCGTCGCACCGGGCTGCACGTGCGCCCCGACTTCGTCTGGCGGGGCGTCGGCCTCGGGCAGATCGGCCGGCTCGCGGGCTGGACGTTCCTCATGGTCGCCGCGGGCCAGATCGCGGGTCTGCTCCAGGGCCGTGTCGTCTCGGAGGCGTCGGGTGACGGACCCGCGGCAGCCGCCATGGGCTACGCGTGGCTGCTGTTCATGCTCCCGTACTCGATCATCGTCCTCTCCATCGGCACCCCGTACTTCACGCAGCTCAGCGAGCACGCCCACGCCGGGCGCCACGACGAGGTGCGCGGCGACATCGGCCGCAGCATCCGCACGCTCGGCGTGTTCGTGGTGTTCTCCACCTTCGTGCTCGCCGCCGCCGCCGTGCCCGCCTCGCGCATCTTCACCAACTCGGCGAGCGAGGCAGTGCAGGCGGCCTGGGTGCTGCTGGCGTATCTCGTCGCACTGATCCCGCTCGCCGTGCTGTTCGTCATCCAGCGCACGTTCTACGCCTACGACGACACCCGCACGCCCTTCTACTTCACGCTCGTGCAGTGCGCGATCGTCGTCGCGACCGCCTATGGCGCGTGGGGCCTCGTCGACGCCGGCGTCATCGGGCTCGAGTACCTCGCCGCCGTCGTGGCGCTCGGGCAGTCCCTCGCGAGCATCGTCCAGGTCGTCATCGCGACGTGGCTCCTCCAGCGACGGCTGGGGAGCCTCGGCACCTCGTCCTGGCTGCTCTCGCTCGGTCGTTTCGTGATCGCCGCGATCCCGGCCGCGGCCGCCGGCTGGGGCGTCTTCGTCCTCCTCGGCGGAGCGGACGGCTGGACGGCATCCAGCCCCCTGCTCGGCGCCGTCGGATCGGCGATCATCGGCGTCGCGTCGGTGGTGGTCTACGTCGCCTTGCTCGCGCTGCTCCGCGTGCCCGAGCTGTCGGTCGCGACAGGCCTGCTGCGCCGATTCCTTCCCGGCGGACGCTGAGCGCGCCGACGCCGAACCGGTCGACGGAATGCCACGCGGTTACCATGTGTTGAGGCATCCGGAGCCCTTTCGTCCGTCGTGGCGGAAGGCGCTCGGCGACAGGAAGGTGCGCACGTGCGTCAGGTCATCATCATCGGTTCGGGCCCTGCGGGGTACACCGCCGCCATCTACGCGGCCCGCGCCAACCTGAACCCGCTCGTCGTGGCGAGCTCGGTCGAGGCCGGCGGCGAGCTGATGAACACCACCGAGGTCGAGAACTTCCCGGGCTTCCCCGAGGCGATCATGGGGCCCGACCTCATGGCCAAGATGCAGGAGCAGGCCGAGCGCTTCGGCGCCGAGGTGCTCTACGACGACGTCGTGTCGCTCGACATCGACGGCCCCGTCAAGAAGATCACCCTCGGCAGCGGCACCACGCACGAAGCCGACTCGCTCGTGTTCGCGACCGGTTCGGCGCCCCGCAAGATCGGCATCGAGGGCGAGGCCCGACTGTCGGGCCGCGGCGTCTCGTACTGCGCGACGTGCGACGGCTTCTTCTTCCGCGAGCGCGTGATCGCGGTCGTCGGCGGCGGCGACTCGGCCATGGAGGAGGCGACCTTCCTCACCAAGTTCGCGTCGAAGGTCTACATCATCCACCGCCGCGACGAGCTGCGCGCCTCGAAGATCATGCAGGAGCGCGCCTTCAAGAACGAGAAGATCGAGTTCGTCTGGAACAGCGAGGTCGTCGACATCCTCGGCGACGAGGCCGTCACGGGCGTCGTGCTCGAAGACACCGTCGACGGCACCCGCCGCGACCTCGCGCTGGACGGCGTGTTCGTCGCGATCGGCAACGACCCGCGCACCCACCTCGTCCACGACAAGCTCCAGCTCACCCGCGAGGGCACCGTATGGGTCGACGGCCGTTCGTCGCGCACGTCGGTGCCGGGCGTCTTCGCCGCCGGTGACGTGATCGACCCGACCTACCGGCAGGCGGTCACCGCCGCCGGCAGCGGCACGGTCGCGGCTCTCGACGTCGAGCACTACCTCGCCGCTCTCGGCGAGGCGGGCGCCCCCGATCCCGCCGGTGCCGAGATCGACGGACTGGCGGATGCCGCGACCCTCGGTCGCTGAGCGGACGCACACCGTACGCGCAGCAACGGCCGGAATGATTCCCTGACCGGCGTTGTTGACGCGAATGACAGACTTCCCACCGAAGGAGACAGAAAGATGACCGCCAAGGCGACGACCTCCGCCACGTTCGAGCAGGACGTGCTCCAGGCCGACGGCCCCGTGCTCGTCGACTTCTGGGCCGAGTGGTGCGGGCCGTGCCGTATGGTCTCGCCCGTCCTCGACCAGATCCAGTCCGAGCACCCCGACAAGATCACGATCCTGAAGCTCAACGTCGACGAGAACCCCGACCTCGCGATGAAGTACCAGATCACCTCGATCCCCGCGATGAAGGTGTTCCACGGCGGTGAGGTGAAGACCACGATCATCGGCGCCAAGCCGAAGTTCGCGCTCGAGCAGGACCTCGCCGCCTACATCGGCTGATCCTCGATCCTCGCGAGAACCCCGTCAGGCACTCCGCCCGGCGGGGTTTTCGCTGTGCCCACCGCATTCCGAACGGGGAATGTGAGGATCCTTCAACATTTCTGCGGGGAAGTGTCGATCTGGGCGAGGCTTGTTCGACGCACAAGGTGACGGGCCGGAAGGGACCCGCGACCGGGCCGGACGGCCCCGACGAAAGGGAACATCATGCGTTACATGCTCATCATGCAGGTCGATGCCGAAGCCGCCGCCGCGTTCGACCCGACCACGACCGACATGTCCGAGGCGTACGCCGCCATGGGCCGCTACAACGAGGAGCTGCAGAAGGCGGGGGTGTTCCTCAGTGCCGAGGGCCTCTCGGACGCCGCCGAGGGATTTCGCGTCGACTACACGTCGGTTCCCCCGGTCGTGACCGACGGACCGTACTCCGAGGCCAAGGAGGTCTTCACCGGGTTCTGGATCATCGAGGTCGCCTCACGCGAAGAGGCCGAGCACTGGGCGCGAAAGTGCCCGCTCGGACCCGGCACCGCCCTCGAGGTGCGTCGCGTCAACGAGCTCAGCGACTTCGATCAGAACGACGAATGGGTCGCCAAAGAGCAGGAATGGCGTGCCGCCAACGCCTGACGCCCGGTCAGTTCGCGTCGACGCGCACCGTCGCATCCCAGCGGCGGTGCGTGTTGGCGTCGCCGAGCAGTCGCCACACCGCTTTCGTCAGCGCCGGATAGTCGAGCGCGATCTGGCGCAGCACGCGGTAGTGCCGGCTGGCGTTCGGACGCGACCCGCCGTTCTCCGCGATGTTCTCGGCCCGCAGCATGAAGACGACCAGCTCGTCGACCGACGGCAGGTCCTCCATGAAGTCCCACGGGTCCTCGCCGCCGCGCAGCCGCTCGGCGACCAGCACCGAGAGTTCATCGGCGGCTTCGGCACGCAGCAGCTCGAGGCTGGCTCTTCTCCTCGGAGTCTGCTCGTCGTTCGCCACCTGTCAAGGGTACGTCGCCTCGCCGACACCGCGGGCCGCCCGGGGGAGAGTCCCCCGTACGCTGAGAGCATGACGCCGGCGCCCGCGCATGACCCCCGCGCATCAGGCGCCCGCGCATCAGGGCATCGCGCTGTCGAGGCGGTTTGGCGCGATCAGTCCGCGCGCATCGTCGCCGCACTGACCCGACACACGGGCGACTTCGCCTGGGCGGAGGATCTCGCGCAGGAGGCCCTGGTCGAGGCCCTCGATGCGTGGCCGAAGAGCGGCATCCCGGACAACCCGGGTGCCTGGCTCATGTCGGTCGCCAAGCGGCGCGCGATCGACGGCTGGCGACGGCGCGAGCGCATGGCCCAGCGCGAACCGCTCTTCGTGACAGAGGCTCTCCAGGCCGAGGCATCCGATCGCGTCCCGATCGACGCCGATCCCGACCGCATCGACGACGACGTGCTGCGCCTCGTGTTCGTCGCCTGCCACCCGGTGCTGCCCGCGCAGGCGCGCCTCGCCCTCACCCTCCGCACGGTGGCCGGGCTCACCTCGGAGCAGATCGCCCGCGTGATGCTCATGACGGTGCCGACCGTGCAGCAGCGCATCGTGCGCGCCAAGAAGTCGCTCGCCGCCGCTGGCGTGCCGTTCGAGGTGCCCGACCGGACCGAACGCCCGGCCCGGCTCGCGAGCGTGCTGCAGGTCATCTATCTGCTGTTCACCGAGGGCTACTCGTCCGCGGAGGGGGACAGGCCGCTGCGCCCCGAGGTCGCTCGCGAAGCGGTTCGTCTTGGGCGACAGCTCGAGACACTCATGCCGGGCGAGCCCGAGATCTCATCGCTCATCGCCCTGATGGAGTTCCAGTCGTCGCGTTTCGCAGCCCGCCTCGACACCGAGGGGCTCCCGCTCACCCTCGAGCAGCAGGACCGCCGACGATGGGACCGTTCCGCGATCACCCGCGGATCCACCGCGATGCGGAGAGCGGATGCCGCCGGCCGCGGTCTCGGCTACTACGGGCTGCAGGCGGCGATCGCCGAGTGCCATGCTGTCGCGCCGACATTCGCCGACACGGACTGGCCCCGCATCCTGCGTCTGTACGACGCCCTCGTGACACTCGCACCGTCTGCCGTGGTGAGACTCAACAGGGCGGTCGCGGTCTCGATGGTCGACGGCCCCGATGCCGCGCTCACCCTGGTGTCGGAGCTCGAGCCGGAACTCACCGGATTCCGCCCTCTCATCGCGGTGCGCGCCGAGCTTCTCGAACGTCTCGGACGAGTGGATGCCGCCACGGCCGAGTTCCTCGCCGCAGCCGAGCTCCCCGGGAATGCCGCAGAGACCGAGGTGCTGCGGCGGCGGGCCGCAGCGCTCGCATCCGGCGGGGGACCGCCCACCCCCGGTCGCTGAGCGATTCGGGCGTGAGGCTCTCTCGAACGCGCGTGGCCCGGTCGTTGAGCGAGGAACGAGCGAGACGAAACGCCCCGACCGGCGAAGGACCTCGTGCGAACCGCTTAGGAGGCCTCCGCCGCCCCGTACTCGGTCTCGCCGAGCTCACCGAGGATCCGATTGAGATCCTGAATGGTCGCGAAGTCTATGCTGATCTGGCCTTTTCTTGCCGTCAACGAGATCTTCACGCGGGTGTTGAGGCGATCACCCAGTCGCTCAGCGACCTCGTCGAGGTGAGCACGACGCGATCCCGCCTGCGGCTTGGCCGCACGCGTGGGGGAGGCATCCGGCAGCTTCGCGGCAGCCTCTGCGGCGCGGACCGACAGGTCCTCGTTCACGATCTTGTCTGCAAGACGCTGCATCGCCGTCGCGTCCTCGAGGGAGAGGATCGCCCGTGCGTGGCCCGCGGTGAGCACACCGGCCGCGACCCGCTGCTGCACGGGGACCGGCAGCTTCAGCAGACGGATCGTGTTGCTGATCTGCGGACGCGAGCGGCCGATGCGAGTCGCGAGCTCTTCCTGCGTGATGCCGAAATCCTCGAGCAGCTGCTGATAAGCCGACGCCTCCTCGAGCGGGTTGAGCTCGGAACGATGGAGGTTCTCGAGCAGCGCGTCGCGGAGAAGGTGCTCATCGGCGGTGTCGCGGACGATCGCCGGGATCGAATCGAGACCGGCCTCTCGAGCGGCGCGCGTGCGGCGCTCACCCATGATGAGCTCATACTCGCCCTTCTCATTGAGTCGGACGACGACCGGCTGCAGCACGCCGAACTCGCGAACGCTGTGGACCAGCTCGCCGAAGTGCTCGGGGTCGAAGTTGGTGCGCGGCTGGCGCGGGTTGGGAACGATGTCGTTCGGGTTGATGTGCGCGAGCCGGGCGCCAGGAACCTCGATGAGTTCCTCCTGTGGCTCGGCCGCCGGCGCCGCCGCCGTGCCCGCCGCGGGCGGCTCGGCTTCGTCGACGGCGACAGCTCGGGGGAAGAAGACGTCGGCGGGACGCTCATCGGCCTGTTCGTTGGTCGGAATCAGTGCGCCGATTCCGCGGCCGAGTCCTGTGCGCTTCGCTGCCATCAGGCGCCCCTTTCGTTCGAGGCGCTGTCGCGCCGGATCATCTCGACGGCCGCTTCACGATAAGCGATGGCGCCGGCCGACTGTCCATCGTAGGCGAGAACGGACTGCCCGAAGCTCGGCGCCTCCGACACGCGGACCGAACGCGGGATGATCGTGTCGAGCACCTCCTTGGGGAAGTGGGCGCGCACTTCGTCGGCCACCTGCTGCGCGAGCCTGGTGCGGCCGTCGTACATCGTCAGCATGATCGTCGACAGCTGCAGTCGCGGGTTGAGGTGCTTCTGGATCATCTGGACCGTGCCCAGCAGCTGGCTCAGGCCCTCCAGCGCGTAGTACTCGCACTGGATCGGGATGAGCAGCTCGCCCGCCGCCGTGAAGGCGTTGATCGTGAGCAGACCGAGAGAGGGCGGGCAGTCAATCAGGATGAAGTCGAGCCGCTCGGGGTTCTTCGCGAGGTACTCGTCGACCGCGACGCGCAGGCGGTGTTCGCGTGCGACCTGAGACACCAGCTCGATCTCGGCACCGGCGAGGTGGATGGTGCTCGGCGCGCAGAGCAGGTTCGGCGACTCGGGGCTCACCTGGATGATGTCGGCCAGGGGGAACTCGTCGATGAGGACGTCGTAGACGCTCGGGATGTCGGAGGTGTGCGGCACTCCCAGAGCGGTGGACGCGTTGCCCTGCGGGTCGAGGTCGATCACGAGGACTCGAGCGCCACGCTCCGCCAGGGCAGCCGCCAGGTTCACGGTCGTCGTCGTTTTGCCGACGCCGCCCTTCTGGTTCGAGACGGTGAGCACGCGCGTGCGTCCGGTGAGGTGGACTTCTGTCTCCTCGAGCACCTTGCGGCGAGCCGAGAGATCCGCGAGTTCCCGCGCGATCGGGGAGTCGTCGTCTTCCTGAACGACGTCGGCGGGGTCTTCCTGCGCGATGGCGGATTCCTCTTCCTGCGTGACAGTGGGGTCCTCGGGGGAGGCGGCCTGATCGGGTTCGGCCGGCTCGGCGGGCGCCTCGAGATCGGCGTCTCCCGTGGGCATTTCGGGAGCGGGTTCGTCGGCCTCGGCCGATTCGGCGGGGACGCCGTCAGCGTACTCGCCGGGTGTGACATCACTGTCGGCGGGGGGAGCGGTGATGCCGTCCCGGTCTGCCGCCTCGTACGCGCTCGACGCGTCGTCCTCGTCGACGACGGGTTCGTCGGCGCCGCGGGACGACTCATCGCTGCCCGGGAAATCAGGATCGGGCGGAGCGGCCGCATCCACCGGCGTCCCTGCGGCGGAGTCCTCAGCGACGGGGGGAACGTCATCCTGCACAACGGCCTCGGAGGCGTCGGGAGTCGAGACGATCGGCGGTTCGTCGGACGAGAAGGATGCCTGAGCCTCGGTCTCGTCGGGTTGTTTCACGTGAAACTCTCCCCCTTGCGCGAGCCGCTCAACATCGCTTTCCACCTTATCCCGCCTTCCCCCCATCCCCAGCCGCCGAAGCCACTTATTCATGCGTTCCTTACCATTCCGCGCGGAGCATCTATGTCCCTAGTCAACCTCGCGGAAGCCCGTCCTGCCCGCCAACCCGCCGCTCACCCGTGAAGCAATCCGGGGCACTGAGCCACCGGCCGGACTCAGGCGGTCAGCGAGGTCCTGTTCGCATTCTGGCCCGTGATTCCGGGGTTCTGCTGGCTGCGATGGATGCCGTTTCGATGTGTTCGTGGACGCGTTCTGCTCCCCACATGAGCACTCCCTCATCTGGGTCAGTGCGCGAAGGTGCAGTAGGTCGCGAGCGAGCACAGCGGCGAGCTTCCTGCCCCTGTCGGGAAGATCTGCGACGCAGCTTCGGTGTGTTTCACGTGAAACGGCCACAAGGTGATCCGTAGCTGAGGTAGGTGGGCGAGGGGTGAGGTGCGGGCGCGAAGCCCGACTATGCGCGCAACAGCGGAAGAACAGGCCGGAGTAGGTCGCGGGCGCCATGGCGACAGGAACCGCTTGGACAACCCACGATCGCCCAAGAAGGCGGTGTATAGGTTGCGTCGGTCACGTGGCGGTCCCACACCGGCCGCGCTCCCCCCGCTGCTCGGCCGGATCGCGCTGAAGCGAGGTCGGGAAGGCCGACCAGAGCACACCAACCGAACCGAGGGCGGGGGCAACACAGGGAACGGGAACCCCGCGGGCACCACTCGAGGCCGGACTCACGCGCACCCGGACTCGCCGGAAAGAGCGCACGGACAACTCAGGCGAGACAGCCCAGCACCGAGCGCTGCTGCGAATGCCGTCGCGGTGCCCTGGCGCCGACACCTCGCCTGCGCTGCGATGTCAGTCACTTCGAGCGTGGGCGATCATCGTCTGCCCGGCCCACATCCGTCGGTCAGAGCACCCGACAACACGGCGCGTGCCGGCGAATCTGAACCGATCGCTCCGCCACCCCCGGGAACCTCCTGCACATCATCGACGATTTGATGGACCGACGATTCCCCGCCTGCCCCTCGTGCCGCGCCACAGCCTCGGCGTCGGGCCACAGCCCCGGCGTCGGGCCACAGCCCCGGCGTCGGGCCACAGCCCCGGCGTCGGGCCACGCAGGTGTCACAAGACACTCTCTCTTCTCACCGGACGTGCGTTGAGCGCGGTCGTCGCCCCATTGCGTCCTGGAGCCTCCTCCCCGGGAGCTGGTGACACTGTTCCCGCGAGTCCGGGTCGGCTCTTGTTCTGCGGAGAGGGGGAGCGCGAACCCCATCTCCGCACTCGCGGTCTCGGAGCTTGCGCCTACGATCACGGCGTCACCCACGGGCGCTCTTCATCGGCCAGTTCCCAGAGGCGACCATCCCCAACAGAGTTGGCGGACGCGCTGCCGACATCGGCATGGCTCCTCGCTCGGATGGGCGCTCGGATGGGCGCTCCGATGGGCTGTTTCACGTGAAACATCTCCGACGTCTGCGACCCACAGCTGCCCACCACGACGAGAACACGCGACTCACAAGTTCTTGGCCGACGAGACGTGTGTGCCGGACGTCAGCGCGGTCAGATCCTCCTGGCGATGTCAGGCAGCGTCAACGCAGGGCCCGACGCGCGATGTCAGGACTCGCTGACCGCTGCCGTGATCCACGGCAGACGTGAGTGGTGCCAGCCGGTTGATGAAGACGGGTCTGCAGCGACAAGGATTGGCCACGCTCGCTTGTGCGTGAGATCAAGCTCGTCCTCGAATACCGGTCGCCCGTCACTCCACAGCGAGGAGCGCCTGTCGAAATCACCAGGAATCCGGGCCCCTTGCGAGGTGCAAGGGGGAGGGACCAGGAGCACCCCGACTCGTGGGGTCATCTACCCCGACGGCAACAGTGGCCGGAGTTGCTCCGAATCGGCAGCCAGCGCTGCCGGGTTTCCTGCCGCTCTGGCGGGCGCGACGGCCCGCTCATCACCATCGAGGGCCGGTGCGGGCCTGTTCCGGGGGAAGGATGGACCTGCGAGGTTGGCGCCCGGAAGGCAGCCTGCGGTTGAAGCCGGGTACACGGAGAACGTCGCGGTCACGCTGCGCATCGACCGTCGACGCTCCACAGTGTTGAGCGATCTCATCGGCAATGAAGGCGTGCATCAGCCCCGCCGCGCAATGTCCGTCACGTTTCACGTGAAACACCCCCTGTCAGCGCGACATAACCGACAGCAGCGGCGGCGGCTGCCGGCGCGGGGGCAGATCGCCCCGATGGACTCCCATCGCGGCGAGCTCGACGGCGAACGGCCTTGCCTATCGCGGTCGGCTGGCTCGGTCGCGGGTTCGACGAACTGAGTGTGAGCTTGCTCGGTTTGACTCGGCGGTGTGCGCCGACGCGACACCGCCGGAGCAAAGTCCCGCCCCAACGTGATCTCGCTGTTCGCCGGGGCGGATCACGTGCTTAGTCAGGTCAGTGGGCGCACCCGCGAGCCGGCATTGTTGGGCCCGTCGCGTGACGCTTCACCACCACTCCTGCCACCGACCAACAGGTCGCGACCGGCGGATGTTTCACGTGAAACGTCTCGCGGGCGCAAGGACAACCGCGTGTCAAGCTGCCTCGAATGCCCTCAGTACCCCGGCCAATTGACTTGCGATGCCTGTGACGCTCGGGCCCCTGCATCCCGGCGTCGGATCCTCGAAGCGCAGCCCGGTACCGCGACGAGCACCATCAGACGCCAAACCCCCCGTATCCACGTTGATCTGACGGAATGCAGATCCGCGTTTCACGTGAAACATCGTGTCGAGGCGCGAAAGACGGTGCGCGGTTCGATCTCCAGTGGCGACGAGTGGCTCGGCGCCCGCGGGCGCAGACCGCGGCCGCACCGAACAGGGCACGCAAGCGCAGCATCCCTCACGGGCAGTGCAGCCAGCGGTGATCGTCGAGGTGCGGCAGCCCCGACCCGACAGTGTGGGTCGACACGCGTGCAGCGCAGCTCTCAATACTCGCTCTTCCGGCCCGTCATAGCGGCATGGTCGGAGCCGGCCGTGAATCGCGCGACATGGCATCGAGAACACGCGCATCGTGCCACCTTTAGCCGAGTGGTCCATGTTTCACGTGAAACAGGCGGTTCAGGGCGTCCGGCGCGCGACTACGGGGGGGTGTTGCCCATTCACGTTCGGGCAGGTCGTGTCTCGGGACGACCTCGCTCGTAAGCACGCGAGCAACTGCCTGCTCTGCACGTGTTACCGACACTGACAGCCTCCGAGCGCGTCACCTTCGACGCCGCGACCGCCAATCAACCTCGAGCAAGGGACACCTTGCGGTCCGACTCACATGTCCAGCGATGCTACGCCCGACGATCCGCCGGTCGTCATCAATGTGCCATGGCGAGAGCCCCCGACGCACCGTGGAGCGCACCAATCTCGACGAGATCGCACCCGGACGAGCGCGGCGGCGCCTGGGTACACCGTTTCACGTGAAACATCGCCACGCCCCGTGTACCGGCCGGCCTTGCTCCGTGCGCCGCCAAGCGAACGAGCCGAGCGGGCGTGCGAACGAACCGAGCGGGTGTGGGGACGGACCCAGCGGGTGTACGGACGGACCCAGCGGGTGTACGGACGGACCCAGCGGGTGTACGGACGGACCCAGCGGGTGTACGGACGGACCCAG
>NZ_JBHXJQ010000002.1:144162-242441 GCF_042722305.1 Microbacterium sp. NPDC058389
GTACGTACGGACCCAGCGGGTGTACGGACGGACCCAGCGGGTGTACGGACGGACCCAGCGGGTGTACGGACGGACCCAGCGGGTGTACGGACGGACCCAGCGGGTGTGCGGACGGACGGGCCCGCTCACTGGCCCGCATGGTCACGTGCAGATGGGGCTGCGCCGACGGCAGGACGCTCCGAGAACCCGGGCATTGAAGCATGGCGCACCAAACCCGCCGTGACGCGCACGACAACCCATCGGCCGGGGAGTTCACCGGTCGCGCCCGGTTCAAACGCGTCACACTCGCTGCCTGGCTGCAAGGCTTCCGCCCCTCGGCACCTCAACCCATCAGCCTCCCAGTCACCCCCTGCAGCGCTGGGCAGCCGCTGCTGAACGGCTGGGCAGCCCGCCCGCCAGCAGGGGAGTGGTCTGGACGAGTCGCCGCGAGCTCACCCTGCGCCGAGGTTCGCGTCGACTCTCGCAACTCCGCCGCCCTCAGGCAACACGCCAATCGAACGGCTCCTCGGCGCGAGTGAGCCCGGAGCAGATCTTGCCCACCGCTCGCGACAGATCACGGTCAGACCGTGCAGATATCGCCACGCATGACTGAACGGAGGTAGCGCCGGGCCTCTGTGGTCGGCTGGCCCCACCGCGAGCACAGGAGGCCGCGGCAGGACATGCCAGGGGGAGCAGCGCGAGGACCAACCCCAGCGAGCTCGCAGACCCACATCCCACAGCCCGCGACACGAGATGCGGCGGGAGCGATGTCGGTCCGTAACCCGGCCCCGACCTACCGACGAACGCACCTCGTCAAGCGAATCCCGGCGTGGTGCCAACTCTCCAGGGTGACGCGCACTCCCGTGTGTCTATGAGTCGAGAGTTGCGGAAGCCTCCGCAGCTGTCGTGCACCCGGTTCTGTGGAGTGGGTTGTCGCGGATCGGGGCCGCAGCAAGAGAGACGCGCGCCCACGATGTTTCACGTGAAACGCGCCCCGGGTATCGCCAGCGGGCGAGTCTGCACGGCCCAGCCGACTAGAGCCGTCACGCAATGGGGCACGCCAAGCGCACCACGCGTGCATACTTTCATCCGTCCGCTCGAAGGGCTCCTCGCGTGTCAGCGCCGCCACCCGGCAGTCACGCCAGCGTGCGAGGCCAGAAGTGGACGCGGGCCGCGCCGGGATCGCCACCTTGCACTTTGGCCACCGCGGCAGTTGAGGGCGAGGGTTGGGGGGAGCCACTCAGACCGCTGTCTTGGCTCGATGCGTGACGCCCTCGCGTCTCGCCGACTGATCGGTGGGCGGACGCGTCGGTCGTGGGATGACCGCGAGAGCAGAGAGTCAGCACACTCAACACCGCGCCCCCTGGTCAGCACCGCTCACAACCGGATGACACCAGGGCGACTTCGCCTCGCCTCAATCGCAGCATAGGAATCCCTGGACGAGGGGAGCCTCGACGTTTCACGTGAAACATCGAGGAGGTCGCACCCTGTTCGCGGCGGCGGCTCCACTGGCGTCGCGCCCAGCACCAGCGGCGGGCCAGCGCATCAACAGTGGGTGGCACCCAGAGTTTCAGGCAGCCGAGGGCGGGCAGACGCGCCGGCGGCACAGCCACCAGTAGTCAGACATGCTTGCATCGCGACGAGCCACCCGCAAGCTTGGGCGCGCGATATGTGGACAGGTGCCACCGCAGGGAGGTGCAGCGCGGAGACGCCGGGCTGGCTGCGCGCCTCCAGCTTATGAAGCATGCGAACATCGCGTTGACCACGTGCCCGGCACTCAGGGTGGCTTGACAAGCAACACGGGGCGCGACGGGCGATAGAACCCGTGCAACTGCCCGGTCCAGCTCGATCCGCTCTCGCCTGCAGTCGGGACAAGCCGCAGCCCCGTTGCATGAGGAAGCACCGCCTACCGCAGCGCGCGCAGCCGCGAGGGACGAGATGTCGGTCAAGACGGCAGCAGAGGTCCGCACTGTTTCACGTGAAACAATGCAACCCCTGCCGCCCGCCGCCCGCCGCCGTACGCGCGCTCGGCAGACGAGACGATGCACGACGCTCACGGACGCGCCGACGCGCGGGTCTGCGAACTTCCGTCACGCATAGCCTGGTCGGGGAGCGCTCCGACGATTACGCACCGACCACCGTTTCACGTGAAACGGTGGTCGAGAGTCGCACACGTACACGCACACGCGCGTTCGGCACCTGTCGTTCACGGTCGATGGGACGTGCTTGGCGTTCGAGGCGCTCGCGCCTCGAACCCAGAGGGCTGCGCATTGGGGAGACGATTCGACAGTCACGATGGTGCAAGTCTCGTCGCCCGCCACGTCCGCGGTTGACCCCCCGGCATATCGCTACGCGCGGGGTTAGCGAGTCCGGTGCTGGCGGAACCAGCGCGCTACAGACGTCGAAGCAACACGCGCCCGTCGCGGTGAGACACGGACGCCGTCAGCCGGGGAGCGCTTCGGCGTCCAGCGCATCGCGCCACTGGCGCCCGGCGAGTCGCCCAGGCGGAGTGATCCATCCGTCTAAGACTCACGAGGCGCGCGTTTCACGTGAAACCGCGGGAGGGATCGGGGGGAGTGCGCGGTAGTTGCCACACACCCTTGCCTACTCACATACAGCGAGCAGCCGCCACACACCACGTCGTCGCGTCCAGCGAATCAGCTGACACATGCGACTCGTACGCGGACCACACGCCAGCACTCCAAGGCCCAACGTGACGGGGACAACGCTCCAACACCCCCACGGCCACACCATCCGGCAGTAGTGGAGGTGCATGAACCTCACCATCTGCCAGACGAGTTCACCGCCCGACGGGGGCGAATCAGCCGATGCATCTGCACCGCACGTCGCAGAGGGGTAGCTGTGATCCGCTGTCCCGTGCGACCACATGGGGACACTTAGGGACCCACAGTCGCACGTATCCACTCGGCCACACCCGAGAACCCACCTCGGCGCAGGATCGTCGGCCTTATGCCGACGTTCCACGTGAAACGAGCGAGACGGACGGACTTGAGCTCGCGAACGACCAGGTCGAACCAGCCCCCGCGATCACTGACACCGTCGAGGTGCGGGCTCTCGTTCGTTCGGCTCACACGCCGGTCAGCGAGCCGGCGCACCCAGAACGTGCTGCACGGCTGCGAGATCCAGACGCTGACACCAAGAAGCCGACAACCAGGCCGTCTCCATCCCGCCTGAAGCGCCATCCCCACGCACCACGGCGATCCACCGACGTGCAGGTCTCGCCCGATGCCCAGCCGAAGTCCTCAAGAGGTCGAGGGAGGCTCACCGCTCTTGCAGCGTCAAGCGCGGCCGCACACACGAATACGGAAGCCGGCGCCATGCGTCCGAATCCCAGCGCCCCAGCGATACCGCACATGACCCACTCGCGGACCAGACTCCACGAACGCCCGCACACGCCATCCCGGGCGCGCACAAACCGCGCCGTTCCGGTCGCGCCCAACCGTGCCATGCTCTCGAGCGCCCGCCCCGCACCACGCGTCACCGCAACACAGAAACCGGCAGAGAACACCAGATCAGGCGAAAGAACGGCATTAGACGCGGCGGCAGCATACTGCCGCGTCACATCAGGCGAATGCGAGACGTCCCGGTCAGCGGACCGTGGCGCGAATCACGCGCGACGGCTCATCGAGGAGGTCTTCGCCGACGATCTCCACTCGCGCGTTCGTCACCTTGAACTTGCGCAGCTGCTTCTCCGCCGCCTCGATCTCGTTGCCGGCACTCGTGCCCTTGAGGAGGATCAGCTCGCCGCCGTCACGCACAAGGGGAGCGGTGAGCGGCACCAGCGTCCGCAGCGCGCTCACGGCGCGGGCGGTGACGGCGTCGAGCGACGGTCCGCGCTTCCAGTCCTCCGCGCGTGCGCGAACCACCTCGACGTTGTCGAGGCCGAGCTCGGCCGCCTGCTCCGACAGCCACGCCACGCGGCGCTCCATCGGTTCGACGAGCACCCACTCCACATCGGGCCGCGCGATGGCGAGCACCAGGCCGGGCAGCCCGGCGCCGGAGCCGACATCCCCGACCCGCCCCGAGAACAGGGGCGCGATGACGGCGCTGTTGAGGATGTGCCGTGACCACAGGCGCGGGGGCTCGAGCGGGCCGATGAGGCCACGCTCCTCTCCATGCTGCCCGAGCGCGCCGGCGAACCGGCGTGCAAGCTCGAGGCGATCGCCGAAGATCTCGGCAGCCGCGGCGGGCTCCTGCTCGATCTCGATCATCGAAGTTTCCCGTGGAACGCCGCGTCAGCCGCGACGGATCACGGTGTGACGGTCGGCACCCTCGCCGTACGACTCCGACACGAAGCCGCGGTCGGCGACGATGTCGTGCACGACCTTGCGCTCGTAGCTCGACATCGCGGGAAGCGACGCCTGCGAAGCGCCTTCGTCGATGCGCGCGATCG
This sequence comes from Microbacterium sp. NPDC058389, assembly GCF_042722305.1. NCBI lineage: Bacteria > Bacillati > Actinomycetota > Actinomycetes > Micrococcales > Microbacteriaceae > Microbacterium > Microbacterium sp. NPDC058389. The sequence continues at coordinate 148,556 of NZ_JBHXJQ010000002.1, forward strand.
CACGGTCGACGAGGGCCTCGAGCTGGTGCTGACGTGCGTCGCGGGACCCGCCGATGTCGAGGATCAGGCGCGAGAAGCGTCCGGTGCGGTTCTGCACGGCGATCCGCGTGAGCTCCTGCAGCGCCTGCACGGTGTCGGGCGCGGCGATGAGCGCGACCGATCCGCCGGCCGGCGCTTCGACCGAGACGTACGCGCGGCCGGCGCGTACGTCGAGGTCGAGGTCACCGTCGATGTCGGCGATGTCGAGCAGACCCTCGAGGAAGTCTGCGGCGACGTCGCCTTCCTGCTCGAGCTCCTCGACAGTTGCGGGCGTCCGGTCGTGGCGCAGCTCAGCGGAGGCGAGTTCAGGGGAGGTGGTCATGACTTTTCCTCGTCTTCGGATCGGGGGAGTGGCCGGCGCAGCGGGGATCAGGATGCCGTGCTCGAGCCGCCCGGCTGGCCCGGTGCGCTCGCACCGCCGGCCGATCCGGATCCACCCGACTGGCCCTGCTGCGGGCTCTTCTGAGACTGCTTCTTCGCGCGCTGCTTGGACACCGGCTGCTGACGCTTGGGCGCTGCGGCCTTGGCGCGCTCAGCCTCTTCGTACAGACGCTGCTGCTCGGCGAGGTACTTCTCCATGGGGACGACCTTGCCGGACGCGTCGATCGCCTTGCCCTTGCGCGCAAGACGCTCTTCGCGCTCCTTGGCGGCCTCGGAGCCGGGAGTCGGCATCTCGCGGATGACGAGGAACTGCTGGCCCATCGTCCAGAGGTTCGAGATGAACCAGTAGATGACGACACCGAGGGGGAAGAACACACCCGAGAAGATGAAGCCCAGCGGCAGGATGAAGAGCATGATGCGCTGCATCTGGTACGCCTGGCCGGTCTTGGCCTCGGGCGACAGGTTCTTCGAGATGATCTGCAGCTGCGTGAAGAACTGCGACGCGATCATGAGCACGACCAGCGTGATCAGGATGATGATCGCCGGGGTGTTCTGCGTCTGGAACGCCTGGATCAGGGTCTCGTGCAGCGACGCGACGCCGAACAGCTTGGCGTTGTAGAACTCCTGCGTGAGCTCCGCGTTGAGCAGGCCGACGCCGCCGACGCCGGCGACGGCGTGCTTGGCGACGTCGTTGAGCACGCTGTACAGCGCGAAGAAGACGGGCATCTGCACCAGCAGCGGAAGGCAGCTGGAGACGGGCGTGGTGCCGTGCTTCTTGTACAGCGCCATCGTCTCGCGGCTCATCGCCTCGCGAGAGAGCTGGTCGCGCTTGCCCTTGTACTTCTCCTGGACTTTCCGCAGTTCAGGAGCGATTTCCATCATCTTGCGCTGGCTCTTGATCTGCCGTACGAACAGCGGGATCATCGCCGAGCGCACCACGATCACGAGGCCGATGATCGACAGCACCCACGTGAGACCGTCGGCCGGCGGCATCCCCATCGCGGAGAACAGCCAGTGCCATGCGACGAGCACGAGCTCGACGAGCCACTTGAGCGGCCACAGGATGGTGCCGAGCAGGTCGAACCCACCGCCCGCAGCGGGAGAGGGGCTCGGAGTCGGGGTGGCGGCCAGCGCCATCAAGAGATCCATGCGGTGGATCAGTCCTTTCCTGTGGGGGCAGGCACGACGAACCCGTGGCGGGTGAGCGCGTGCCGGAAGTTCTTGCGAGGCGGGACGTCGTCGACTCCGCCGGCGGCCCAGGGGTGGCACCGGGCGATGCGCGCGACGGTGAGCGCCGATCCGACGACGGCACCGTGCTGCTGGACCGCGCCCACGGCGTAGGCCGAGCACGACGGGTAGTACTTGCAGACGTCGCCGTAGGTGTGCGAGATGGTGGCACGGTAGCCGTGCAGGAACGCGAGCACGGCGTTCCGGGGGAGCAGCGGGATGCTGCGGACGACATCGGATGCCGCGAACTCGGCGTCACCGAGCGCGTAGGCCGGGAGCACGCTCATGCCGGCCTCCGAGCGAGGCACTTCTCGACGTCGGCACGCAGATCGGCGAACGAGGCCGAGGCGGCGGTCGGGAGGGCCCGGATCACGATGTCATTGCCGGGGGCGATCGTCTCGAGCGACTCGTAGCAGAGCGCCTTGAGTCGACGGCGCACGGAGTTGCGCACGACGGAGCCGCCCACCTGGCGGCTCACGATGAAGCCGAACCGCGCCGGACCATCGGTCCCGACGCGGCTCACATAGGTGACGGTATGCGCTCCGGCACACCGACGACCCCGACGGACGACGGCCTTGTAATCCGCGCCGCGGGTGAGTCGGTTCGCCCTCGCGAGCACCGCTCGGCTCAGGCCGAGAGCTCGGTGCGCCCCTTGGCGCGACGAGCCGAGAGGATGCTGCGGCCGGCGCGCGTGCGCATGCGGGCACGGAAGCCGTGCTTCTTGGCGCGGCGGCGGTTGTTGGGCTGGAAGGTGCGCTTGCTCATGAGGATTACTTCCGATCAGGGGTCACCGGGACGCTCGACCGGGGACGCGTGTACAGGAGGACTGCCCCGAGTCATCGACCCCATGGGCATAAGTCAACCGATTAAGGCTACGTCGAGACGCCCGATAACTCAAACCGAGCCGGGCGAACCCGCAATTATGCCCCGCACGCCGCGCCCTCCCTGGTAGGGACACGCCGCCGCCATCTACAGTGGAGTTTGCTCCCGCGTCGCCCGCTGACTAGCGTTGCTCCGGCAGTTATCCACAGGCTCGGCCCGATGTTTCCGCGGCATCCGGTGCAGTCATCAACAACCCGGGGGGGCCATGTCACCGCACGAGATTCCAGATGTTCCGGTCTGGGCGACCGTTCTGGATGAACTCACGCGGGATGAGCGCATCACCCCCCAGCTTCACGGGTTCTTGAACCTCGCGGTGCCGCAGGGCGTCATGGGCGGCACTCTCTATCTAGACGTGCCGAATGATCTGACTGCTGCGCAGTTCACCAAGCGCATGCGCGCCCCGATCCTCGAGGCGCTGTCGCGGGCCGAGCAGGCCGACGAGAATGCGCCATCCAACTTCCGCGTCGTCGTGAACCCCGACCTCGCCGATGCGCACCTGACCGTGCCGATCCCGATCCAGTCGGTCAATGCGCCGGCTCCGGCGGCACCGACGATGCCGGTCGCGTCGCCCATCGGGCGCGCGCCTCTCGAGGAGCCGGTCGACACGGCGTCCGCCTCGCGGAGCGACACCCGCCTCAACCCGAAGTACACGTTCGACAACTTCGTCATCGGCCAGTCCAACCGGTTCGCGCATGCCGCGGCGGTCGCGGTGGCGGAGGCGCCGGCCAAGGCGTACAACCCGCTGTTCATCTACGGCGACTCGGGCCTGGGCAAGACGCACCTCCTGCACGCGATCGGCGACTACGCGCTCAGCCTCTATGCCGGCATCCGTGTGCGCTATGTCTCGAGTGAGGAGTTCACGAACGACTTCATCAACTCGATCGCGAACAACCGCGGCTCGGCCTTCCAGGCCCGCTACCGCGACGTCGACATCCTCCTGATCGACGACATCCAGTTCCTGCAGGGCCGTGCTGAGACGCAGGAGGCCTTCTTCCACACGTTCAACCAGCTGCACGATCACGACAAGCAGGTCGTGATCACGAGCGACGTCCCGCCGAAGCACCTCACGGGCTTCGAGGACCGCATGCGCAGCCGGTTCGAGTGGGGTCTCATCACCGACGTCCAGGCGCCCGACCTCGAGACCCGCATCGCGATCCTCCGCAAGAAGGCGCAGTCCGAGCGGCTCCACATCCCCGACGAGGTTCTGGAGTACATCGCCACCGTCGTCTCGAGCAACATCCGCGAGCTCGAGGGCGCCCTCATCCGCGTCTCGGCGTTCGCGAGCCTCAACCGCTCGACGCTCGACATGTCTCTGGCCCAGACGGTCCTGCGCGACATCGTCGACCAGGACGACGCCAACGTCGTCTCGCCGACCGACATCATCACGGCCACCGCGCAGTACTTCAAGCTGACCGTGGACGACCTCTACGGCTCGAGCCGCTCGCAGTCGGTCGCGACCGCACGCCAGATCGCCATGTATCTGTGTCGCGAGCGCACGAGCCTGTCGCTGCCGAAGATCGGGCAGCTGTTCGGCAATCGCGATCACACCACTGTCATGTACGCGTACAAGAAGATCAGCGAGCTCATGAAGGAGCGCCGCTCGATCTACAACCAGGTCACCGAGATCACCGCACAGCTCGGCCGTAACGGCCGCTGACGCCTCCGCTCGCGCACTCCCGCACCCTCGAACCCGTTCCGGCGCCATATGCCGGAACGGGTTCTTGACACGCGCGGGCGACAGGGCCAAAATTCCGGTTCTGCACAGTGTGGAAAACCTGTGGATAACTCCCCAAGTCTGCGGAAACACCTGTGAGTGAGCGGGGACAGCCTGTGGATGAATCGTGGCTGCCGCGCCCGCCGGCATCCCGGATCCCGCAGTCCGTCCGCAGCCGATCCACAAGTCACAACCGTGTGGTTTCCCTCTCCCGACTGAGCTCGAGCGAGTTGTCCACAGTTTCCACAGCCGTTAACACCATGACAAGAAATCTCTCTGATGAAACCCGTCCGATCACCTTTGCGGTGGACAGGCCCCCCGAAAGGATGACGGGCTGGCATTCTTCAGACCTGCCACTAGCATGAGAACCCCGAGCCCGTAGCCTGTGGGCCCGCTGCAGAGGGAGCATTCGTGAAGTTCCACGTCAACCGCGATGTGTTCAGCGAAGCCGTATCGTTCGTCGTCAAGCTCCTGCCCCAGCGCAACCCCCAGCCGATCCTGGCCGGCGTGCTCATCGAGGCGTCCGAGCAGGGCCTGTCGCTCGCGGCCTTCGACTACGAAGCCTCCGCGCGCACCACGATCGAGGCGACGGTCGACGACCCGGGCACGATCCTCGTCCACGGCCGTCTGCTCTCAGACATCGCCAGCCGTCTGCCGAACGCCCCGATCCAGATCGAGGTCGACGACGACGGCGGGATCCTGCTCACGTGCGGCTCCGCGCGCTTCACGCTTGCGTCGATGCCCGTGCAGGAGTACCCCGCGATCCCCGAGGTCACGGGCGACTCCGGTCTCGTCCCGGCGGAGGACTTCGCCACGGCCATCGCGCAGGTCGCGTTCGCGGCATCCCGCGACGACGTGACCCCCGTGCTCACCGGCGTGCAGCTCGAGGTGTCGGGCACGAGCCTGAGCCTCGTCGCGACCGACCGCTACCGCGTCGCGCTGCGCGAGATCCCGTGGGACGGCGGGGGCACCGCCACCGACGAGGCCACCACCGCGCTCGTCCCGGCGCGCACGCTCACCGAGGTCGGAAAGACCTTCGCCCACGGCGGCGACATCTCGATCGCGTTCTCGGGTTCGGGCGACCGCGAGATCATCGCGTTCACCGCCGGCAACAAGACGGTGACCTCGCTGCTCATCAAGGGCAACTTCCCGCCGGTGCGCCGGCTCTTCCCCGCGCAGACCGAGCACCACGCCGTCGTGAACACCGCCGAGCTCGCCGAGGCCGTCCGTCGCGTGTCGCTCGTGCTCGACCGCTCGGCTCCGCTGCGGTTCACGTTCACGAGCGACAGCGTGTCGATGGATGCCTCCGGCACCGAGCAGGCCCGCGCCACGGAGTCGGTCGACGCGACGCTGCTCGGCGGAGACGACGTCACGCTCGGCCTCAACCCGCAGTACCTCCTCGAGTCGCTGGGCGCGGTCAAGAGCGAGTTCGTGCGCATCACGTTCACCTCGAGCGAGAACGCGAACAAGCTGAGCCCCGTGCTGATCACCCCGCAGACCTCGGTCGACAAGGCAGGCGCGGACTCGTTCCGGTACCTGCTGCAGCCGAACCTGCTGCTGCGCTGACGGATCGGACCCTGAGCTTGTCGAAGGGCGCTTCGACCGGCTCGGCGGGCTCCGGTCTCACGTCGGTGCCGATCACTAGGCTTGTCCGGTGATCGTGGAGCACCTGAGTCTGGTCGACTTCCGCAACTATGCGGTCGCCGACGTCGAGCTCGGGCCGGGTCCGAACGTGTTCGTCGGCCGCAACGGCCAGGGCAAGACGAACCTCGCCGAAGCGATCGGGTTCTTCGCGACGCTCGGCTCGCACCGGGTCTCGAACGATGCGCCGATGGTGCGCGACGGGGCGGATGCCGCGATCATCCGGGCCCGGCTCGCCCACGGCGAGCGGCGCGTGCAGCTCGAGGCGCAGGTCAATCGGCAGGGCTCGAACAAGGCGCGTGTCAACGGCGCGCCGGTGAAGCCTTCCGAACTGCCCCGGTATGCGCAGGTGGTCCTGTTCGCCCCCGAGGATCTGCAGATCGTCCGCGGCGATCCGTCTGCGCGTCGTCGATTCGCCGACCAGCTGCTCGTGCAGCGCGCTCCACGGATGGCCAGTGTGATCGCGGACTACGACCGCGTCCTCAAGCAGCGCACCGCTCTGCTCAAGTCGGCGAGGGCCCGCGGCATCCGAGGCGACGCGCTGTCGACGCTGGATGTGTGGGACGAAAAGCTCGTGACGCTCGGCACCGAGTTGATCGCCGCACGACTCGCGCTCGCGAATGACCTCGCGGCGCCTCTCGCGGCGGCGTACACGTCGATCGCCGGCGCCGACCACGACCCCGAGATCGAGTGGGCGCTGTCGGTCGCGGGCGCCGACACGGGAGAGGACGCCGACGCGGGTTCGTCCGCGGCCGCCGGCGCCGATCCTCTCCAGACGGCGAGGGATGCCGCAGCCCCGCGCATCGCGGAGCTCTTCCGCCAGGCGCTTGCGGCCAAGCGGGTGTCCGAGCTCGAGCGCGGGCTGACGCTCGTCGGGCCTCACCGCGACGATCTGCTGCTGCGGATCCGTGGCCTTCCGGTGAAGGGGTACGCCTCGCACGGCGAGTCCTGGTCGGTCGCACTCTCTCTGCGGCTCGCCTCGGCCGAGCTGCTGAGGGCCGACTCGAGGCTCGGCGATCCGGTGCTGATCCTCGACGATGTGTTCGCCGAGCTCGACGCCGACCGGCGGGCGCGCTTGGCGCAGCTCGCCGGGGACTACGAGCAGGTGGTCGTCACCGCCGCCGTCGAGGGCGATGTGCCCGACGTCCTGCGCGCCCGGATGGTGCGCGTCGAGGCCGGCCGCATCATCGAGAACGCCGAGGCGAGCGATGACTGACCCGTCGGCCGGACCGGGGGCCGGCAAGCGGCGGGATGCGGCATCCGGTCCCGAAGGCGCGGGGCTTCCCGAGACGATCGCGACGTACCTGCGGCTGCGGGGCCTCGAGCCTTCGGCGCGTTCGTCGTACCGCAAGCGCCGCCGGCGCACCGAGGACGACGACAACATCCCGTTCGCCCCTGGCCGTGACCCGAAGGGCGTCGGCGATGTGCTCGCCGACCTGACCCGCGAGGCCGGCTGGAACTCGCAGCTGGCACGCGAGGACGTGGTGCGCGCGTGGGACGAGGTGGCCGGCGCCGACACCGCTCGCCACACGCGTCCGGTCGCGTTCTCGGAGGGCACGCTCACGGTCCAGGCCGACTCCACGGCATGGGCAAAACAGCTCCAGCTGATGCGCGCGCACATCCTGTCGGAGATCGTCCGCCGGTTCCCCGAAGCGGGGGTCGACGCGGTGCGGTTCATCGGGCCGGACGTCCCCTCCTGGAAATGGGGTCCCAGAACGATTCCAGGGCGGGGTCCGCGCGATACCTACGGTTAGGCCACCTCGGGAGCTGTCCACAGCGATTTCAGGGCGTCACAGGGGCGTATGGGGCCGTGATCGGGTCGTTACCCGATAGACTGGCAGGGCCCCTTCGAAGGATTTGGAGCCATCGAGAAGATGACGTCAGACAACCCCGACAATGTGTCCGAGGAACCAGAAACGCCCACTCAGGCTCCCACAGGTTCTCCCGGCGACTACGGGGCCGACGCCATCCAGGTGCTCGAGGGCCTCGAGGCGGTCCGCAAGCGTCCCGGCATGTACATCGGCTCGACCGGTGAGCGCGGCCTGCACCACCTCGTGTACGAGATCGTCGACAACGCCGTGGACGAGGCGCTCGCGGGATTCTGCGACACCATCAACGTCACGATCCTGCCCGACGGCGCTCTGCGTGTGTACGACAACGGTCGTGGCATCCCGGTCGACATCCACCGCACCGAAGGCAAGTCGACCCTCGAGGTCGTGCTGACCGTCCTGCACGCCGGCGGCAAGTTCGGCGGCGGCGGCTACGCCGTCTCGGGCGGTCTGCACGGCGTCGGCTCGTCCGTCGTGAACGCGCTGTCGACGCGCCTCGAGGTGGAGGTCATGCGCCAGGGACACGTGTGGCGCCAGTCCTACCGCGACGGCGGTCAGCCGCTCGCACCCGTCGCGATGGGCGAAGAGACCGAAGCGACCGGCACGATCGTCACGTTCTGGCCGGACGACACGATCTTCGAGACCGTGCACTTCGACTACGACACGCTGCGCACGCGGTTCCAGCAGACCGCGTTCCTCAACAAGGGCCTGCGCATCACGCTGTCGGACGAGCGTCCGAGCTCGACGTACGTGACCGACACCCCGGAGGGCGGCTCGGAGGAGCGCCAGCCGTCCGACGACTTCTTCTACGAGCGCGGTCTCGTCGACTACGTGGAGTACCTCAACAAGGTGCGTCACGCCGACGTCGTCAACGAGGAGATCATCGAGATCGAGTCGGAGGACACCGTCCGCCACATCTCGCTCGAGCTCGCGATGCAGTGGACGACGAGCTACACCGAGAACGTCTTCACCTTCGCGAACACGATCAACACGCACGAGGGAGGCACGCACGAGGAAGGCTTCCGTGCGGCGCTGACGACGCGCATCAACACCTACGCGCGTGACAAGAACCTGCTCAAGGAGAAGGACGACAACCTCACCGGCGACGACATCCGCGAGGGTCTCACCGCGGTGATCTCGGTCAAGCTCTCCGAGCCGCAGTTCGAGGGGCAGACCAAGACGAAGCTCGGCAACACCGAGGCGAAGGCGTTCGTGCAGAAGGTCGTCGGCGACCAGCTCGCCGACTGGCTCGACCGCAACCCCGTGCAGGCAAAGCGCGTCATCACGAAGGCGATCGACGCCGCGTCCGCGCGCATGGCCGCGCGGCGGGCGCGCGAGACCGCGCGCCGTAAGAGCGTGTTCGAGTCGGCAGCGATGCCCGACAAGCTGAAGGACTGCACGAGCAAGGACCCGTCGATCAGCGAGATCTTCCTCGTCGAGGGCGACTCGGCCGGCGGCTCGGCGGTGCAGGGTCGCGACCCGCACACGCAGGCGATCCTGGCGCTGCGCGGCAAGATCCTCAACGTCGAGCGCGCGCGTCTCGACAAGGCGCTCGGCAACCGCGAGGTCCAGGCGATGATCCAGGCCTTCGGCACGGGCATCGGCGAGGACTTCGACATCGCCAAGGCGCGGTACCACAAGATCGTGCTGATGGCCGATGCCGACGTCGACGGTCAGCACATCACGACGCTGCTGCTCACGATGCTGTTCCGCTACATGCGCGGGCTCATCGAGGCCGGCTTCGTGTACCTCGCGATGCCGCCGCTGTACCGCCTCAAGTGGACCAACGCCGCGCACGAGTACGTGTACTCCGACAAGGAGCGCGACGCGCTGCTCGAGGACGGTCTCGCCAACGGCAAGCGGATCCCCAAGGACTCCGGCATCCAGCGCTACAAGGGTCTCGGCGAGATGAACGCCAAGGAGCTGTGGGAGACCACGATGGACCACACCACGCGGACGCTCCGCCAGGTGACCATCGACGACGCGGCCGCCGCGGACGAGATCTTCTCCGTGCTGATGGGTGAGGACGTCGAGTCCCGCCGCACGTTCATCCAGCGCAACGCCAAGGACGTCCGCTTCCTCGACATCTGACGCAGCGTCAGCCCGAGGAACCGGTACACAAAGAAGACGAGAAACACGAATGGCCGACGAAGAACGCCCCGACCCGAACGCCGAGCACGAGCACGGCCGCATCGACCAGGTCGACCTGCAGCTGGAGATGCAGCGCAGCTACCTGGACTACGCGATGGCCGTCATCATCGGCCGCGCGCTCCCCGATGTGCGCGACGGCCTGAAGCCCGTGCACCGCCGCGTGATCTACGGCATGTACGACGGCGGCTTCCGCCCCGACAAGTCGTTCTCGAAGTGCGCGCGTGTCGTCGGCGAGGTCATGGGTCAGTACCACCCGCACGGCGACTCGGCGATCTACGACGCCCTGGTGCGTCTCGTGCAGCCGTGGTCGCTGCGCTACCCGCTGGCACTCGGCCAGGGCAACTTCGGCTCGCCCGGCAACATGGGCGCCGCGGCCCCGCGGTACACCGAGACGAAGATGGCTCCGCTCGCGCTCGAGATGGTGCGCGACATCGAAGAAGACACCGTCGATTTCACCGACAACTACGACGGCCAGACGCAGGAGCCCACGGTCCTCCCGGCGCGGTTCCCGAACCTGCTGGTCAACGGCTCCGTCGGCATCGCGGTCGGCATGGCGACGAACATCCCGCCGCACAACCTGCGCGAGGTCGCCTCCGGAGCGCTCTGGGCGCTGGAGCACCCGGAGGCGAACCGCGAGGAGCTGCTCGAGGCGCTCATGGAGCGCATCCCCGGTCCTGACTTCCCGACCGGCGCGCAGATCCTCGGCACGAAGGGCATCCGCGAGGCGTACCGCACGGGCCGCGGCTCGATCACGATGCGCGCCGTCGTCGCGATCGAGGAGATCCAGGGCCGCACGTGCCTCGTGATCACCGAGCTGCCCTACCAGGTCAACCCCGACAACCTCGCGGTGAAGATCGGCGACCTCGCCCGTGACGGCAAGATCACCGGCATCGCCGACATCCGCGACGAGACGAGCGACCGGACCGGTCAGCGCATCGTCGTCGTGCTGAAGCGGGATGCCGTCGCGAAGGTCGTGCTGAACAACCTGTACAAGCACACGCAGCTGCAGGAGAACTTCGGCGCGAACATGCTGGCCATCGTCGACGGCGTGCCGCGCACGCTGTCGCTGGACGGGTTCATCTCGCTGTGGGTCGACCACCAGATCGAGGTCATCGTCCGCCGCACCGCGTACCGGCTGCGTGAGGCCGAGAAGCGCATGCACATCCTGCGCGGCTACCTCAAGGCGCTCGACGCGCTCGACGAGGTCATCGCGCTCATCCGCCGCTCGCCCACCGTCGACGAGGCGCGCGAGGGACTCAAGTCGCTGCTCGACATCGACAACGACCAGGCCGATGCCATCCTGTCGATGCAGCTGCGCCGCCTGGCTGCCCTCGAGCGTCAGAAGATCATCGACGAGGCCAACGAGCTCGAGCTGAAGATCGCCGACCTCAATGACATCCTCGCCACGCCCGCCCGTCAGCGCACCATCGTCTCCGACGAGCTCACCGCCATCGTCGACAAGTTCGGCGACGAGCGTCGCACGCACATCCTGCACGGGTTCGACGGCGACATGTCGATCGAGGACCTCATCCCCGAAGAGGAGATGGTGATCTCGGTCACGCGCGACGGCTACATCAAGCGCACGCGCAGCGACAACTACCGTCAGCAGCACCGTGGCGGCAAGGGCGTGAAGGGCGCGCAGCTGCGCGCCGACGACGTGGTCGAGCACTTCTTCGTGACCACGACGCACCACTGGCTGCTGTTCTTCACGAACAAGGGCCGCGTGTACCGCTCGAAGGCGTACGAGGTTCCGGAGGCCGGGCGCGACGCGAAGGGTCAGCACGTCGCGAATCTGCTCGCCCTGCAGCCCGACGAGGAGATCGCGCAGATCCTCGACATCCGCGACTACAGCGTCGCGACCTACCTGGTGCTCGCGACGCGCAGCGGTCTGGTCAAGAAGACGCGCCTCACCGAGTACGACACCAACCGTCAGGGCGGCATCATCGCGATCAAGCTCCGCGGCAACGGCGCGGACGAGACCGACGAAGAGGCCGAGACCGGATCGGACGACGAGGTGGTCAGCGCACTGCTCGTCGACGAGGGCGACGACATCCTGCTCATCAGCCGCCACGGCATGTCGCTGCGCTTCTCGGCCACCGACAGGGCGCTGCGGCCGATGGGCCGATCGACCTCCGGTGTGAAGGGCATGGACTTCCGTGAGGGCGACAGCCTGCTGTCGGCGTCGGTCGCGAAGGACGACGCATTCGTGTTCGTGGTCACCGAGGGCGGCTACGCGAAGCGCACGGCCGTGGACCAGTACCGCGTGCAGAATCGCGGCGGCCTGGGCATCAAGGTGGCCAAACTCAGCGACGATCGGGGCGACCTCGCGGGCGGTCTGATCGTCTCCGAGGACGACGAGGTCTTGGTGGTTCTTGCCAGCGGCAAGGTGGTACGCTCTGCCGTGGCCGAGGTGCCTGCCAAGGGTCGAGACACCATGGGTGTGGTGTTCGCCCGGGCCGGCGGCGATGACCGCATCCTCGCGATCGCCCGAAACGGCGAGCGTGGCCTGGCCGAAGAACCCGAGGACGCAGACGCCGAGAACGGCGATGTCGACACCGACACTGCGTCGGAGCCCGAAACCCCCGGCGGGCCGGATACCGCCGATGGCACCGACACCTCGCCTGAGACCCCTGAAGAGAGCCCTGACGCATGAGCACGGTAGCCGACAAGCTCGCAAAGAAGTCCAGTCACAAGACCAGCGCCAAGCAGGTTCGCCTGCGACTGGTGTACATCGACTTCTGGTCCGCGGTGAAACTGTCGTTCCTCGCGGCGATCGCGATCGCCGTGGTGACGGTGGTCGCCTTCGTGATGGTGTACCTCGTGGTGACCGCCACGGGGCTCATCGGCGAGGCCGACAAGTTCTTCTCGAGCTTCTCGGACGGCAGCGTGCTGCTCTCGCAGTTCATCAACTTCCCGCAGGTGCTGGCGTTCTCGGCCGTGGTCGCGATCCTCAACCTCGTCGTGGTGACGGTGCTGGGCGCCGTCGTCGCGGGCATCTACAACCTCGCCGTCAAGGTCACGGGCGGACTCCTGGTCGGGTTCACCTCGAACTGACGCACACGCGAAGCGCCGGCATCCACTTCTCGAGAAGGGATGCCGGCGCTTCGCGTTCCGGGTCAGACGACGGTGGTGCCGAGCAGGGTGCCGATGAGCCACGTCGCGACGAGGGCGAGCGCGCCGCCGAGGACGAGCCGGGATGCCGCACGCAGGCGTGGAGCGCCGCCCAGCTGAGCCGACACGGTGCCCGTCACGGCGAGGGCGATGAGCACGGCGACGAACGTCACCGGAACGCGCCACTCGGGTGGCGGGAGCAGGATCGCGAGCAGCGGCAGCAGCGCGCCCAGGGTGAATGAGATCGCCGACGAGAGCGCGGCGTGCCACGGGTTGACGAGGTCGTCCTGGTCGATGTGCAGCTCGACCTCGAGATGCGCCGACAGAGCGTCGTGGGCCGTGAGTTCGACGGCGACCTGACGCGCGGTCGCGTCCGAGAGGCCGCGATCGCGGTACAGCTGCGTCAGTTCCTCGAGCTCCTCGTCGGGCATCTCGTGCAGCTCCGCGCGCTCCTTGGCGATGAGGGCGCGCTCGGAGTCCCGCTGGCTGCTCACGGAGACATACTCGCCGAGCGCCATGGAGATGGCGCCGCCGACGAGTCCGGCGATGCCGGCGGTGAACAGCGCGCCGATGTCGGTCGTGGCGCCGGCGACGCCGACGACGAGCGCGGCGACCGACACGATGCCGTCGTTCGCGCCGAGCACCCCGGCGCGGAGCCAGTTGAGGCGCTGGCCGAGGCCGACGCCGTGCGGTTCGTCCGGATGAGGCTGCCCTGTCACGCTCCCAGTCAACCAGCCCGATTCGTGAAATCGACGATCGTCAGGTAAAGTCTTGGAGGTTGCGGAGCGCAAGCGAAGCAGTCATTCGGGGCTATAGCTCAGGCGGTTAGAGCGCTTCACTGATAATGAAGAGGTCCCAGGTTCAAGTCCTGGTAGCCCCACCGTAATTCCACTCCGCGGACACCGTTCAGGCGTCGTCGTCCTCGTCGTCGTCGTCGTGCTGCGTGTCCGACCACTCCGGAATCTCGGAATCGGTGCCGTGCGGCATCGGCAGCGCGCCGTCCTCGGGAGGCAGCGGCGCGGTCGCGTCCGAGCCGTGGGGCATGGGCATGGCGCCGCCGGACGTGCCCTTGAGGGCGTCCATCCGGCTTTCGTCCCGGCCTTCGTCGCGGTCCGTGGAGTTCATGATGGGTCCTTTCGTCGGGAAGACCACCGTGCACGCCCGCCGCGAGGTTCGCAGGGGGCTTGACAGGGCCGCCGAGTGGCGTCCCCCGCCGCCGAGCCCGCCTCGGACGAGGCAGTGTCCGCGGGCTGATACGATGGAGCGTCACCCAGGAGGGTGCGGTCGCGTGTTCGAATGCGACCGGCACACACCCGGGGCCTTAGCTCAGTTGGTAGAGCGCCTGCTTTGCAAGCAGGATGTCAGGAGTTCGAATCTCCTAGGCTCCACACACATGCGGCTCCCGTTCCGGGGGTCGCATTCCTGTTTGCCGGACGATCGATCGGATGCCGCGGACGCACGGTCGGGTGGCCGGATGATCCCGGCGCCAGGCTGGAATCATGACGAGCACCGCTACGCTTCCCGTGACCTCTCCGGCGCAACCGCGCCTGCGCTACGGCGCGCTCATCGCCATGATGGCGATGAGCTTCCTGCTCGTGACGGCGGAGTTCCTGCCGGGTGGCGTCCTCACCGAGATCGCGGCCGACCTCGGTGTGACGCCGGGGCAGGCGGGCCAGATGGTGGCGGTCACCGCGCTGGCGGGGCTCATCGTCGCGCCGACGATCGGCCTCGCGCTGCCCCGGCTCGACCGCCGGTCGCTGCTCGTGTGGATGGCGATCGGCGCGACGGTGTCGAACGCGATCGTGGCCGTCGCACCCAACCTTCCGCTGCTGCTCGTGGGTCGGGTGCTGCTCGGCGCCGCGCTTTCGGGCTTCTGGGCGATGTCGATCACGGTGGCGGCGCGCATCGCCGGCCCCGAGCGCCTCGGGCGCGCCGTGATGTTCACCTCGGCGGGCACGTCGCTGGCGACAGTGGCGGGCGTCCCCATCGGCGTGATGCTCAGCGAGGTGCTCGACTGGCGTGCGGTGTTCGTGGTCGCCGCGGTCGCCACGGCCGTGCTGGCCGTCCTTCTCCGGGTGCTGCTGCCGTCGGTCCCCGCCGAGGCATCGGCGTCGCTCTCGACTCTGCTCGGCACGCTGAAGCTCCCCGGCATCGGTCTCGGGGTCGCGGGTCACGTGCTCGTCGTGCTCGGCCACTTCCTCGCCTTCACGTACATCCGCATCGCGCTGGATCGCGTGCAGGACGCCGGGCAGCCGATCGACGCGGGGATCGTCATCGTGCTGCTGGCCGTGTTCGGCATCGGCGGCTTCGTGGGCAACATCCTCATCGGCATGATCATCGACCGCACGTACCGCCTGTTCGCGGTCGTCTCTCCCCTCGTCATGGCTTTCATGACGCTCGCCGTCATCGTCGCCTCCGGCACGCCGGTGCTCGTGGGCGTCGCGGCGTTCGCATGGGGGTTCTTCTTCGCCTCGTGGCTGCTCATCGTGAACACGTGGGTCGGGCACCGGATGCCCGATCGCCTCGAGGCGGGCGGCAGCATCGTCGTGGTCGGCTTCCAGGCGGCGATCATGATCGCGGCCGGTGTCGGCGGCCTCCTCGTCGACGGCCTCGGCATCGTGACCGTCTACATCGCCGGCGCGGTGATCCTCGTGCTCGGCGCGATCCTGTTCGGACTCTCGAACCGCGCGGGCGCCCGGCAGTAGTCGGGGGGATGCCGGCGCCCGGTCACTCCGGCCGCCGGCATCCCCTCGTCGTCAGGCCGAGACGAGCTGATGGGTCGACCGCCATGCGGACGGCGTGGTGCCGACGCTGCGGCGGAAGGCGCGGCTGAAACCCTCGTCGGACGCGTAGCCGAGCTCCCGCGAGACGGTGCTCACCCCGAGTCCGCGCGAGAGCAGGTCCTGGGCGGTGCGCATGCGCACCGAGGTCACGTAGCCGGCGGGCGAACGGCCGAAGCGGATGCGGAACCGTTCCGCGAACACCGAGCGCGACATCGCTCCCAGCGCGGCCAGGGCCTCGACGGTCCATTCGCGACCGGGGTCGGCGTGGATCGCGGCGACGACCCGGTCGAGGAACGGATCGCCCGCGGCCGCGGGCCAGCCCTGCGGTGCGCAGCCCGCCGCCGCCCACGCGCGGATGGCCGAGATCAGCACCGTCGCCGCCATCATGCGGCACACCGCGAAGTCGCCGCCGCGCGTGATGAGCTCTTCGTCTGCATCGATGCCCATGTGCGGCAGCATGGCCGCGGCCGCGGGCTCCAGGTCGGCGAACGCGTGTACCACCACCGCGTCGGGCAGCAGGCTCGTCAGGTGTGAGGCCTCGTCGACGAGGTCGAGCTCCGCGAGCAGCAGTGCGACGGGTCCGCGCGCGGTCAGGGTCCCCTGCACGCGACCGCTCGTGATGAGCATGTCCCCGGCACCCACCGCTCCCGGTGCATTCCCGGTGAGCCGCGTGCGCACCTCGCCCGACAGCACGTAGGCGTAGGTGAGGGCACCGGGGTCGAGTGTCAGCAGCTCCCCGTCGCCGAGGCGGAGTCGCAGCTGGCGCCGGATGCGGACGTCCACCGACGACAGCAGGCGCTCGAGGGCGTCGTCGTCGCCGACCGCGACGGATCGCGCAACGGCGCGCGCGGTGGGATCCATATCGTCACGAACCGCCGGTCGCGGCGCGCTATTCCACACCCGGACCTCATTCGCACACGGGCGCGTGCGCATTAGGGTGAAGCATGGACCTGCGCGTCGCCGCGTATGCGGTCATCCTCGACGAGGACGACCGCATCCTGCTGGCGCACTGGAACGAGGGCCGCCGGGCCGCCTGGACCATGCCCGGTGGCGGGCTCGAACCCGGCGAGGACCCCGAGGTCGCCGCGCGCCGCGAAGTCCGGGAAGAGACCGGCTACCACGTCACGGTCGGCGAGCTGCTCGGCATCCACTCCCGTGTCATCCCGGCGGGGCGCCGGCTGACCCCCGGGGTCACGGAGCCGCTGCACACTCTGCGGATCGTCTACCGTGCCCGCATCACGGGCGGGCGCCTGCGCAACGAGACGGACGGGTCAACGGACCGCGCCGAGTGGTTCCCGCTGCGAGAGGTGCCGGCGCTGCAACGCGTCAAGCTGGTCGACATCGCCCTCGACCTCGCGGGCGTCACGCTCCCGACGGACTGAGGCCTCAGCCGAGCGGCTGCGAGATGTCGGCGACCGTCGCGCCGTAGGCGGAGATCAGGTCGTCGGCCTGGACGAACATGCTGTACCCGTGCGCTCCCGCTCCCATCGCGACCCGGCGGCCCACGATGTCGGCATCCGCATACACCGGCCAGTCGTTCGTGCTGCCCACAGGCACGATGGTGCCGCGCTCGTAGCCCGTGGCCGCCAGCGCGCGCTCCTGATCGGGAAGCTGCAGCTTGTTGACGCCGACCACGGCGCGCAGCTTCGGCCACGAGATCGACCGGTCACCCGGGATCAGCGCGAACAGATATGTGTCGTCGGACCGTTTGACGACCAGCGTCTTCACGATCCCGGACGGATCGATCCCGAGGATCTCGGCAGCCTCGTGGAGGCTGTTCGCCGCGGGCCGCTCCTTGATCTCGATCTCCAGACCGCGATCGGATGCCGCCTGCCTGACGCGTGCGATGCCCTCGGGTTCAGGCATCCGGCGCGCGCAGCGGGTCGTCCGCGACCCAGAGCTCGTCGTCGGCACGCAGCGTCTGCCACGCGGCGTACAGCACGCCCACAGCGGCGGCGACGCCCAGGATGATGGCGATGACGCCGCCGGCGCCGATGCCCTTCTTCGCGGGCGCGATGACCGGGACCGGCACGCCGCGGCCCGTGGCCAGGCGTCCACGCTGCTCGTTCGCGGCGTCCCACACCGACAGCGCCGAGCCGACCACGGCTCCGGCCGCCGGGATCACGGTGCCGTTGAAGACCTGCTTGCCCTTGTCGACATACGGTGCGGCGTACTTGTCGTACCCTGCCTGCACCTGCGGCGCGACCTGCTCGCGGCTGTAGTTGCCCAGCTGGCGTCCGGCCTCGCGAGCCACCGTGGTGGCCTCGCCGACCAGCACCTGCTGCGCCTCCCACAGGTTCGACGCCTGCTTCTGCAGCTTCTCGAGTTCCTTCTTGCGCTTGCGGCTGAGGTTCACGGTGCCCTCCCTGTTGTGGGGATGTCGGTCTGTTCATCTTGCCAGACCGTCGCCGAGACGGGAGGGGTTGCAGGGAACTCTGAGAGAATATGCACATGCCGCTTCACACCGCAGTCGCAACGATCCACACCAATCACGGCGACATCGTCGTCAACCTGTTCGGCGACCAGGCGCCGCGCACGGTGCAGAACTTCATCGGCCTCTCCGACGGCTCACAGGCGTGGACCGACCCCGCGACCGGCAAGCCCGGCGACGGTCCGCTCTACAAGGACGTCATCTTCCACCGCATCATCTCGGGCTTCATGATCCAGGGCGGCGACCCGCTCGGTCAGGGCGTCGGCGGCCCCGGCTACAACTTCAACGACGAGATCAGCGGTGAGCTCACCTTCACCGACCCGTACAAGCTCGCGATGGCCAACGCCGGCCTGCGCCGCAACGCCATCACCGGACAGGCCGAGGGCACCAACGGCTCGCAGTTCTTCATCACGGTCCCCGGTCAGGGCGGCCGCGGACCGGAGTGGCTGCAGGGCAAGCACACCATCTTCGGCGAGGTCGTCGACGACGCGTCGAAGGCCGTCGTCGACACGATCGCCGGCGTCCCGACGGCTGCGGGCGACCGTCCGGTCGAGCCCGTCGTCATCGAGTCGATCGACATCGCCGCGGTCTGATCGCGGCCCGCGTGACCACCGACGACTTCCGCCGCAACAGCGAGAACTTCTGCTACCGGCACCCTGACCGGCAGAGCTTCGTGCTCTGTCAGCGGTGCCTGCGCACGATCTGCCCCGAATGCCAGACGCCGGCCGCGGTCGGCGTGATCTGCCCGGAGTGTCTGCGCGATCAGCAGAAGGCGCAGTCCCCTGCGCAGCGCAAGGCGGAGCGTCGGTGGTCACGCCCGCGGGCGGCATCCATCGTCGCCGCCGGCAGCCCCGTGGTGACGTACGCGATCATCGGCGTCACCGCGTTCGTCTACCTGCTGACCCTCATCCCCGGCGGGTTCGGGTCGTCGGTGCAGGACGCGCTGATGTTCTGGGCCCCGTGGCTGTACCCGGGACTCACGGGCGTGTTCGAGCCGTGGCGGCTGTTCACCGTCGCGCTCGTCCACTCGGGCATCTGGCACGTCGGCCTCAACATGCTCGCGCTGTACATGATCGGACGCACCCTCGAGCCGCTGCTCGGGCGCGGCCGGTTCCTGACGCTCTACGTGCTGAGCACGCTCGGCGGCTCCGTCGCAGTCACGCTCCTCGCGTTCACGACACCCGTGGTCGGCGCCTCCGGTGCCATCTTCGGCCTCTTCGGCGCGCTCCTCGTGATCGGCCGTCATCTCGGCGCTAACATCGCCGGCATCGCCATCGTGGTGGGCATCAACCTCGTGATCGGCTTCGTTCCCGGCATGAACGTGTCGTGGCAGGCGCATGTCGGCGGTCTGGTCACCGGTCTCGTGGTCGCGCTGATCTTCACGCGCACGCGCGCCGTGCGCCAGCGCGGACTGCAGATCGGGCTGCTCGTCGCTGTCGGCGCGGTGCTCGTCGCGCTGCTGTTCGTGCCGGTCCTCTTCCCGTCCCTCGTGCTGTCCGCGTGACTCTCCACAGGAGTTATCCACAGGTTCATCCACAGCCTGGGGAGAATCACACCGGTGTAATTCACAGCTGTTAACAGATCTGTTAACAACTCGCGGGATGCCTCGACCCGCGGCGTCCACGCACGAAAAAGCCCCGGTCAGCCATGACCGGGGCTCTCTTCGTGGTTGTCATCTCCAGCGCGTCGTCATGAGGAAGCCGACGAAAGCGATGCCGAAGCCGATCACCAGGTTCCATGCGCCGATGTCGGGAATCGGGAACGCCATACCGCTGAGGTAGAAGACGAGGATCCAGATGAGTCCGACGAGCATGAGACCGATCATGATCGGCTTGAACCACACCGGGTTGGGTGTGGAATCGCCGTCTGCGCGCTCGACGAGCGAGTCGTCGTCTTTGCCGGGTCGTGCCATGCACAAGAGTCTAACTGCCAGCCGGACCACAACTATGCGTGCGAGAATCCCCCTGTGGATGAAGCGGTCGCCATGACCCGGGGCGCCGCCCGGACCGAGGTGCGCCCCAGGCGTCGTGCGTCGGTCGCGGGCGTCATCGGCGAGCTGCTCATCACGGCCGGTGTGATCGTGCTGCTGTACGTCGTGTGGCAGCTGTGGGTGGGCGACATGATCTACGGTGCCGAGCGCAACGCGACGGGATCCGCGCAGTCGGAGCTGTGGGATCAGCAGTGGCAGCAGCAGAATCCGGGGGCGGCCGCGCCGTCGCCCGCGGCGACCGATCCCTCCTCCCCTGTGACCGCGCCGCCGCCCGTGATGGCCGAGCCCGGCGACGGCGAGAGGTTCGCCGTCATGCACATCCCCCGCTTCGGCCCGGACTACGCCGTCGAGATGGCCGGTGGGGTGACGCGTCCGCGCACGCTCGACCCGATCGGCATCGGGCACTACCCGGGCACGGTCATGCCCGGGCAGCCCGGCAACTTCGCGCTGGCGGCGCACCGCACCACGTGGGGCAAGCCGTTCAACAGGATCGCCGAGCTGCACGTCGGCGACGCCATCGTGGTCGAGACGCAGGAGGGCTGGTACACCTACCGGTTCCGCACCCTCGAGTATGTGAAGCCGAGCGCCGTCGAGGTGCTGCTGCCGGTTCCGCAGGTCAAGGACGTCCCGGCAGGCACCGCCTACATCACCATGACCAGCTGCAGCCCGATGTATTCGATGACCGAGCGCATCGTGGCCTACGGCGTGTTCGAGTCGTTCACGCCCCGATCGGCCGGGGAACCGGCATCCCTCCAGGCGGTGACCTGATGTACGCGGCTCTGTGGCGCGGCCTTCCCGGCCCCTGGTGGGTCAAGGTGCTCATCGTCGTCGTGCTCGCCGCGGCCGTGCTGTACGGCCTCATGTTCTACGTGTTCCCGTGGGTGAGCCAGTTCATCGTGCCGCAGGAGGTCACCGTCGGACTGCCGCTGCCGGGCGCGCCCGTCGTCGCCGGCGCATGACGTCCGCCGCAGGCGGCGCGGCGCCCATCCTCGTGATCGACAACCACGACAGCTTCGTGCACACGCTCATCGGGTACCTCCACGAGCTCGGTGCCGACACGGACCTCGTCGAGGCCGACGCGATCGACGACCCGCATGTCGCGATCGCCGGACGGCAGGGCGTCCTCGTCTCACCGGGGCCGGGAGCTCCCGCCGACGCCGGCGCGTCGATCGATGTCGTCCGGGCGGCGGCGGAGGGCGGCATCCCGCTCCTCGGCGTATGCCTCGGACACCAGGCGATCGGCGAGGCGTTCGGTGCGACCGTCGACCACGCCCCCGAGCTCATGCACGGCATGACCTCCGCGGTGCACCACGACGGCTCGTCGCTGTACGCGGGCCTCCCCGACCCCTTCACCGCGACGCGCTACCACTCGCTCGCGATCGTGCCCGAGACGCTCCCCGACGACCTCGTGGTCACGAGCCGCACCGCGACCGGCGTGATCATGGGGGTCGCGCACCGCACGCTGCCGATCGTCGGGGTGCAGTTCCACCCCGAGAGCGTGCTCACCGAGGGCGGCCACCGTCTGCTCGGCAACTGGCTCGCCTCCGTCGGACTCGTGGATGCCGCCGCCCGCGGTGCGCGGCTCAGCCCGCGCCGCTGAACGCGGGCCCCGAAGGCCGCGTCGTCAGGAACCGGTGCAGACGGTGAGCGAGATCTCGGAGTGCACCGGGACGTCGCCGGGCGGCAGCGACTGCGCCGACACCGTCGCCGGCGAGGTCGCCGGGCAGCCGGGGTCTTCCTGCGTCGTCACGGTGAGCCCGGCATCCTGCAGTTCGCGCGTCGCCGCATCGGCGGTGTAGCCGCGGACGTCCTTGATGGTCACGCGACCGGATGCGACGACGAGGTTCACGGTCGTCCCGGAGGCGACGGTCGAGCCGTCCTTCGGGTCGGCCGAGATCACGGTTCCCGCCGCGAGATCCTTGTCGTTCTGCGGGGTGATCGTGCCGAGCGCGAGCCCTGCATCCGTGATGGCCTGCGTGGCGGCATCCTGCGCCAGCCCCTGTAGGGTCGGCACGGTCGACATCTGCTGGCCGGACGAGACGTAGACCCTCACCTGCTGGTCGCGCGCCACCGAGGTGCCGGCCTCAGGATCGGTGCGGATCACATTGCCCTCCGCGACCTCGGAGCTCTCCTCGTCGACGCGGATGGCCCGAAGGTCCTCCTCGGCCAGGGCCTCGTTGGCGCTGTCGTACGTGAAGCCGGCCACATCCGGCACGCTGCGCACGCTCGGCGCCTCGACCGGCTGGATCGTCAGCACCCAGAACAGCAGCGAGATGAGCAGCACCGCGAGCACGGCCACGCCTGCCCAGATCCACGCGACCGGAGGGCCGGCCTGCGTGCGCTTCATCGTCGTGTCGGTGCTCAGCTGGCGCAACGACCGCGCGGTCTCGGCAGCCTGGCGCGGGTTCGGGCCGTACAGCTCGCTCGTGAGCGCGCCGACCTGCCGCTTCGTCGGCTGGCGGCCGTCGACGGTCGCGTCCAGCGCCTCGCGGAAGCTCGCGGCGTCCTGGTAGCGCTGGAAGGGGTCCTTGGCGAGGGCGCGCAGCGCGACCGCGTCGAGCGTGCGCGGGACGGTCTCGTTCACCTCGGACGGCGGTACCGGCGCCTCGCTGACGTGCTGGTACGCCACGGCGACGGGCGAGTCGCCCCGGAACGGCTGGCGGCCCGTCAGCAGCTCATACAGCACGACGCCGGTCGAGTAGAGGTCGGCTCGAGAGTCGACCGGCTCGCCCTTGGCCTGCTCAGGAGAGAAGTACGCGGCGGTCCCGAGGATCTGGGTCGTCTCGGCGACGGTCGACGAGCTGTCGGACACCGCGCGGGCGATGCCGAAGTCCATCACCTTGACCTGGCCGGCATCCGTCACCATGACGTTGCCCGGCTTGATGTCTCGGTGGACGACGCCGGCACGGTGCGAGTACTCGAGAGCCTCGAGGATGCCGTCGACATAGCGCACGGCATCTGTCACCGGCACCGGGCCCTCAGCGATGACGTCCTTGAGCAGGCGGCCCTTGACCAGTTCCATCACGATGAACGGGACGGGGCGGACGCGGCCGTCAGGGCCGGTCAGCGAGTCCTCCCCCGCGTCGTAGACGCGGACGATCGTCGGATGCGCCATGCGGGACGCGGCCTGCGCCTCGAGGCGGAATCGCGTACGGAACGCATTGTCGTCGGCGAGCTCGCGATCGAGGATCTTGATCGCGACGTCGCGACCGAGCGTCAGGTCATAGCCCTTGTAGACGCTCGCCATGCCGCCACGGCCGATGGGCTCGTCGATGCGGTAACGCCCCGAAAGCACATGCGGCTCAGCTGTCACGGTCACTCCTGCCTGGAACAACAGCCAGACTAGCCGAGGCTGAGCGGGTCCCGCGTCGCGCGGGACCCGCTCAGCGAGCTCACGGCTTCGGCAGAGCCCCGGCGGTCGCCGACGGCGACGGGATCGGCTCCGGGGTCGCGGTGATGACGCCGCTCGCCTCGGTCGACGTGCCGGTCGTCCGCTCGCCACCCGACCCGCCGCTGCACGTGACGGTGTAGGTGACGATGAGAGACGCGCCCGCCTTGCCGGTCACCTGGATGTCGCCGGAGCGCTCGTCAGGCCGGAACACCGCCGTGGACTGCCCGGTGACGGGGAACACGCCCTGGGTCGCCGTGAAGTTGTAGGCGCTGACGCTGCCTGTGCCCGACGGGCAGCTGTAGCCGCTCCACTGCACCGTGACCGTCGTACCCTCTTCGATCGGGCTCGACAGCGTCGGAGCCGCGGGCGGGTCCATCGGCACCTGGCCGGCGTAGACGGTCAGGTCGATCACCGTGGCGAACGGCACGTTGCCGGTGGGGGCGACGTCGTAGATCTTGCCCTCGCTCGCCGCGTCGGGCGCCGCATTGCCCTGCACGCAGCGCGTGGCGAACCCGAGGTCGTCGAGCGCCGCAGCCGCCGTGTCGCAGTCCTGGCCGACGTACGTCGCCTTGTCGACGTTCGCCGAAGTCGGTGTCGGAGACGACGAGGGTGAGGCACTCGCCGAGTGCGAAGGCGTCGACTTGGTCGGCTCAGGGCTGTCGCCCTGGTTGGCGACCACGGCCCAGATCGTTCCGATCAGGACGAGCAGCAGCAGGGCGATGAGCGCGATGAGCGGCCACGTCCACGGGCTGCGCTTCTTCTTCTCGGGGTTCTCCTCCGCGGCCGGCTCGCCGGGTGACGGCATGAGCTTGGTCGCGGCGGACGTGTCGCTCGCGCCGAGCAGCTGCGTGGCCGCCTCGCCGGCGACGACACCGCCGGCGATCGCGGGCACGGCGGCGGCGGCCGCCGCGACGTCCCCGCGGCGCAGCGCGGTGGCCGCGCGCGCGACCGCGGCGGCCGAGGCCGGGCGGTCCTCGGGCTTCTTGGCGATCATCGCCATCACGAGGTTCTGCACGGGTGCGGCGATCGTCGCCGGAAGCGGCGGCGGCTGCTCGTTGATCTGGGCCATCGCGATCGCGACCTGCGACTCGCCCGTGAACGGACGCTTGCCCGCCAGGCACTCGTACGCGACGATGCCGAGCGAGTAGATGTCGGTGGCCGGCGACGCCGGGTGCCCGGACGCCTGCTCGGGCGACAGGTACTGCACCGTGCCCATGACCTGACCGGTCGCGGTGAGCGGCACCTGGTCGGCGATGCGCGCGATGCCGAAGTCGGTGATCTTTACGCGGCCGTCGGGCGTGATCAGCAGGTTGCCCGGCTTGATGTCTCGATGCACGAGGCCCGCGGCATGCGCCGCCTGCAGTGCCGCCGACGTCTGCGCGACGATGTCGAGGGTCTTGTCGGTCGAGAGCGAGCCGTCGCGCTCGAGGATGGTCGACAGCGCCTCGCCCGGCACGAGTTCCATCACCAGGAACGCGCTGCCGTTCTCCTCGCCGTAGTCGAACACGCTGGCGATGCCCTCGTGGTTGACCAGGGCCGCGTGGCGGGCCTCGGCGCGGAAGCGCTCGAGGAAGCCCGGATCGCCCATGTACTCGTCTTTGAGGATCTTGATGGCGACGGTGCGACCGATGACGTGGTCGGTCGCCTCCCAGACCTCGCCCATGCCGCCGATCGCTATGCGCGAGTCGAGTTCGTAACGGCCGCCGAAGGTCACGCCCTGCGTCGGTCTCATTTGCCCAGCACCGCCTCCATGACCTTCTTCGCGATAGGAGCGGCGATCGTGTTGCCGCTGCCCGATTGTCCTTGCCCGCCGCCGTCTTCGACGACGACGGCAACGGCGACCTGCGGATTCTGTGCGGGCGCGAACCCGGTGAACCACAGCGTGTACGGATCGCCGGTGCCCATCTCCGCGGTACCCGTCTTTCCGGCCACGTCGACGCCGTCTATTCTTGCACCCGACGCAGCACCGTCACTGACATTGGCGACCATCATGGAGACCAGTTCATCGGCCAGCCTGCCATCCAGCGCCCGCCCGAACTCGGTGTCGTCGTAGGTCTTCTGCACCGAAAGGTCAGGACCGATCACGCGGTCCACCATGCGCGGGTTCATGACCACTCCTCCGTTCGCGATGCCGGCCGACACCATCGCCATCTGCAGCGGCGTCGCCGTGACCTGGCCCTGACCGAAGCCGCTGAGCGCGGTCTGGGCATCATCCTGGATCGTGCGGGGGTATCCCGACGGCGTCGAGGTCAGCGGGATGTCGAAGGACTGGTTGAACCCGTACTTCTCGGCCTCCTCGCGGATGGCCGTATCGCCGAGCTCCACCGCGAGCTCTGCGAACGGGATGTTGCAGCTCAGGCGGAGTGCATCCGCGATCGTCACCGTGTCGCCGGGTCCGCAGGCGCCGCCGCTGGCGTTGTGCACGATGCTGCTCGACTGCGGCAGCTGGTACTGCGCAGGATTCGGCAGCGTCGATTCGGGCGTGTAGTCCCCGGACGCGAGCGCGGCCGACGCCACGACGAGCTTGAACGTCGAGCCGGGCGGATTGACGTCGCCGTTGATCGCGCGGTCCGACAGCGGCTTGCCGGGATCGGCGAGCAGCTGGTCGTACGCCTCGTTGACGGCGTTGGTGTCGTGCGAGGCGAGCACGTTCGTGTCGTAGCTCGGTGACGTCACGAGCGCCAGCACCCGACCCGTGGACGGCTCGATCGCGATCACGGCGCCCTGCAAGGTGCCGAGCGCCTCGTAGGCGGCGCGCTGCACGTCCGCGTCGAGAGAGAGTACGACGTTCGACCCGCGCGGCGGCTGGCCGGTGAAGATGCGCTCGATGCGGGAGAAGAACTGGGATCCCGCGGTGCCGCTGAGCTCCTGGTTCATCGCCTGCTCGATGCCGGTCGCCGAGTTGAGTGCGGGGTTGATGTAGCCGGTCACGGGCGCCCACATGGCAGCATCCGTGTACACCCGCTGCCAGCTGTAGACGTCATCCGAAGGGACGGAGGACGCGATCGCCGAGCCGCTCGCGATGATCGAGCCGCGCTGCACCTCGTACGAGTCGTACAGCGAACGCTTGTTCGCCGGGTTCGCGGCCAGCTCGTCGGTCTGCACCACCTGGATCCAGCTCACCGAGCCGAACAGTGCGAGGAACATGACCAGCATCAGGATGCTGAGCCGCCGGAGTTCCTTGGTCACGAAGCACCTCCCCGCCGGGGAGCGCGCCGGCCGAATGCCGGTCCGTGAGCCTGTCGAAGGGTCGTCATGTCAGCCGATCACCACCCGGGGCCGGCTGCGGACGGCGTCCGAGATGCGCAGCAGCAGGGCGACGATGATCCAGTTGGCGACGAGTGACGAACCGCCGGCGGCGAGGAACGGTGTCGTCAGGCCGGTCAGCGGGATGAGGCGCGTGACACCGCCGACCATGATGAACACCTGCAGCGCGATCGTGAACGACAGCCCCGTCGCGAGCAGCTTGCCGAAGTCGTCCTGACCGGCCAGGCCGATGCGGATGCCGCGGCTCGTGAACACCATGTACAGGCACAGGATCGCGAACACGCCGATGAGGCCGAGCTCCTCGCCCAGTGCGGGCAGGATGTAGTCGCTCTCCGACACCGGCGTGAGGTACGGCCGGCCTTGACCCAGACCGGTGCCCAAGAGGCCGCCGTTGGCCATGCCGAAGATGCCGTTGACCAGCTGATAGCTGGCGCCGTCCATCAGGTCGGGGTTGAAGGCATCCAGCCAGATCGTGAACCGGTTGCCCACGTACGGCAGGAACCGGGATGCCACCCACGCGCCGCCCGCGGCGAGCACGACGCCGATGAGCACCCAGCTGGTCTTGCCGGTCGCGACGTAGAGCATCGCGACGAACATGCCGAAGATGAGCAGGCCGGTGCCGAGGTCGCGCTGCATCACGATGATGCCGAGCGAGACGAGCCAGATGACCAGCAGCGGGCCGAGCTCGCGCGCCCGCGGCCACGTGAGGCCGAGGAAGCGGGACCCCGTCGACGTGAGGCTCTCGCGCGTGCGGACGAGGTATCCGGCGAAGAAGATGCCGAGCGCGATCTTGGCGAGCTCGCCCGGCTGGAACGAGAAGAAGCCGAGCGACACCCACACGTCGGCGTTCGCATCGGTCCCCAGCCCCGGGATGACCGGCAGGATCAGCAGCACGATGCCGACGAGGCCGAAGATGTAGGTGTACCGGAACAGCACACGGTAGTTGCGCAGGAACATCACGACGAGGATCGCCGCCACGAGGGCGATCGCCGCCCACGCCAGCTGCCGCGTCGAGAACGCGTCCCACCCGTGGCGGTCGCGCGCGATGTCGATGCGGTAGATCATCGCCAGGCCGATGCCGGTGAGCAGGGTGGCGATCGGCACGACGAAGGGGTCGGCATCCCGTGCGCGCAGGCGCAGCAGGATGTGCAGGGCGATCACGAGGGCCGTGAGGCCGCCGCAGTAGACCAGGAATGTCCAGTCGATCGCGCCGAGGGCGCCCAGCTGCACGAGGGCGACGGCCGAGCCGTTGATGACGAACGCGAACACCAGCAGAGCCAGTTCGCGGTTGCGCTGGGTCTGCGGGACGCGGATGCGCCGCAGTGCGCGGATCACGGCGGTGTCGGCGGAGACACCGTCGGTGGGCGTCGTCACAGGCGCGCTCATCCGCTCCCTCCCGCCAGATCACTGATGTCGGCGACGATACGGCGTGCGTCTGCGAGAGAGCTCGCCGAGATCGTCCCCTCCACCGTCGCACGGGCGAAGTCCGACAGCGAATCGAGAGGGATCTCGGTGTCCTCGTACGGGGTCGACAGCGAGATCGGGCCGATGTTCTGCTGCACGCCCTGGTAGATCACCACGGTGTCCTCGTCGGCGCCCACGTAGTAGCGCGTCTGCGTCCACTGGTAGCCGAGCCACACGGCGCCCGAGATGAGCACGAGCACGAGGGCCAGGCCGACGATCCACCCGACGCGGCGGCGCCGCGACCGCCGGCGGTCCTCCTCGATGAGCTCCTCGAGGAACTCGGGCGCGGGCTCGAAGTGCGTCGGCTCGTTGGCCGCCTGCCTGTTGGGGTGCAGCCAGCTCGCGCGCCGCGGCGCGGCGGCAGGAACCTCGACACCGGCAGGATTGGACGCCGATCCGACGATCGTCGCCGTGCCCGAGAACACCGGGTGCTGGCCGCCGACGTCGACGATCACCATCGTGACGTTGTCGGGCGCGCCGCCGTCGAGCGCCTGCTTCAGCAGGATGTCGGCGGTGCGGCCGGGAGCCAGTCCCATGCCCAGCGCCTTGGCCGTATGGGCGTCGTCGACGACGCCCGAGAGGCCGTCCGAGCACAGCAGCCAGCGGTCGCCCGGCTGCGTCGGCATGATGAAGGTGTCGAGCTCGGGGTCGGGGTCCATGTCGCCCAGCACGCGCATGAGCACCGATCGGCGAGGGTGGTACCGCGCCTCCTCGGGCGTGATGCGGCCCGAGTCCACCAGACGCTGCACGAACGTGTGGTCGGTGGTGATCTGGGTCAGCGTGTCGTCGCGGTACAGGTAGATGCGGGAGTCGCCGATGTGCGCGATGACCGCATAGTCGTCCACCATGATCAGCGCGCTGACCGTCGTGCCCATGCCGGCGAGCTCGGGCCGCACGTGCACGGTGTCGATCAGGTCGACCGCCGCCTCCGAGATCGCGTCCCGCAGCGCCCTCTCGGCCGTCGAGGTCGTGTCGTAGGGCTTGTCGAGACCCTCCAGGCGGGCGATCGCGAGACTCGAAGCCACATCGCCGCCCGCGTGCCCGCCCATGCCGTCGGCGACGACGAACAGGTTCGATCCGGCGTACCCGGAGTCCTGGTTGTTGGAGCGGACCTTGCCGGTGTGCGAGATCGCGGTGCTCGAGCCCTGGAAGACCATGTGCGAGGGGTCCGCCCGCTACTTCCGCAGCTCGAAGGTCGTCGCGCCCACCTTGATCGGGGCGCCCACCTTGATCGGAACGGGCGAGGCCACGCGGGCGCCGTCGTGCCACGTGCCGTTCGTCGAATCCAGGTCCTGGATCATCCACTGCTCGCCCCACAGCACGAGGCGTGCGTGGTGGCTCGACGTGTAGTCGTCGCGGACGACGAGCCCGGACTCGCTGGAGCGCCCGATCGTCAGCGGCTCGTTGCCGAGCGGCAGTTCCAGGCCGGCCTTGGGCCCGCTCGTGATCACGATGCGCGACACCGTCGAGGTGGTGGCGGGACCGCCGTCCACGTGCGGAGCGGGTGCGGCGGGTGCGGCGACGGGCGCCGTGGCCGCCGAAGCGGCAGCCGCGGCAGCCGGTGCCGAAGCCCCGGACGCTCCCGCGGCGGCGGCATCCGGCATCCTGCGCACTTTCACGCCGAACAGGTCGGCGCGCAGCGAGTAGACCACCGCGAACACGAACGCCCACATCAGCACGAGGAAGCCGATGCGCAGCAGCAGGAGGGTGAGCTCGCTCATGCCAGCGGACCGCCTTCGCTGAGGTCGAATCGGCGTGTGGCGTCGTCGACGGGTGCCGGCGGCCGCGGTGCGGAGGCCTGCGCGACCACGCGGAACACGATGTCGGTGCGGCCGATGCGCACCGTCGCGTCGGGCGGCAGTGCCGCTTCGGTGATCTTGCGCCCGTCGAGCATGGTGCCGTTGGTGGAGTTCATGTCGCGCACCATGGCGCGCTCGCCGTCCCACAGGATCTCGACGTGCTTGCGGCTCGTGCCGGAGTCGGCCACCGTGATGTCGGCGTCGCTGCCCCGGCCGATGACCGTCCGTGCCTTCGTGAGCGGGATGCGGCGCCCTTCGACGTCGACGACCCCGCGCCATGCGACGCGGCCGCCCTGGGCGGTCGTCGACTCCACGCGCAGCGTGCCGGTGCCGAGCTGGTCGTCGCGGCGCAGCGTGATCGTGACGGGGCCCGCGAACGAGTACCCCTGCGCCTTGGCGTGCTTGTGGACGAGCGTGTCGAGCTCGTGCGTGAGTGCGTCGCCGAGGGCGGACATCCGCTCGTCGTCGGCGGCCGACAGGCGCACCGTGAACGTGTTCGGGGCCAGGATCCGGTCGCGGCTGACCACCGCGGCCTTCTTGTCGAGTTCGCTCCGCAGGGCCGAGGCGATCTCGACCGGCTGGATGCCGCTGCGGAAGGTCTTCGCGAACGCGCTGTTCACAGCGCGTTCGAGACCTTTCTCGAAGCTGTCAAGTAGTCCCACGGAGCTCCTCTTGAGGGGGATGCCGGTTGCTACATGCTAATTGCACAGTCTGTCCGCACGATGGATCGTCTGCCCGATCAGCCGAGTTCGGCGTCACGCGGATCGCGTGATATCCTCGGGAAGTTGAGTTTCGCGGATCTTCGGATCCACGACTCGCGCGAGTGGCGGAATAGGCAGACGCGCTGGCTTCAGGTGCCAGTGCCCGAAAGGGCGTGGGGGTTCAACTCCCCCCTCGCGCACAGAAGGCCCTGTTCGTGAATACGAGCAGAGCTCTCAGCAAATTGAAGAAAGAAGCCGGTCGGAGGCGAAAACCTCCGACCGGCTTCTTCGTTTCAGCCCCAGTTCGGCCGCTCAGTTCCCGAGAGCAGCGCCGGCCGCCCACTGGGCCAGCACGAGTAGCCCCTTTCGGGGCTGCTCGTTCGGCGTGTTCGGTTCGGAGGCGGGTTCCCGCGCTAGAGGTTCAGCTGCGTCGCGGTTGCGGGGTGCTCGAGGCGGTTTCCGTGTTCGTCTCGACGTCGTCGAGCGCGGAGCTGCTTAGGTGAGAGCACCTGCTTGGCTGCGGCTGTCACGAACGTGACGATTCGGCGCATGTTGGTGACCGCGGCCGCGGCGCCGACGGCAAGAGCCTGAAAGGCGTAACCGCGAGGGCGTCGCTTGTCGGCGGCGCCTAGGTTGGCGTGCGCGTCGTCCTTCATGTACCGGTTGTTGCCTTCGACGTGGCTGCGCAGCCCGTACCACTCGGTCCACTTCTTGCTGCGGAACTCGTGGGCTTGCAGGTGCTTGATGATCGCCATGGACTCGCGGCTGTCGGGGTGCAGGGTGATGCTGCCCCCGCTCAGCTTTGGGCGTACCCGCTTCCCGGTGGCGGGGTCGAAGCACATGAGCTTGTTGACGTCGGGGTAGGTGAAGCGCTGCCGACCCTCGTTATCGGGGTGACCGTGAGGTTTGAGACGGTAGGGGGTTCGTGCGGCCAGCCGTGCGTTGTAGGTGTCCTCGTCGATGCGGCGCGCCTTGTAGTCGATGGTGGCGTTGATGAGCGGTTCGGGCATCCACTTCACGTAGAGGCTGCCGTCGACGAGGATCGCGTCGGCGATCGCGCCCTGCTTGCCGCTCTTTGCGTCCTTCCGGTACTGGAAGTTGTAGAGGTTGCGGAATCCCATTGTGCGTGTCGGGTGCTGGAACCGGTGCGCCTTGAGGCCGTTGTAGGCGCGGTCGACCATCAGGTAGCCACGCTCGTCGAACAGTTGTGCATGGAACTTCACGGCGATGAGTGGGCCGTGCTTGATTTTGCCTGGCGGGTGCATGGTGAGCCCGGTGGTGAGGATCGGGAAGCTGTCTGCCTGTCCTGGGGCATTGGGGACGGTGACGACGGTTTCTGCTTCCCAGCCGGCTAGGTCCTTGCGCTTTCCCTTGCCCTGGTGGTTTCCGTCGCGCGTGTAGGGGCCGCTCATCGCGTCGAGGTTGATGCGGTCATTGTCGAGGTCGGAAACACGGCGATTGGGCCGTCCGGCGATGCGAATCAGTGTCGCGTCGATGGCGATGTTCCCTCGGTACGTCGCGCGGATGTCGGCGGGGAGGCGCCGGACGGAAGCATGGATGAGCCGGTTCATGAGCTCGTCCATCCGGTCACGCCGTTTCTGACTGTACGTCTCGAGGGCGCGTCGATACGCCGCGGCGCTGAGGAACGTGTTTCGGGGGACCTCCCACGGGCTGGTGAGGGCGAGGATGCGGTTGAGGGACCGCCAGTAGCGGATGTACCACTCCTGCTGCGTGCCGTCGGCGACGGTGATGCCGAGGTACGCGAAGGCCTCGGGGGTGAGACGGGCGAACAGAGTCTTCGCGACGTCGTGGTAGCGGTTGCTGCCGGCATCGGTGTGCATGAGGTGCAGGATGAGCAGCGCGCGGAATGGGATGTGCGGCTTGCGTCCCGCGTTCGACTTGCGGTCTTCCGCCGCCCAGCGCTCCAGAGCCTCGACAGCCCCCGACTCGTCGACCAGGCGGCCGTAGAGCTGGACGTGGGCGAGTGAGGTCGGACCTACGGCGCGGACACGTTCGTACTGTTCGAGGGTGTAGCCGGTGGCTTCGCGCATGCGGGTGTCGAACAGGTCCGCTGCGGCTGCCTGCTTCGGGGTCACGCGTTGTCCTCCGAGCGGAAGATGCGGCGGTACTCCGTCTCGCTGCGGTAGTCGATGTGCTCCAGGAGTTGTGGGAGGTGACCCATCTTGGATACGCCGACAGCGCGGAACAGGTCCTTCATGGGGACGCCGACCGTGAGGTGGTGGGTCAGCCAGGTGTGCCGCAGCCGGTCGGCGCGAGGCGGGTCGCCGTGCGTGCGCTCCGTAAATGCGGAGGTGAGGTTGTGGAAGCTGCTACGGGTGACCGGACCCCACAGCGACGCGCCGCGTGGGCGCCGCTCCAGCAGCACGATCATCCACTCCTCCCATTCGGCGAGGAGCGGTACCTCCCGCCGGCCATCCTCGGCGTCGATGACCAAGAGGATGCCGTCCTCGTCAACGGTCACGTGGTGGTGGTAGATGAAGGGGATTTCGCGTGGGCGCACGCCGGCGCCAGCGCAGAGGACGAGCATCAGCATGGCGCGGTCCCGCTTGTCTGGTGTCAGCTGGTCGCCCGCCCAGGTCCGGAACTTGGCCATCTCCTCACGGGTGTACGGCTCCGCGGTGTCCTTCCCGCTGAGGGACGCTGTCCGCTCGGGGTGCTGCTCGGGTAGGAGCACTTCGCTGATGCGAATCAGCAGTGCCCGGTAGTTCCGTCGAGTCCCTTCCTTGAGCTCGCTATGGACGGTGCTCACGTACAGCTCGATCGCGCGAACGCTCCAGATCACCTCGGCGTCGAGAGGCCAGCCCTGGTCGCGTACGCACCAGGTGACGAAGTGCGCCGCGCGCCGGACCATGAGCTTTGCCGC
The DNA here is from genome assembly GCF_042722305.1 of Microbacterium sp. NPDC058389. Lineage (NCBI taxonomy): Bacteria > Bacillati > Actinomycetota > Actinomycetes > Micrococcales > Microbacteriaceae > Microbacterium > Microbacterium sp. NPDC058389. The sequence continues at coordinate 182,241 of NZ_JBHXJQ010000002.1, forward strand.
GTACGCGGTGTGAGGCGCAGCCACCGAGACTGCGTCGCGCACGAAGCTGTCGACAGCGGGATCGTCCATTGCAGCATCCGGAGTCTTCTCGCTCAGCACCACGGCCAGTGCGGTAGGCGGCAGCGTGGCATAGCTGCACCGGGCGAGCACCTTCTTGACCTTGGTGGGGAGGTTCGGCGTGCGGAACAGCCCGAGGAATTCGAGGAGGATTTCGGCGAAGCCGCGGGCCCACTCGGTGTCACCCCAGCGGGTGATGCGGTTGAGGTAGGTGAGGTCGGTTTCATTGTCCATGTCACCTCCCATGCACTCCGTCGTGAGCTACAGGAGGGGCGTGCGTTTAGAATTCTGCCTTGGGTGGAAAACCATCCATCTGTGTGGGAAATATCACGCATTCAGGTTGGTCTGATGCGTGCGGAATGGGGGACGTGAACGTGGCGTATCGACCTGGGATGGCGTTCGAACCACGAAGCGTTGTGAGCCCGCGAAGTGCGTTCGGCGATGTAAGCCAGACACTGGCGCCTGTGGACGGTGTTGAGCCCACCGACCACCGGTATCGGGGTGCACTGTTGCAGCATCGGCTCGCGAACCTGGTCCGCGAAGAGCTCCGGATCTCGGGGACGAGCCTGCCTGCGTTCTTGGACCAGATCGGCGACCTGCCCGGTCTCAGCAAGGATCGCCAGCGCAGGATGCTGCGCGGGGAGAGCAGTGCGACATATGCGGACCTGGCGTTTTGGGCGGGGCACTTTCCGAGGATTGCGGCGCAGCTGGCGGCATACCTTGCGTCATGGGCCGAGCCGACCGTGACAGCCGTCCCCGCGTCGAAAGCACCGCCGACTGTCCTGCGGCGGGCGCGGCCGCCGATGCGCAGCTGATTCGACATCGTCGCGTCCACCTCCAAACGCAGAGCATCAGAACGAGAAGGTGGGTTCCAGGCCCATGCTGTGCGCAGGCCGTGGCCATGGATCGATGTCGTCGACTGACATCGTCGTCAGGTCGACCAAGACGAGGTTTCCTGGCTGACCGTCCATAGCGAGCGACTCCACCCGGAGCATCGAGCTGTCGATCACCTGTGCGGCCGAGTCCCGGCAGTGGTAATGGCCGTGAAGGTGCAGTGACGGCCTGGTCCCGGTGAGCACGGCAGTGACCAATTCTCGGCTGTAGCTGCTGTACGCCCGGGCGGCAGGAGACCGTCCGGTCTCGCGCCGCGTCAGGATCTTTCGGATGCCCGGGCCGTGGAGTGCTCCTGTGTCGTGCGTCAGCAGGACGTCCACCTGCCCGCTAGAGGCCGCTTCCTCAGCAGCTGTCACCGACGGGAGTTCGGACGGCCACCAGACCTTCCCCGGGACCCGCTCCGAGAAGTCGAGGCTTGCGGCACCTCCGAAGCTCAGAAGCGATCGGTTCCTGATCGTAAAGCGGAACCCTCGGGGCAGCACCCATACGGAGCTGCTTGCGCGCACCGCGTGGCCTGGCTCGGCGTCGAACAATGCGGCAAGGTCGGACCAGTCCTCATGGTTGCCGGGGGTGACCAGGATGCGCTTGATGCCTGGCTCCTTCGCGGACCGTCGCGTGCTCGCAACCCAGTAGTCCACGTCGGCGAGCAGGTCGTCGCTCTCCTGTGGCCAGAAGCCGAAGTCACCGAGGTGCAGCATCGTCCGCGCACCGGTGCGCGCTGCCGCAGGTATCGCTTGCGCGATCCAGCCCCGGTTGCCATGCCAGTCGCCGGCGACAACCACGCTCGGTTCCTTCAGATGGATTGTCGAGGCGACTTCACGGGCGGTCATTGCCATCGCAGGCTCCCGTCGACAGTGCGGCGAGAGACTCAGCGCACGGATCGAGACGGTCGTATCCGTTTGTGCTTCCCAACATGCCCGCCTCCTTTGCGTGGATGCAGGAGATCAGGTGTCTGATGGTAGACCATATTTAGTTGACCATACAAGTAAGGTATTCTAAATAAGGTCAACGGAGAAGGTCATGTTATGTGGGATCAAGCAAGCGCGTCCCGCTTGGGGGACAGCGTTCGTCGTCACCGGCTGGAGCGCGGACTGCCCGAGGAGACTCTTGCCACGCTGGCGGGCATAACGGCGAGCGAACTCGAACTCATCGAGGCCGGCGTCGTCGAGAGCGCAAAAGGCGAGCCGGAACCTTCCAACCCTCGGCTGTGGACACTGACCGCGTTGGCCCGCGCAATGGGTACCACGGTCGCCGAACTCCTCGCGGACGCCGAGTTGTAAGCGTCGCGAACTGGTGCGACGCCGCGCATGAACCGCGTATGGAAACGACCACAGGAACTCTGTCCGATTGTCAGCCGCCGACCCATGCCGGGCAGATCGGCTTGTTGCTGCTAGAGCCGGCGGAGAGTCTGACGCCGGATCAACGCGAGTCGCTTCGGTACTACCGGGCAGCCGACGACGTCCTGCTCGGTCTCAAAACGAACACCGCTCCTCACCGGTGGGCAGCGATGGCGATGCGGATCGGCTGGATCGCGCGTCAGCTTGGCCGCCTGCCAGTGTTGACTGACCCTGGTGTCACAGAGGTCGAGCTCGAGTGGATCGAGGTGCAGCGGCATGCCGAGTTGAACTCGTTCCAGCAAGCCCGCCTCAGGGACATCGTGGGCTGGCACGACGAGGCGCCGCGCTGAGCGGCGGGACCACCCACCCTCGACCTGTGTTGCCCGATGCTTGCACCTGCCCCAAGGGCAGCCCATAGCTTGGTCGCATGCTGACAACCGGCCAGATCGCATCTCACGCTGAGCTATCCGAGAAGGCAGTGCGCCTGTACACGGACAAAGGACTGCTGACGGCGCGCCGCGACGAGATGAACCGGCGCGTGTACGAGAGCACGCAAACAGAACGGGCACGGCGCATCGCGCTCCTTCGCGGCCTTGATCTCTCACTGACGGATGTACGGGCCGTTCTCGACGCCGACGACATCATCCAGGCGTTCGATGAGGTTTGGGCCGTGCGCCGGACTGCCGCAGTGCAGATGGATCTGGCCGGCGAGCATGCACGTGACGCATTGGCTGGGCGATCCAAGCTGCAGCACGGGCTGGAGCTGCGCAGCCGCGAGACTCCGGACAGGGCAGTTCTTCGCGTAGGCGGCGAAGTGGTCCTCTCAGACATCCCGCGGGTGCTTCCCTCGCTGGCAGAGCGCTTGCTTGCGGCTCTGGGTGAGGCCGATGCGCCCGTCACCGGTCCGCTCTTCGTCGAGTACTGTGCCAGAGCCGTCGAGACCTTCCCTGCCACGCTCCGCGTCTGTGCTCCCTTTGGTGGCCGGATCTCACCGCGGTCCGACATGGAGATCGTCCTTGATCCCGCTCACACGGAGGTATTCGTCGCCCTCCAACAGGCCCAGGCAACCGACCAAGCGCTCGTCGTCGCGGTTCATGACCACCTGTCCTTCCTTCACGGTGCGAACCGGACTGGACCGAACCGGGAGATCTATTACCCAACCTTCGGAACTGGGGTCACCGGCGATGTCATGGACATTGCGATCCCCGTGTCGCCGACCACAGCTTGAGACTCCGCCGCCTGCTGCTTGATCGCTGAAGGCAGAGTCACCCTGGTGACGTCGCCCTGGCCGGCACAACGAGCGAAGGCTCTTTGTGTGTCACGCTCGCCTGGAGAGAACAACGTCCGGCCGTATTAAACGGACCATACGCAAAGGGTTTTCTTAGACAGGTCTAATTGACATGCTTGTGGTGATGTGGGACCAGGAGAGCTCGGCACGACTCGGCGACGTTATCCGGCGCCTTCGCGGTGAACGCGGGCTCTCTCAGGAGTCCCTCGCACACCAAGCCGGGATAACCAAGAATCAGCTGCAACTCATCGAAGCTGGCCGCGCGTCGGGGGCATCCGACAAGCCGGGGCCATCGAATCCGAAGCTGTCTACGCTGAGTGGACTTGCCAGCGTCCTCAACCTCACCGTTGCGGAATTGCTCACCGCCGCACAGGTGTAGTCGCGTCCGAACCGGTGCACAGGTGCCAGAGGCGCCCGCGCCGACGGTGTTCGTGCGCATGCCTCGGCGTCAATCAACTTCGGCAGGCGGAGCTTTCGAAGGGCTCGGCTGACCGAACAGTCCACGGACGAGGGAGCCGACCACGAAGAACGGATGAACCGCCAACGCGGCGATGAGAGCGATAGCGACCGGGGTCTCCAGTTCGAACCAGCCGAGCCCGAGGCACACCACCAGCAACGCAACGCCGATGAGGGCGCTGGCGACACCGCAGAGCAAGAAGGTGACGACTTTCTCACGGTGGTTGTTCTCGATCCGCAGCCGGCGAGCGACTTCGTGTGTCGCGGCAGCGGCATTCTCCCGCCGGGCATCCGCTGCGGGAACATGCTCAGGCATGGATGACCTCGCTAGCGGTCAGCGCCAGGTCCTCGATGCGCGAGTCGATGGCGCCGACGGTCACTGCGAACACCCGCGCGATCTGCCCCGGCGTGAGGTCGTCCGCCTGGAGCCGGCGGAGCTCGGCTTCGGGGATGAGCAGCGCCCGCGCGAACTCATCCGCGAAGACCTCGAGGCCCCCGGACACCAACTCGAGTGTGTCGACGAACTCGTACTCGTTCTCGTTCCCTGCCAGGACGCTCTCGACAATGTGACCGAGCTCGTGCGCCCATGTGAAGCGCCGCCGTGCGGCGCTGTGGGTGGAGTTCAGCGCGATGCGGGGGTCGCCAAACGGCTCCTTCGTCACCAATCCCGTGAGCAGCGAGCCCAAGTCGGCTTCGTACTTGTGCGCACCGATCGCCACGCTCATCTCGGTGAGTCGGACGGGTAGTGAACCGTCCCAGTGCGCATGCAGCAGCCGGGATGCTTCTCGCCTCGCGTCCATCCGGATCTTCTCGCCCATCTCGTCCTCTCCTCGCCTCAGCGGTTGTCAGCTATCACCCTGCGGCGACTGTGTCGCGTGGCCTGACGCGAGGCCCGTTCGCACTCAACTTGGAGGCGAGGCGCATCTGAGGGCCCACGCGCTGGGAGGCCAGTCGATCAACCCCGAGGGGTTCGGGACGCTGTGCATCGGCTCACAGGCACCACTGGCTTCTCGAGCGCCGACTGCGTGATCAGGCCCACTCAGCGCGGCTTCTCGAGCTCAGTGAGCTGCTCCAGCCCAGGAAAACCAAGTCCTGCCCAGGTCACCTGGGCTGGAGTTTGCCCAGTGTTTTCAAGGGATCGAGGGGCCCTGCCCAGTTTGCCAAGTAGTAGTTGTCTTACATGAGAAGAAAAAGTAAGTAGTAGAGAAAGGGCCTAAGGATCACTTTTTCCTCTTATGGATAGCTGTTCCGCGCTTGGCATCCTGGGCTGGAGGACGATTTCTGCCCACTGATCTGCGGAAACGATCCGTTTTGACCTTGGCATCGGGCTTGGCAGCACCTGGATTCTGCCCAGTTTCCGATGAGACTCGATGATCCGAAGCCGACGAGACCCGACGTGCCGCAGGGTATGCAGGGAGAAGATAGCGAGGCGCCGCCCGCTTGACCGCAGCGACCGGAAGGAAGGAACGAGGCCCCCACGACGCGGACGCGTGTCCATCGGCTAGTCCGCCGGCGCCACCAGAGGCCACAGCAGCGTGGCAACCTTGCTCGCCAACTCGAAGCGGGACACCGTCTCGCCTACGAGCACGTCGCTCAGATACGCCCCCAAGCAGGTTCGCAGCAGGGTCTCCACATCGATCTCGGCACGCAACTTCTCTTGCTCTTGGAGCACGCGGATGCCGTCGCGGAAGTCGTCCACGCGCGGGCCTACGCCGTACATGCTCATCGCCTCCAACAGCTCCGGCTGGCGGTCGCTCTCTGCGAGAACGCCGCCGAACAGGCTCAGCGCACGGGGATCGATTCGGCGTGGGTCGAGTCGGCAGATGAGAGATTCGAATCCACCCCGACCGCTCATCTCATCGAGTTCGAGTGGGGCCAGGGTGGCGCGCTGCTTGTCGTAGCCGTCTCGAAGGGCGGCATGTACGAGTTCGTCTTTGCCTCGCCACCGCCGGTAAACAGCCGGTCGACTGGTTCCTGCCGCGGCTGCGATATCTGTCAGTGAGAGGGCGGCGTATCCATGATCGAGCAGCTGGCTCCGCGTCGCATCGAGGATGGCCTCTTCGATCTCCGGATCGCGCGGCCTCCCAGCACGACCCGGCGTTGTCGATTCGTTCATCTCCCAGTCCTCACCGCGTCCCGACACCAGGCTAGCCGCATCCCGGAATCGGGCCCCGCGGGCATCCCCTAATCCGTTACAGCACGGTAATGTAATTACCGTCGGTTCTCGATGGGGTGAGCCGCCAGAGAAGCACAAGTCTGAACAGATGTGCGGTGCCATCGAAGCCTCGTTCGCTGCGATGGCACGCGTATGTCCCCCTTGGAAAGGACGCCATGAGAGCCATCACTGTCCGTGACCAGAACGCGGGCCTGGACGATCTCACGCTGAGCGAGATGCCGTATCCCCATGCGGCTGAGAACGACGTGATTGTGCGGGTCCATGCCGCCGGATTCACGACCGGGGAGCTCACCTGGCCGGCTACGTGGACCGACCGCGGCGGCCGCGACCGCACCCCGACCATCCCCGGTCACGAGCTGGCGGGCGTCGTTGTCGAACTCGGGTACGGCACCACCGGGTTGTCGGTGGGGCAGCGTGTGTTCGGTTTCGCCGACTGGGCACGCGACGGCTCCCTTGCGGAGTACACCGCTGTCGAGGCTCGCAACCTTGCCCCGTTGCCTGCTGACATTGACTTCACCGTGGCGGCAGCCCTGCCCATCTCGGGGCTCACCGCCTGGCAGGCGCTCTTCCACCACGCACACCTGACCACCGGTCAGACCGTTCTCATCCACGGCGCTGCGGGGGCGGTCGGCTCCTTTGCTGTGCAGCTCGCCGTCGAGGCCGGCGCGTACGTGATCGGTACCGGCCGTGCGAAGGATCGCGACGCCGCTCTTGCGCTCGGCGCCGACGCGTTCCTCGACCTTGAGTCGGGGTCCCTTGTGGACGCCGATCAGGTCGACGTCGTCTTCGACGTCATCGGCGGCGAGATCCTGAACCAGTCGGCAGCGCTCGTGCGACCCGGCGGCACGTTGGTGACGATCGCGGAACCACCGACCGTGCTGCCTGAGAACGCGCGCGCCATCTTCTTTGTGGTCGAGCCTGACCGGGGCGGCCTGGTCGCTCTGGCGGAGCGTGTGCGCGACGGACGGTTGCGCCCGCTGATCAGTGGGACCCGGCCCCTGGCGGAGGTGCACGACGCCTTCACACGCCCGGTCCGTGCGCCCGGGAAACTGATCATTTCGGTGTTTGGCGACTGAGTCGACCGAACTGAGCCGGTCACGCCGACTCGACGGCCTCTGCCGCGGCCCGGCTCGCGTTCCACACCGTCCCTCGGATGTCCTGACCACGGTCAGGACATCCGAGGGACGCCTCTTTCAGGGGTGTGCGCCGGGCGGCTCAACAGTCGAAGATCCTTTAGGCGGGATCGACCTCGGTACGCAAGGCGTCGTCAGCCAGCTCGATCAACGCGGCGTTGGACTCGTGTTGCCACAGGCGCGCTCCACGCCACTTGCCGGTGTAGGCGTGTGCGTCGTGTGCCAAGCCCAGGTGTCGACTTGCTGTGACAGAAACGCCCGCACCCCGGAGCGCGTGAACGAAAGTCACCCCGGCCCCGCGGAACTCGTCCGCATCCGCCACCATCACATGGGTGGGAGGAAAGTCTCGCAGGTCGAGTTTGGTCGCGGAGTCCGACCGCAGATCGAGGGTCGGAGCGGCGAGCAGAATCCCCACGATGGCGCCCTCGCCTCGGTCTCGAAAACGGAGTGCAGTCGCGGCCGCCAAGGGGGCTCCCGTAGAGACTCCTTCCAGCAGCACTCCGCGCCCCTTGTGATGGTCATCAACGTGTAGAAGCGCCCAGTTGACTGCGGACTCGACATTCTCGATAGCCTCCGCGGATGGGTCGCCGGGAGCCAGCCGGTAGTCGACATCGACTACCGTGGCGCCGACAGCTATCGCCCGACGAACACCGGTCGCTCGGACCTCGAGCTGGTCGATGGACCCGTTCCAGAACGATCCACCCTGGACGCGGACGATCGGTGGCCGGACCGTACCGGCTCTCGGGCGATACCAGCGCATCCGCACCCGCCCCCGATTGCCCTCGCCGATGCTCACCGAGTCCAACTCGTGGGGCGTCAATGGCTGTCCGAACTCAGCGAACAGCAAGTCCGCCGCCCGGCGTGCCGATGCACCCGCTGAATCGTCATCTCGCGCTCGAATCGTCGCGTCCGATACTCGAGCGGCAAGAGGGCCCCCGCCTGTATCTGGGTTGCGTTGCCTTGATCGTCGGGTTTCGTTGGCCCGATCCTCGGGGGACGTAGAGGGCATAATCACCTCGTTGAGAGGAGGATGGTCTGTGGCCTGCAGCGACGGGACGTTCGCGGCACTGGCTGGTGAATCGGGTCAGGCACGCGCGATCGGGATGCGCGCGGTCACCGAACCGCGCCGGCGGTGAAGCCGGCGATGACGTATCGCTGCAGCACCACGAACGTGACCGCGGGGATGACCATGACGACGGCGGTTCCCGCGAGGATCGGCGTGATGTCAGTGCTGAACTGTCCGCGAAACAGCGTGAGTCCGACCTGCATGTTCTGGTTCTCGATTGAGGGGGCGAGCAACAGATTGAACAGGAAGTCGTTGAACACGTTGACGAAGGTGAGTACGCCGGCTGTTGCGAACCCCGGCCGCGCGAGCGGAAGGATTACCGATCGCAGAAGCTGGAAGTAGTTCGCGCCGTCCAGGGCCGCAGCCTCTTCAAGCGACTCGGGGAGCGAAGCCAGCTGTGAACGGAAGATCACGAATGACAGCGGGAACCCGATCGCGCTGTAGAAGAGGATCATCCCGATTTGAGTGTCGAAGAGCCCGATCTTCTGCATCACGACGAACTCCGGCACGATCAGACCTGCAATGGGGATGGCGATCGCGATGCTGAAGATGACTCCGAGGCTCGTGCGGAACGGGAACCGCAGTCTCGCGACCGGGTATGCCGCGAGGAATCCCACGACCGTTGCACCAAGCGCTCCGCCCACCGCGTAGACGAGGGTGTTGGTGAGGTAGGGGAGGATGTTGATCTGGGTGAACAGCGCCACGTAGCCGTCAATGGTGAACGGATCCGGCAGTAGACTTCCTGCCCCGAACACCTGCTCGTTCGTCTTGAACGAGGACAGCAGTACCCAAAGCACCGGGCCGAGGCAGGCGACGCCGACGACGACGAGGAACAGTGTTCGACCGAGGAACGAAAGCGAACGGGAGAACATCAGAGGTCACGCTCCGATACACGGAAGGTCCGGCGGATGCCGAGGATCACGAGCACGCCACTGACGAGAAGAACGAACGCGATTGTGTTTGCGTAGCCCCAATCGCTGTTGGAGTACTCCTGGAAAGCGAAGAGCGCCAGCGTTAGCGTGCGGTCGGCGGGACCCCCCTGGGTCATGATGTAGACACCGTCGAAGTACGCCAGTGTTGCCAGTGCGACGATCGTGAGCACGGACCCGATGACAGGCCGCAGCAGTGGCAATGTGATGTGCCGGGTCACTTGCCAGCGGGACGCGCCTTCAACGCGAGCCGCTTCGAAGATCTCCTGGGGGATGGCGGTGATTTCTGCCATCACCAGGATCATCACCACTCCGGCGGTGAAGACCCACGTGGACGCTACGGCAGGCAGAGCCGTCTGCACATCGAACAGCCAGTCGGTCGTGCTGTTGATCCCAAACCATCCGAGAACCTGGTTGAACAGGCCATACCGTGGGTTGAACACCGACAGGTACACGAGCGATAGTGCCGCATAGGACACGATGTTGGGCAGGAAGTAGATCGTTCGAAGGATCTTCCACCCGCGAATGCGCTGCGAAAGGATCACCGCGAGTGCTACGCCGACGGGAACCTGGATGAGAACGCCGGCCGCGACGAAGAACGCCGTGTTCCCGAGCGCCATCCAGAATCGGTCGTCGCCGAAGAGTCGCGCGAAGTTGTCGACGCCTGTGAACTCGAACCGTATGGGACCCCACTCGGTGAATGAGGTGACCGCGACGACCACGAGCGGGATGACGAAGAACAGGCTGAAGAGGAGGACGCCCGGCAGGATGGAGAGGAGAATGCCTCTTCCCATACCTGGCGTGACCGGCTCCAGTCGGGAAATCCGGTGTCGGCGCCCGCCGGCCGTGGTGATCCCACGGTCGGCAGGCGCCGCGATGCGGCCGGAGGTAGACCGCGTAGTGGCCGAGGGGTCGCGGTCCGCGCCCGCCCCCACCACGACTCGGTGTTCCGATCCAGTACTCATCGGTTGTTTTCGACCGCTTCGGACAGCGAGTCCAGAAACTCGGTGGTCGACATTGCATCCTGCACGTACGCCGGCCAGTTGTTGATCCAGGCGGTCGTGAACGCGGGTGGAGTCGCGAACTTGGCGTGCGGGTACGTGTACTTGGCTGACTGTGCGGCCTGGAACATGCCGTATCCGAGCGGCTCGAGCTGAGCGACCTGATCCGCGGTGGGTTCGAAGTTCGTCGGCCAGTACGACCCGGTCGTGATCACCTTCTTGAACTCCTGGTCGTCCGAGGTCATGAACTTCATGAACGCGGTGACCGCCTCCTGCTTGTCTGCGTCCTTTGCCCCGCTCGCCCACCCAGCGTTTCCAGCGAGCACGATCACGCCGTCCTCGGGGGCCGGAGCGTACCCTGCGGTGATACCTGCGTCGGCGATGTTCGGGGACATCCACGGACCGTTGGCGATCATCGCTGCCTGACCTTCCAGGAAGGGTGCAGCTGCGCGGTTGTAGTCGCCGGTGAAGGCGTCCTCGTTGACAAGCCCTGCGGTGTGGAGCGACTTCAAGTACTCGGTTGCCGAGACGACTTCCTTGTTGTCCGCGAAGCCGCCGTCCTTGATGCCGGACTCGAGGAAGTCAGCGCCACCGGGCTGCGTGCCGATGAGGTTTGCCCACATCAGCTGCGTCACCCAGTCACCATCCATTGCGAGAGGGATGACGCCCGACGCCTTCAGCTTCTCCGCGTCGGCAAAGAAGTCATCCCACGTCGTGGGGAACTCCTTGATACCGGCGGCATCGAAGAGCGCCGTGTTGTAGTAGATGCCGATTGCATCGACCTGCTCCGGGATACCGAGGATCTGACCTTCGGGGTTGGTGAGCGAGTTGAAGCTGTTCGCCTGGAACGAATCCTTCCAGTCGGTGTCGGTGTTCAGAGCGTCGGTGAAGTCCATGAGACCGCCGGACTCGCCGACCTGCACGATCACGTTGGCCTGCGTGACGAACAGGTCCGGGAGAGTGTTGGTCGCTGCGGCGCGCAAGAAATGCTGCGCCGAGTCCGCCTCGTTGGCGGCGGTGTACGGCTTCGGTTCAACGCGGTACTTGCCTTTGTACTCCTCGTTGAACGCCTTCCACAGCTGCATCCGGTACTGCGCGAAGGTGTCGCCGTCGGCAGCAGTTTTTGGGCAAGACTCGCACGTGATGACGATCTCTCCTCCGTCAGCGCCGCCGCCACCGGCGCTGCAGGCGGCGATGCTCAGGGTGAGTGCTGTCACCCCGGCGATCGCGAGCAGGTGCTTCTTCATTGCTGTACCTCCTGAATGTTGTGGCGCCTTCGTTGGCGTCCTTGGGGGGTCGGGTGTTTGGTGTGTGGAGACGCCGTGCCTAGTCGTTGAGGACAACAACGGCTTTGACAAAACCAGTGGGTTTGGATTCAAGGTCTTCCAGCGCCTGGTCGATCTGATCCAGCGAATAGTGGTGCGTGAAAAGATCGCCGTAAGGGATGCGGCCGGCAGCGACGAGGGCTAGGCCGCGCTCGGTGCTTTCCACGAGTCGCCGCTGGTCACGAACGTGTCCATTGACGACGTCCAGCGCCTTCCAGTTCCACGCTTGAACATCGACGGTTCGAGAGCCTTGGTGGTAGCCGACCAGCGAGAGTGTGCCGTGTTCGCTGGCGAGGGTGGTGGACAGATTCAGCCCCGACTGCGAGCCGCTCACCTCGAAGACGACATCGAAAGAATTCGACATTGAATCGAGTGCGATGTCGCCGGGCGCGAACACTGCTGCCGCACCCCGCCGGAGCGCGAGCTGCTGCGCCTCGGCGCGGGGGTCGATCGCGACGATCTCGCTCACGCCGCTGATCACGATGAGGTCGAGCAGGCACAGCCCCATGAACCCGAGCCCGACGATCGCTACTCTGTCTCCGACGTCGAGGGGGGTTCGTCGTACCGCTTCGACGATGCAGCCCAATGGTTCGCCGATGGCGGCGTCGCCGGTGACGTTGGCAGGCACCTTCACCAGGTCCTCAGTCGAGGCGATCACAAGATCAGCGAGAGAGCTCGCGACTCGCCCCGTGACGACATCGCCTTCGCGGAAGCGTTCGGCGCCGACACCTGCTGCACGGATGATCCCGACTGGTTCGTGGCCGATGGTGGCGGGCGCTGAGCCTGGTTCGGGTCCGCGGAGCCATGCAGGCCTCTCGCTGGCACAGATGCCGTTGCGAGTGATTTGCAGGAGTACTTCGTTCGGGCCTGGGTCGCGAGGCTGAGCGCTGTCGCGGATGGTCTCGGATCTGCGGCTGGAAACGATGACGCTTCGTCGTGGCGTGACGGGCGCTGTCCGTGTGCTGATGACCATGGGTGGTGACCGTTCTAGTTCGCTGGCGTGAGCGTGATGCCTAGCGCTGCCTGGCCAACGAGGGCGACGTGTCGGGCCGCGTCGTCGAAGCTGGGCAGCGAGATGGAACTGAGCGTGGGGGTTCCGAGCAGCGGTCCGTAGAACGCGCCGAACAGTGCCTGCAGTCGTGCCTCTGGGTCAAGTCGTGAATGCCAGACGCGTCGCATCGTCTTCGGGTTGGCGTGCCCATCCAGCTCTAGAGCGGCAGTGTCCTCGACGCTGGTGAACTCAAGCGTTTCGCGATCGGTGAGCGACCAGCGGGCCGTGCCGTGCTCGCCGTCCAACTCGATCGAGATCGAATTCATGTGACCCGGCGAGACCTGTGAAACGGAGAGGGAGACCAACGCTCCTGAGCTGGTGCGGGCCAGCGCGATCGCGACGTCGTCGTTTCCCGGCTGCACGTCGCCACGCAGAGCGAGGAAGTCCGCGTCGATCGAAGTGATGCGCTGGTCGCTCGTGAACTCCACGAGATCGATCAGGTGTGTTCCGATGTCGGCGAGAACGCGGGAGGCGCCAGATCGTGCGGGATCGTTTCGCCAGGACGGGTCGCTGTTGATCTGCCAGTTCTGGAGGTAGTTCGCGCGCACCGAGTGGATGCGACCCAGCCCGCCCCCTTCGATCAGGCCGACCAGGTCGGGGATCAGCGTCGAGTAACGGTAGTGGTAGCAGACGGTGGAGGCGGACGATGAGGCGGCCGCGAGAGATGCGAGCTCCGCCGCCTCCGTCGTGTTCGTCGTCAGGGGCTTTTCACAAACGACGTGCAGTCCGGCTTCGAAGGCCGCCCGCACCGCGTCGACGTGAAGATCGTTTGGGGTGCAGACGTGGAGAGCGTCCATCGATCCCGACTGGATCATGTCGGCGGATCCAACGAAGGATGCCGGCACGCGCAGTCGCGCCGCAGTCGCCGCTGCGGACTCTTTCGATGACCCGCCCACTGCGACAACCTCAACGCCCTCCACGGTTCGCAGAGCCTCGATATGCGCCGCGCCGACTCCACTCGCGCCGAGGACGCCGATTCGGATCACTTCGTCGCCTCATTCGTGACGGTTGCGGCACTGAGCCGCGCGAGCATCCCGCCGAGGGCAGCGGGCGTAGTCAATTCGTCGATGGTCATGACAGCGGCGCCGAGGATCGCAGAGTCTGCCCCAAGGACGGTGGGCACGATTCGCAGGTCACGCGTGGCGAGAGCGAGCGAGTGGCGGTAGATCGTTTCGCGGATCCGAGCCAGGAATTCTCCACCTCCGCTGGCGACTCCGCCGGCGACGACCACGACGGCGGGGTTGAAAAAGTCGACAAGCACGGAGAGGACCTTTCCGATGTCCTCGGCAGCATCGTCGAGGACCCGGCGGCAGTCAGTGTCGCCGAGCTGCGCAAGTTCGGCGACCACCTGTGCAGTTATTGGCGCACGCTTCGCGGCACGGGCCAGCGCTTCGCTCTGCCCGCTGATCGCAAGCAATTCCGCGCGGGCGGCGATATCGTCGCCTCCCGCGGTGGTGGCAAGACTGCCAGCGCTGCCCTGCGCACCGCGGTGGAGTCGTCCGTTCGAGATCAGACCGGCACCAACCCAGGAGCCGATCTTGACTACCAGAGAGTCGTCGACGCCCACCCCCGAGCCAAGATGCTGCTCAGCCAAGGCCATCAGATTGACCTCGTTGTCAGCCCACGCGGGGACACCAAATCGCACCGCGAGTCGGTCGCGGACTGGCTGGTCGTGCCATACCGGGTGGACCGGCGGGTGAACGGTTCGCCCCGTCGTGAACTCGACCGGCCCGGCAACGCCGACGCCAATGCCGCAGAGCACCAAACCATGAGCATGCGCCCGCTGTGCCTGCTCGAGCTGATCGTCGATCAGGTCTTCGAGGGTCTGCAGCACTTCTTCGGGGCCTTGCCGCATGGCCACGGAAATCTTCTGCTCGGCCAGCATCTCGCCGGTCATGGTGACCACGGCTGCGCGGATGTGCGTCATCGCGATCTCGGCGGCGACCACCACACGGTCGGCGCGGAAGCTGATTCTGGTGGCGCGACGACCACCTGTGCTCCCCAGTTCGCCGGCTTCTTCAAGCAACCCCGCGTCCACGAGCGCTCGGACTCGCTCCGAGACCACAGCCTTGCTGAGGCCGGTCGTGTCGCCGATCTCCGCACGGGAGGCGCCCCCATCAGAGAGCCGCACAACGGACACGACCGCCGCCGCACTTGCCAGCGCGCCGCCGTCCCAGGTGAAAGATTCCGAGCCACTAGAAATCATCTGAACCTCTTTGTTAGATTGCCTATCGACTTCGACTGTAAACCGAACGAAGATGTCTTGCAACCTAACGATGGAAGAAAGTTCAATGACCATGACGAGCGTTCCCACTCCGACCCGAGATGCGCCGTCGCTGTCCATCGCCGACGCGACGCGACAAGCCACGCCCGAGGGTGAACTCTGGCGAGTAACCGAGCGTGGCGTGGCCCGCCAGGCGCCCGGAGTCGCCGAGACGATCTTCGCGCTCGGTAACGGCTACCTCGGGTGGCGCGGGAACCACGCCGAAGGCGACACTGCCGTGGGAGAGCACGGCACGTTCATCAACGGCTTTCACGAGACCTTTCCGATCCGGCACGCGGAACAGGCATACGGGTTCGCAGAGGTCGGCCAGACGATCATCAACGCACCGGACGGCAAGGTCCTCCGGGTCTCCGTCGACGGCGATCCTCTCTCGTTGGATCTGTCAGATGTGCGCCAGTACGAACGTGAGCTCGACATGCGTGACGGGGTTATGCGACGCCGCTTGGTGTGGGTCACGCCCAACGGCAAGGGGGTCCAGATCGATCTGGAACGTCTGGTCTCGTTCGATGACAAGCATCTTGCCGTGACCACGATTGGCGTCACCCTCATCAATGACGACGCAGAGGTCACCATCGACAGTCGGATCGTGAACCGGCAAGACGCCGAGGCCCTTCCGTCGGAGACTCAGAATCCTGCAGGTGGATTCGACCCGCGCAAGTCGGAGAGACTGGGCGAGCGGGTGCTCCGGCCGCAAGAGCAGTGGCAAGAGGGCTTGCGGTCGGCGCTGTCCTATCGCACAGCACGGTCTGGCATGACGATCGCCGTTGTCGCCGACCACATCATCGACACCGACAACGACCACTGGTTGACGAACGAAGTCAGCACGGACGCCGCAGCGACCACCATTCACGTTTACGCCCGCGCTGGTGTCAAAGTCCGCGTCACCAAACTGGTCAGCTACCACACCGCGAGTGCTGTGCCCACCCGCGAGCTCATCGATCGCTGCTGCGGCACACTCGACATCGCTCTCCGCAAGGGGGTGCCCGCCTTGTTCGCGGCGCAGCGGCTGTGGCTTGATGGGTTCTGGGCGCGCTCCGATGTGCAAATCGGCGGCCAAGAACGTCTGCAGCAGGCTGTGCGCTGGTGTCTGTTCCAACTGGCCCAAGCGTCTGCACGAGCAGATGGTCTCGGCATACCGGCCAAGGGTGTGACCGGGTCAGGCTACAGCGGCCACTACTTCTGGGACACCGAGATCTACGTGCTTCCATTCCTGACGTACACGACGCCGCTGTGGGCGCGCAACGCGTTGCGGATGCGGTATCTGATGTTGCCTGCCGCGCGAAAGCGTGCGGCGCAGCTCAACGAACTTGGAGCACTGTTCCCGTGGCGAACCATCAATGGCGAGGAATCGTCGGCGTACTACCCGGCCGGTACCGCGCAGTACCACATCAATGCTGACATCTGCTTCGCGCTCGCCCAGTACGTCCGCGCGAGCGGCGACGTGGACTTCCTCTACCGTGAGGGCGTCGATATCGCGGTGGAGACCGCGCGCCTGTGGTCCACGTTGGGGTTCTGGCGCGAAGGTACCGACGGGAGCTCGTTCCACATTCATGGCGTCACTGGCCCGGACGAATACACCACAGTCGTCAACGACAACCTCTTCACGAACGTCATGGCCCGCTTCAATCTGCGATTCGCGGCGCAGACCGTCCGTGCCATGTTGGAGGAGCTGCCCGCGCAATACCAGCGGGCGGCGGACCGGCTCTCCTTGGACCTCGACGAGGTGGTTGCGTGGGAACGCGCCGCTGATGCGATCCACATTCCGTACGACGCGAAGGTCGGCATCCACCCTCAGGACGACGTCTTCCTTGAGCGTGAAGTCTGGCTGCTGGACGAGACTCCGCCAGAGCAACGCCCGCTCTTGCTTCACTTTCACCCGTTGGTGATCTACCGCTATCAGGTGCTGAAGCAGGCGGACGTCGTGCTGGCGCTGTTCCTGCAGGGTGATCAGTTCACCGACGCCGAAAAGCTCGCAGACTTCGAGTACTACGACCCGCTCACGACCGGAGATTCCACTCTCTCGGCCGTCGTGCAGGCGATCCTTGCATCGGAGGTCGGTTACCAGGACCTCGCTCTCGAGTACTTCGAGCGGTCAGTGTTTGTCGACCTCGCGGACCTGCATCACAATGCGTCCGACGGTGTCCACGTCGCTTCAGCCGGCGGGGTGTGGACCGCGCTGGTCGCTGGCTTCGGCGGTATGCGCGACCACCGTGGGGAGCTGTCATTCGACCCCCGCCTGCCCGTGGGGTGGGAGCATCTGTCGTTCCCCCTCAGCTACCGAGGCCGCCAACTGCGTGTGACGATCACTGCCGATGAGCTCACGCTCGAGAATCACGGCGGCGCCCTCGACATAACGGTTCGTGACGTCACCTATACCGTTCCAACAGACGGACCGCTGACGATTCCGCTCGAGCACCAGGGCCCGGTTCGGCCGGGACGGCCTGCTGTTCACCGGGCAACTCACGTTGGGAACGCCCCCGACGGCCACCCGGGGATCGCCTCTGCCACCCCGATCGTGACGCCCGCAGTGGTGGGTCAGTCGACGTATGTTCCGGTCGGGGACGAGTCGGTCGTCGAGAATCGTTAAACCAGCACTCGCGATGAACTGACCTCGGCTCCTCGTCGGGGCCGGGGTCAGCTCTTCGCCTGGCTGGGCGAGACTCGAGGCTGCAGATCAAGCGGTACTGATCGCGAGCCCGGTCCCCATTGCCATTTCATCTCGAGCCAACGGCGCAAGTCCACAGCGAGCTGATGGAGCTCACGTGACGCGTAGTGGTGGGCATCCCACGATGCATACAGCACAATCTCGATCGGCTGGCCGCCGGCGAACGCGGGGATCGCGCGCATCCCGAACCGAGGTGGTTCGGTCACCAATGCGTAGCCGTGGCCGTTCGCAGCGAGAGCTTGGGCAACCGTTCCCGCGGAAGCCTCTCGGATCGGTGGTGCGTGGTTGAAGCCGCGCATCGCTTCCACGACTGCGATCTGCACGCCGGTGCGCGGAACGATCAGCCAGTCGTCGATGAGCTCTTCCAGGTCGACCCGCTGCGCACTCGGCGCGATCGAGCGGCTGTCCACAGGTGTCTGCACCGTGACGGGGATTGTGGCGACCGGCAACTGTGCCCGATGACGCGGCGGTATGAGCGACCCGATGGCCATGTCAACTTCGCCGTTCAACGCGTTGTCCAGATCGCGGGCGAGCAAGATATCCAGGTCGACGATCGGCGGATCGGCTTCCGCAATGAATGGCGCCACCATGTCCAAGGCCGTCGAATGGGGGCACGCGAGTCGGAAGGTCGATCGCCCCCGAAACCGCGCCTGCATAATCGCCTCTGCTCGGTCGAAGTGCATGAGCACGTCGTTGCCGAGTTCCAGCAGGGTGCGTCCCGCAGCGGTTGTGGACAGTCCCGACGGCGTGCGGTGAAACAGCAGCACGCCCAGCTGCTCCTCAAGACGACGAATCTGCTTGGACACGGCCGGTTGCGTGACGGACAGCCGTTCGGCAGCCGCACTCATCGATCCGAGCTTCGCGACCAGGGTGAAGCACTCCAGGGGACGCCGTTCCATTCCCAAAGGTTATACCCAAAGCAACAAAGTGTCAGTCGACAGAATACCCGGAGCTAGTCATGCTGGTCTCACAACCGGTGCAAGCAAGGGCGCGTGACCCGCCCCTTCTCCCGAGCAGCACCGGTCTTCACAAAGGAGTGGTGACCATGGCCCTGCAGCTTCCGCACGGCCGCCGGCTGGCGGTAAACATCGGTGTCGACTTCGACGCCCACTCCGCCTGGATGGGAACAGTCGGCGCGACCAGCCCCGGTTTCCTCTCGCGAGGCGAGTTCGACGCGGTTGTCGGCGTACCTCGCGTGCTGCGCGCTCTCTCGGAGTACGGCGTCGTCGGGAACTTCTTCACGCCGACTCACACCATGGCGACGTTCCCCGACAGCTTCGAGCTGGTGCTCGAGAGCGGACATGAGGTGTCGGCGCACGGATGCTGGCACGAGCCGATCCCCAAACTGGCGCCCGACGAGGAGCAGAGGCTTCTGGACCTGCAGATTGCGCAGCACGAGAAGTACGTCGGGAAACGACCCCGTGGGTACCGTTCACCGGCGTGGGACTTCACCGACCACACTCTCGGGTTCCTCGAGGCCGCGGGCTTTGAGTGGGACTCATCGCTGATGGGGCGAGACTTCGAGCCGTATCGGCCGCGCCCCATCGTCCTCGATTTCGAGGCAGGCAACCAGTTCGGTCCCGCTAGTTCGGTTCTCGAGTTCCCGGTCTCATGGCACCTCGACGACTTCCCCGCGACCGAGTTCATTCCTGGCATGAACGCGGGCATGGAGTCGCCGGAGACGATCTACCAGCGCTGGAAGGATCACCTCGACTTCGCGTACGAACGGGTGCCGAACGGTGTCGTCAGCATCACGGTGCACCCGCAGGCCATCGGGCGAGCCCAATACATCCTCATGTTCGAGAGGTTCCTGCGATACGCGTCCGGCCTGGACGGGATCTGGTTCACGAACCTTTCAGCCCTACTTCCTCACTGGACCGACTAAGACCCCACCCCCACCAAGGAGACGACAAATGAAGAACACGCAACGTCGCGTGCACACGCGACTGGTCGGACTGGCCGCCGCAGCCCTGCTCGCTCTGCCACTGGCTGCGTGTGGTGCCGCCGCAGCGAACTCCGGCGACGGGGAAGAGGCGCCCCTCAAGATCGGCGTCTTCATCCCCGGCAACAACAACCCCTACCTGCAGGCCGCGGAAAAGGGTGCGAAAGACGCTGGTGCCGAACTCGGCGTCGATGTGACCGTGGT
Source organism: Microbacterium sp. NPDC058389 (assembly GCF_042722305.1). Lineage (NCBI taxonomy): Bacteria > Bacillati > Actinomycetota > Actinomycetes > Micrococcales > Microbacteriaceae > Microbacterium > Microbacterium sp. NPDC058389. The sequence goes on from NZ_JBHXJQ010000002.1 coordinate 202,049, forward strand.
CACCGCTGACTGGAACACGCAGAAGCAGAACACGGCGTTCCAGCTGGCGCTGCAGCGCGATACGTATGACGGCTGGGTGGTCGCCACGATCACACCGACCGACCAGTGCAGCAACATCAAGAAGGCCGAAGAGGCGGGCACCCCCGTCATCGTCACCGTCGCGGCCATCTGCGGCGACAAGGGCTACTCCCCGGGGACGACTGGGTTCGTGAGCGAGCAGAGCGAGAGCACGTACAGCACATGGTGGGACGCGATCTTCGCCATGACGCCCCCAGGGCCCGTCGCATTCGTCGGCGGCCCGAAGCTCGACTTCCCGACGGAAGCGGCGATCGCTGCGGGACGGAGCGGCTTGGAGGCTCACCCTGAGTTCAGCCTCGTGGCATCCGAGAACACCGACTACTCGACGGACGCCGCATACAAAGCGTCGCAGGCGTTCCTGCAGACCAACCGCGACCTCACCGCGATCGCGAGCAACTTCTCCGGCATGACCCGCGGAGTTGTCCAAGCGGTGCAGCAGGCCGGCCGAACCGGCGATGTGCTCGTGTTCGACAGCAACTCGGACTCCTGGACGAAGGAGCAGATCCAGAGCGGCAACATCACCGCAGCACTTCCGGGCATGCCGTACACGGACTTCAAGGTTGCCGTGACCCTGATGGTCGACAAGCTGCACGGGAAGGACATCCCCCAGACAACCAACCCTCTGGACACGCTGACGTTCCCCGGAGCTCCGATCATCACCAAGGACAACGTCGATCAGTGGACACCCGAGTACTGACCAAGCGCACCGGGTCCTGTGACACGCACAGGGCCCGGTGAACGGGGAGGAATCAGCATGAGTGCTGCAGTCATGTGCGCGTCCGTCAGCAAACGTTACGGGCTCGCGACCGTCGTGAACGACGTATCGCTGACGATCAAAGAAGGAACCGTTCACTCCATCGTCGGCGCGAACGGCGCCGGCAAGTCAACTTTGCTAGGCATCCTGAGCGGTCGGACGCCCGCCGACTCGGGCACCGTCAGCGTCTTCGACCACGAACTGCGCGGAGGCAGCCCAGCCGAGGCGCGGCGTGCCGGACTCGCCGCGGTCTACCAGGAGCTGACGGTGCTCCCGGCGCTGAGTCTTACCGAGAACGTCTTCCTGGGGCAGCCCATCACCACAGGCGGTTGGCTGCGCCGACGGGCGATGAAGCAACAGTTCCGCGAACTGTGCCGGGACTTCGGTGTCGAGTTCGACCCGAAGCAGCAGGCACGCAACCTCACCGTGGCGAACGCGCAGATCATCGAGATCCTGCGAGCGATCCAATCGGGATCCCGCGTCCTCCTCTTCGACGAGCCGACGGCAGCTCTATCAGAACGTGAACGGCGGCACTTCCTGGACCTCATCGGCGAACTCAAACGCCGCGGGATCACCATGGTGCTCGTCACCCACAACCTCACCGAGGTTCTCGAGGTCAGTGACTACATCACGGTGATGACCAACGGGCGAAAGACCGCCGAGGGCACGGTCCAGAACTGGAGCCGCCGGGCACTGGTTGAAGCCATGACGGGCGTTCCAGAAGGCGAATGGCAGGAACTGCGGGGCAAGGACATTCGTGAGGTAGCGCTCGAAGCGCGGGGAGTGTCACTGCCAGGCGCAATCGAAGACGTCGCACTCACCGTCCGGCGTGGCGAGGTTGTGGGCCTTGCAGGACTCGTCGGCTCCGGTCGCACCAGCCTGCTCCGCTGTCTTGCCGGCGCCGAAAGTCGAAGCAGCGGCCAGATCTTCATGGGCGGACGCGCGAGCCGGTGGCCTCGCCGGGTTCGGACGGCGCTCAAGCTCGGTATCGGTCTGATCCCAGAAGAGCGCAAAACCGACGGACTCCTGCTGCGAATGTCGGTACCCGACAATGTGACGCTCGCCAGCCTCGGTTCGGTTGGCAAGTTCGGGTTCGTCAGCCGCCGGCGGCAATTCGCCGAAGCGAAGACCCTCCTCACTCGGCTCGCGCTCAGTCGCGAGGTGGGCAACTATCCCGTCGGCTGGCTGAGCGGCGGCAATCAGCAGAAGGTCGCCGTCGCGAAATGGCTGCACCGCGACCCTGAAGTGCTGCTCGTCGACGAACCGACGAGAGGCATCGACGTCGGCGCAAAAGCAGACGTGTTGCAAGCGCTCCGGCGCACCGCCGACGAAGGCAAAGCGGTCGTCATGACCAGCTCAGAGATCGAAGAAGTCCTCGCCATCTGCGATCGAGTGATCGTGATGCGGGACGGCAGGGCCGTCGCGGAGATGGACTTGCACACTAGCAGCCCGACGACGGGCGACATCCTGCACGTCGCGTTCGGCCTGGAAGGAACACCATGATTGACATCCAAGGAGCTGGGACGACAACCCAGTCTCAGGCGACGACGAAGCCGCCCCGCCTCACGAGCGAACGCGTGCTGGAGTACTCCATGCTCGGAGTGTTGCTAGCGCTGACCGTCGCTGCCACTGCGATCTATCCGCGTTTCCTCGAGCTCGGGAACCTGTCGATCGTGCTCTCGCAGTACGCCCCGCTCGGCGTCGTCGCCGTAGGCATGACCCTCGTGATCATCGCCGGTGGCTTCGACCTCTCGGTTGGCGCCATCTTTGCGGCGGGCGCCACAACCGCTGCTGCGCTCGCCCCGCAGTACGGCGTGCCCGTAGCGTTCCTGCTCGCACTGGTCGGTGGTGTTGTTCTCGGGTTCGTGAATGCGCTGGGAGTTACCCTCCTGCGCGTCAACCCTTTCATCACCACGCTGGGGACGTCCTCGCTCTATGCAGGTGCAGTGCTGTTGCTGTCGAACTCGACCGCCTTCAGCGTCACCAACCCCGAGTTCCAGCTGCTCGGCACTGGCAGCGTGCTCGGCATCCCGAACACGATCATCGTGCTGATCGTCGTGTTCGCCGCGGGCTCTGTGGTTCTCAACTTCACCAGCTTCGGCCGCGGCATCTACGCCGTCGGCGGCAGTCGTGAAGCCGCCCGGCTATCAGGCATCCGAGTCGACTTCGTCACGGGCTCAACGTACGTCATCGCTGGGTTCCTCGCTGCCCTCGCCGGCGTCATGACCGCGTCCCAGCAGGGCGCGGGCCAAGGATCGATGGGAGCCACCGTTGCTCTTGACGCAATCGCGATCGTGGTGATCGGCGGAACATCGCTCGTGGGAGGCGAGGGAAAGCTGTGGCGCACCGCCGTAGGAATGCTGATCCTCGCCGTGCTGGACAACATCTTCTACAGCCTGGCGGTGGACAGCAACGCGCAGCTCATCTTCAAGGGCACCATCATCATCGCCGCCGTGGCCGCCGACCAGCTGGTCCGACGCGGCAGGAGATAGCTGGTCGATCGCGCCAGTTACAACCTCGACCCCGATCTAAGGATCCCTTCCATGGAAGCAACCCACAGCAACACCGACCCCCTACGACTTGACGGGCGAGTCGCCATCGTGACCGGTGCGGCAAGGGGCCAGGGAAGACGCACCGCCGAGATCCTCGCCGCCCGCGGAGCACACGTGCTCGTCGCCGACATCGACATCACGCTTGCGAATGCAGTCGCCGACGAAATCGGAAGCCGCGCGGCTTCGTTCCAGCTCGACATCACACGCCCAGATCAGTGGCAGATGTGCGTCGAAGCCGCGCGGCAGTTCTCCGGCAGACCCGCGATCGACATCGTCGTGAACAACGCGGCCAAGTACGTCCCGCAGCGTGCTGCCGACGCGACGGTCGAAGACTTCAGGAACATGTTCGAGATCAACGTGTGTGGCGTGGTGAACTCCTTCCACGCGGTCACGCCCGGAATGAAGGCACAGCGCCGCGGGTCGATCGTCAACATCGCGTCCGTCGCAGGGATCAGTGGCCGACCCGGTGCGGTCACGTACGCCACCTCCAAATGGGCGCTGCGGGGGCTGTCGAAGATCTACGCGGCCGAACTCGCAGAGTGGAACGTCCGCGTCAACTGCGTCCTACCCGGTCTGATCGACACACCGATGGCAGGACTCAACAGCCCTGAGCACAACGCCGCGGTGATCGCGTCCACGCCACTGGGCCGTTTGGGCACCGTCGGTGAGGTCGCGGAAGTGAATGCATTCCTTGCGTCCGACGCCGCGTCGTACCTCACCGGCAGCGAGATCACCGTCGACGGCGGCACTTCACTCTGACCGCCCGCCGGGGAGGGCACATCTGCGGGCGTGGAACCTCATCCCATATCGGGATCGAGGTGTACGCGGTCGCCTGAAATCAGTCGCGTGCTCAAGGTCGCGGTGAACAAGAACGACGGAAAGGCTCCTATGGAACACGAAGAGTGGCTGACGGTCGACGGACTCCTGTCCGACACCGTCGTCGTCCGAACGGATCGCTGGGGAGTTGCCCACATTCAGGGGGAGACCGCGCGTGATGTGTTCTTCGCTCAAGGGTTCGTTGTCGCGAGGGAGCGGCTGTTCCAGCTGGACTGGTGGCGCCGCCGGGCCCTTGGCTTGACGGCCGAGGTCCTCGGCCCTGACTACGTCGAGCGCGACCGTGCTTCCCGCCTGTTCCTCTACCGCGGTGACATGGAGCGTGAGTGGGCAGCCTACCCGCAGGGCACCCGGGAAGCGGTGACAGCATTCGTGGCTGGGATCAACGAGTGGGTTGAGCGCACCTGGCGCGACCCGGGGCTGCTCTCACCGGAGTTCGAGGCGCTGGGCCACACGCCTTCATATTGGGCGCCCGCAGACATCGTGCGTGCACGCTCGCACGGCGTCTACGGCAACCTCGAGTCGGAACTCACGCGTGCCCTCACCGTGCGCGAGTTTGGTGTGCCGACTGAACGAGTGCGACAGCCGCTTGCACCCGACACCGACATCGCGGTCCCGGTGGGGCTTGATCTGAACGTTCTCGACGACAAGGTTCTGGACACCTATCGGCTCGCAATGGGACCCGTCGGCGGTACTGCGGTCGCCCGACATGGCTTGGACGGCAGCAACAACTGGGCGGTGTCGGGCACGAAGACCCGATCCGGACGGCCCATCGTTGCCAACGACCCACACCGCGCTGTGACTCTTCCATCACTGCGGTACCTGATCCACCTGACCTGCCCCGAGTTCGATGTGATCGGTGCGGGGGAACCGGTGCTGCCCGGTGTCTCGATCGGTCACAACGGTGCCGTTGGGTTCGGCCTGACGATCTGGCCTGCAGATCAGGAAGACCTGTACGTGTATGAGCTCGATCCCAACGATCCCATGCGCTATCGCTACGGGGATGGGTACGAAGCGTTCACGGTGATCGAGGAGGACATCCCGGTTCGCGATGCGGGCCCTCAGCACGTTCGACTCATGTTCACTCGCCATGGTCCGGTCATCTGTCACCGTCCCGAGAGCGGCACCGCGTTCGCCGCACGGCTGGCGTGGCTGGAGGAAGGCATGGCCCCCTACCTGGGGAGCATCGGGTACCTTCGCGCCCGCACCGCAGAAGAATTCGAGGCCGCGCTCGCAGATTGGGGAGGCCCTTCGGTAAATCAGGCGTTCGCGACGGTTGATGGTGACATTGGTCTTCTCCCACGCGCGCGGGTGCCACACCGGCCCAACTGGGACGGCCTGTTCCCCGTCCCCGGCGACGGACGCTACGAATGGGATGGGTTTCGCCGCCCTGAGGACATGCCTCGCATGGTCAACCCCGCGCGGGGCTGGGTGGGGTCAGCGAACCAGATGAACCTCGAAGAGTTCGACGAGTGGCGGCCTGTTCCCGTCGGGTACGAATGGCCGGCTTCGTTCCGCATGACGCGGATCGCCGAGGTGCTGGAGCCAGCCGTGGATCTCGATCAGACCGACATGGCAGCGTTGCAGAACGACTACCTCAGCCCACCCGCCGAACATGTCTGCGCACTACTCCCGGAAGATGCCGACTCCGAACTGGCGGTCCAGCTTCTCCGGGGCTGGGACGGCCGCATGGACACAAACTCACCGGCCGCGTTCCTCTTCGAACAGTGGACGAAGTGCGAGCTGCGGCAGGCGGTCTTCGCGATCGCCATCCAGGACCTCGTCGACCCAAGCCGGCGCGCCCAGGCACTGGAGCGGGTGACACGGGACGACTCGTTCCTCGGGGACTTTGGGTCGGAAATGGCAGTGATCTCCCGGATGGAGCGCGAATCGCCCCAGCTCCTGCGCAAGACACTTCTCAGCACGCTGACAGCCACGGCGGACCGTCTCACGAAGGAACATGGGGCCGTCCATACGTGGAGCTACGGTCGACACCGCACGGTGCAGCTGCGACACATCGCCGCGTCTCTGATCGGCGACGAGAGGTGGACCCAGCTGCGGACTCTTCCCAAGGCGGGGAACTCCGAGACGGTTGGTGCTGCTGGCTTCGACGCGAGTGGACGCCAGACCATGGGTTCTTCGGTGCGGCTCATTATCGATGTTGGCGAGTGGGACTACACGATCGCGGCGAATACTCCCGGACAGTCGGGCGATCCGCGGAGTGAGCACTTCGCAGACCTCTATGAACGGTGGGCGGCCGACGAGTACTTCCCCCTGCCCTATTCATCTTCAGCGGTCGAGGCGCAGACGGTGCGAAGACTGCACCTCACGCCGGCTGAGCACGAACAACCCTTCCACCACACCATGCAGGTATCGATAGGAGCACAAGATGGGTCAGCTTGACGGACGAGTCGCGATCATCACCGGAGCGAGCCGGGGGATCGGACGCAGCATCGCCGAACTCTTCCGCGAGGAGGGTGCCGATGTGATCGCGACCGACATCGATCCGGAGGCGAACGCCGATCCTGGTCTGCACCTCCGCTATCAGGACGTCGCTTCCGAACAGGGATGGACGGACCTGGTCGCGGAAGTGGTCGCCGAGAATGGGCGCCTCGACATCCTCGTGAACAACGCCAGCATCTCGTCGATGTCATCGATCCTCGACCAGAAGCTCGAGGCTTGGAACAGAGTCCTGGCGGTGGACCTTGGTGGCATCATGCTGGGGATGCGAGCCTGTGCACCCCAGATGGTGAAGCAAGGCGGTGGCTCGATCATCAACTTCTCGTCGATCTACGGGAACGTGGCTGTGCCTTTCGCCGCCGACTACCACGCCGCCAAGGGCGGGATTCGCTCCCTCACCAAGCATGCAGCCATGGTGCTCGCAACCGACGGGGTCCGCGTGAACTCGATTCACCCGGGGTTCATCCTCACCCCCACCACGCAGGCGTTCGAAGCCGCGGTCATCCAGAAGACGATCGATGCGACCCCGATGGGCAGGGCGGGTGATCCCCGCGAGATCGCCGAGGGAGCACTCTTCCTCGCCTCGGACCGCTCCAGCTTCATGACCGGGTCTGAGCTCGTCATCGACGGCGGCTTCACCGCCCAGTAGCGCAGAGATGGCCGGCGATGGGGCCAGCCGAGTCGATGAGACGTGTGTTCTCGTCATCCGTGCCGGCCGTTGGCACGACCGAGGTCTCCACGCAGCCCTTTCGACGTTGCGAGAACACATCACTCCGACGTCACCGGCGGTGTCGGCGCCGGGTGGGTCAGTCAGCCTGCTCGCGCGCGGACCGCCGCAGCGCGACTGGCAATGGGGCCGCTTGTTCAGACCACCAGGCTGTGCGCGTAGTTGGTCAGACACTCCCGCAGGTGACCATCCGGACAACCCAGGCACCAGGCGCAGTGATGGCGTCGGAACGAGCCGCACTGTGTACAGGGGGAGCGTTTGGTACCGCCCCGGGTGTACTTCGAGTCGGTGAATGGTGGTCGGCTGACCGAATTGACGGTCATTGGAACACTTCTGGGTGACGGGAGAGCTCTAACCGGCTGCGACGGATGTGCCTGGAGAGGACCTGCTCTGCTTCATCAGCGTCACCGAGCCTGATCGCGTTGACGATCAGGTGATGGTCGTGGTGGACGCTGCGGTCCTCTTCGAGGTAGAACAGGCGCGTCGCAGCGCGCCGGTAGTGCTGCGTTCGGTTCCACAGGTTGAGGACGGTTGAGCCGAGCACGCTGGTTTCCACGGCCTGCAGGCACGAAAGGTGGAACTCCCTGTCGAGGCGAAGGAATCGTTCGACATCCGTGGCGTTCTCCATCGCTTCCGCGAGAAGCTCGAGCCCGTCCGCATCGTCGGTGGTGATGTGGGGCACGTTCATGCTCAGCAGCAGCGGTTCCAGTCGTTCCCGCATGCGGTACATCTCGTCGCACTCCGTCATGCTGAGCTGCGATACCCACGCGCCCGTGTTCGCGACCAGGCTGACCAGACCTTCGGACTCGAGGATGCGTAGCGCGTCGCGCACGGGCAGCCGGCTGGCCCCATGCCGGTCCGCGAGCTCGTCCTGGCGAATGCGTTCGCCCGGGGAATAGGTGCCGGCGAGGATCTCGTCGCGAAGGGTGGAGGCGATTGCCGCACCGGTTCCGCCATGGGTCGCCCTGATTGTCACGTTGATCGCCTCATCGCTCCGGGTGGCCTGGGTGCCACAGAAGGCGTGGTGCGTTCTGCTCGTAGGCCTTGCCTTCTGGGAAGCTTACGAGTTCGAACTGCAGGCCCCAGGGACTGCGGAAGTAGATCCAGCGTTGACCTGTTGCCGACTGTCGGCTTGCGGTGGGCTCGCCCATCACATCGACGTCCTTGTCACGCAGATACTGCACTGCGGCATCCAGATCGTCGACGTAGAACGCGATGTGATAGCCGCCGATGTCGCTGTTGCGGGGCTGGACGCGTTGATGGTCCGCTGCCCGGTACAGAAAGACCTCGAAGTTGGCGCCGTTGCCGAGCCGGTAGAACCGGATCTCCCTGATCACGGTCCGCGGATGCACACCCAGATGCGTCTGCATCCAGTCGTCGTCATCGGACCGCTTGGCGTCGAGCGTGTAGACCTCGTCACAGCCGAGGACGTCTACCAAGAACGCGTGGGCCTCGTCGAGATCCGGGACGGTGAACCCGATGTGGTCCGTCCCCCGTATGCCTGGGATCCCTCGCTGAGTGCTCATTCGACCTCCTCGTCGGCACCGCCATCTGCCTAGATTGTATCCCATTCTTTAGTCATTGATGAGAAAAGTAGGGCAATGCGTCCAGTCCCCGCTTGTATTGGATAAAATCCTGGCCTAGCATGCTGATCGACCGGTGAAGCCGGCCGTTCTAGGGAGTTGAGGCGAAGATGCCGAAGAAGAAGCGTCTGCAGACCGGGGTGGACTGGTTCGAGCTCTCCACCACCAAGGCGGATTGGGATGCTGCCGACCCGGCGCTGCTCGGGACGATGCTCGCCCAAATGCACCTGATCCGCGCGTTCGAGGAGACAGTGCTCGAACTGGCTGGTGAGGGTCTGGTGCATGGCCCAGCTCACTCCAGCATCGGGCAGGAGGGTGGCGCGGTGGGTTCCATCGTCGGCCTGCGGTCGGCGGACGGTGTCAACGGATCTCATCGTGGGCACCACCAGTTCTTGGCAAAGGCGCTCACCCACGTCTCCGGTGGCGTGATCGACCCGGCCAACCCGGTCGACACCACGATCCAGGAGGTTTTGCAGCGGACACTGGCCGAGATCCTCGGTCTCGCGCAGGGTTACTGCCGTGGCCGCGGCGGCTCCATGCATCTGCAGTGGTTCGAAGCCGGCGCGCTGGGAACCAACGCCATCGTCGGTGGCGGGGCGCCCATGGCCACGGGCAACGCCTGGGCTCAGAAGCACAGCGGCACCACTGATCTGACGATCAACTATCTCGGTGACGGTGCCGCGCAGATCGGCTCAGTGCTGGAAGCCATGAACCTTGCCGCGGCATGGAAGCTGCCGGTGTCGTTCTTCATCGAGAACAACCTGTATGCGGTGTCGACGCGTGCCGACGAGATCACCGCCGATCCTCGCTTCTCGGTCCGCGGGCAGGGCTTCGGCATCCCGTCGTGGCGAGTGGATGGCATGGACCCGCTGGCGGTGTACCTCGCCCTGGAAGAGGCCGCTGAGCGGATGCGATCGGGTGCTGGGCCCACGGTCATCGAAGCTGAGGTGTACCGGTTCTTTCACCAGAACGGCCCGTATCCGGGGAGCGCCTTCGGATATCGCAGCAAGGACGAGGAAGCGTCGTGGCGGGAGCGGGATCCGCTGGAGCTGATCGCAAAACGGATGCAGGAGCGAGGGCTCAGCGACGAAGACCAGGTGGCGCAGCTGCGGGCAAGGGTGCAGCGGGCGATGGCGGACGCGGTTGACGAGCTGATCGAGGCAGACCCCGACAACCCGGGTAAGCGCCGCATCAAGCCCGGACTGTGGCCCGAGACCAGTTTCGTCAACGTCGGCGTGCGCGGGGACGCCAGCGAACTGCAGGGACTGCCCGTCCTTGGTGCGGTCACCGAACCCCGACCGATCAAGTTCGTCGACGCGGTCGCACAAGTGATGGAGCGACGCATGGATGTGGATGAGCGAATCGTCGTGATGGGGGAGGACGTGCACCGCCTCAACGGCGGCACCAACGGCGCGACAAAGGGGCTGACCAAGCGCTTCGGCGAGGAGCGGGTGCTGGGGACACCGATCAGCGAGAACGCCTTCACGGGACTTGCCGGTGGACTCGCCCTCGACGGCCGGTTCCGCCCCGTGGTCGAGTTCATGTACCCCGACTTCATGTGGGTCGCCGCCGACCAGGTCTTCAACCAGATCGGGAAAGCCCGCCACATGTTCGGCGGCGACAACCCGGTCCCGCTCGTGCTGCGCACAAAGGTAGCGATGGGATCCGGGTACGGTTCCCAGCATCTGATGGACCCGGCCGGGATCTTCGCGACCAACCCGGGATGGCGCATCGTCGCCGCATCCAACGCCACCGACTACGTCGGCCTGATGAACGCCGCACTGGCACTGGAAGACCCCGTCCTCGTGATCGAGCACGTCGACCTGTACGGGCAAGCAGACCAGGTCCCGACGGGTGACCTCGACTACATCATCCCGCCCGGACGCGCCGCGCTGGTGCGGACCGGGTCGGAAGTCACCGTCATCACCTACCTTTCGATGGTCGGTCACGCGCGAGAAGCGATCGAACAGACCGGAATCGATGCCGACCTGATCGATCTGCGCTGGCTGGATCGCGCATCCATCGACTGGGAGACCATCGGCGAGAGCATCAAGAAGACCAACGCCGTTCTCATCGTCGAACAGGGTGCCCAGGGCACATCCTACGGCGCGTGGCTGGCCGACGAGATTCAGCGTCGCTACTTCGACTGGCTCGACCAGCCGATTGCACGCGTCACCGGGCAGGAAGCTTCGCCGAGCATCTCCAAGGTGCTCGAGCGTGCAGCGATCGCCCGGACAGAAGAAGTGGCGATCGGCCTCGAAGCCGTGCGCGCAGGATTCGGAGCCTGATCATGGCTGAAGTCATTCGCATGCCAGAAGTCCTCGCCGGGGCAACAGAGGCGGCCATCCAGACCTGGCTTGTCGGCGAGGGCACCGCAGTCACGGTCAGCCAAGGACTCGCCGAGATCGAGACCGACAAGGCAATCGTCGAGCTCAGCGCCGAATCCGCCGGGACGATCGGGCGACTGCTGGTCGCGGAGGGCGACAATGTCTCCGTGGGGGAGCCCATCCTGGTGCTTCTTGCCGAGGGGGAGGGACCGGAGGCGATCGGCCCTGCGCTCGCAGCCGCCGGGATCGGAACCGCCGACGCGGCCCCGCCTGTCGAACCCGCCCCGCCGGCCGCATCGGCACCACCCGCCGCAAACCAGGCGGCAGCAGTCTCCGCGCCTGCCGCGCCAACCCAGCCCACAGCGACGGAGCTCGAAGCGCCCTCCGATATCGCGGATGGTGGACGTCGCCTGTTCGCGAGTCCCCTCGTGCGCAGGTTGGCGGCGGGCGCGGGCGTCGAACTGACCGATGTCCGCGGCACGGGACCGCAGGGACGAATCGTGCGTCGAGATCTGGAGCGGCATCTCGCCGAGCGTGAGACATCCCGGCCAACAGCCGACGCTCCGGCGCCGACGATCGCTCCGAGCGGACCACCGACCGCCGTTGCTTCACCGGCTCCGGCATCGGTGCCGACGTCGGCATTTGAGGACGTGCCTCTCGACCGGATGCGAAAGGCGATCGCTCGTCGCCTCACCGAGAGCAAGTCGACAGTTCCGCACTTCTACCTGGTTGCGGACTGCCGAGTCGACGCGCTCCTCGAGCTGCGAGGCACTGTGAACCAGACTGCGCCCCGCAAGATCTCGGTGAACGACTTCGTGCTCAAGGCAGTCGCCGGCGCTCTCGTCGACGTGCCAGCCGCCAATGCGATCTGGAACGGCGACAGCATCCGCCGGTTCAGTTCTGTCGACATCTCTGTCGCCGTCGCTACCGAGGGTGGGCTGACCACCCCCGTCCTGCGTGAGGTGGAACGACTGTCGCTGAGTGAGATCAGCGCGACCGTGGCCGAGCTTGCTGCGCGCGGCCGTGAGGGTCGTCTCAAGCAGCACGAGCTGGAGGGCGGCAGCTTCTCGGTATCCAACCTTGGGATGTACGGGACGAGCCAGTTCGCCGCCATCCTCAACCCACCGCAGTCGGGCATTCTCGCCGTCGGCGCCGCACGCCCGATGCCTGTCGTGGCCAGTGACGGGACGCTCACAGTCGGGCAGGTGATGACCGCCACTCTGTCCGCGGACCACCGCGTCCTCGACGGCGCCGTCGCCGCCGAGTGGCTTGCCGCGTTCCAGCGGCGCATCGAGAACCCCTTCAGCATCCTGATCTGAACGACCCCACCAGAGAGACGTCATGACCACTATTCGCAGCATCGACCCTTCAACGGGCGCTGAAATCGCCGCCTTTGAAGAGGACTCGGACGAGTTCGTCGAGAGCAGGCTCGCCGCCGCCGCGGCGGCGGTACCGCTGCTCGCTGAGCTGAGTTTCGACGATCGTGCCCGGTTGCTGAGAGCTGCCGCCGATCTCATCGAATCCGAAATCGATGATGTCGCCGCCTTGATCACCCTCGAGATGGGCAAGCCCCTCGCACAGTCGCGTGCCGAAGTGACGAAATCCGCGTACGGCATGCGGTTCTACGCCGATCACGCGGAGGAGTTCCTCACCGGTCGTGAGCTCGCGGACCCGGCGGCCGTGTCCGCGTCAGCGGCGCGCACACGATTCGACCCTCTTGGTGTCGTGCTTGCCGTCATGCCCTGGAACTACCCCATCTGGCAGGTCGTCCGCTTCGCCGCGCCCGCCCTGATGGCCGGCAACGCCGGACTGCTCAAGCACGCCTCGAACGTTCCGCAGACGGCGGTGTACATCGGCGAGCTGTTCACGCGCGCGGGCTTCCCGCAGGGCGCCTTCTCGTCGCTGCTGATCGGTTCCCGTCGTGTCGAAGCGGTGATCCGTGATCCGCGCATCGCCGCCGTAACCCTCACTGGCTCGGAGGCAGCGGGTCGTGCCGTGGGCGCAACAGCGGGTGACGTCCTCAAGAAGTCCGTCCTCGAACTGGGAGGGTCGGACCCCTTCATCGTGATGCCGTCGGCACACATCGGGTCCGCCGTCCTAGTGGCGGTGGCCGCGCGGACTGCCAACAACGGGCAGGCGTGCATCAACGCGAAGCGGTTCATCATTCACGAGGCCGTCTACGACGAGTTCGCCTCGCTGCTCGCAGAGCGGATGGCAGCACTCGTGGTGGGCGACCCGGCAGTCCTCGAGACTCAGATCGGGCCGCTGGCCACTGAAGCGGGCCGTGCTGACCTCGAACAGCTCGTCGACGATGCGCGCGGCAAGGGCGCGGCAATCCTCACTGGCGGCAGTCGCGGTGATCGGAGTACCGGTTGGTATTACCAACCGACCGTCATCGCGGACATCACCCCCGACATGCGTCTCCATCAGGAGGAAGCCTTCGGGCCCGTGGCATCGCTCTACCGCGTGTCGTCGCTGGAGGAGGCCATCACCGTCGCCAATGACAGTCCGTTTGGGCTCGGAGCCGCGTTCTGGAGCAACGACCCCGAGGAGATCTCCCGAGCAGAGCGCGAGATCGAGTCCGGCGCGATCTTCGTCAACGGGATGACGATCTCCTACCCGGAACTGCCGTTCGGCGGCATCAAGCGGTCCGGGTACGGCCGCGAACTCTCGATGGAGGGAATCCGGGAATTCTGCAACCTGAAGACCGTGTGGGTGGCCTGAACGGACGCAGCCAAAGCTTGGCCGACGGCACGCGGCGCGTCACCCGCTCCATAGCGAGTGAGGCGCCAGGAACGCTGCGCGACCGTCGGGACTTGAGCGCTGCCATCCGCGCCCGACGGACCTCGCCAGCACAACCCCGGCTTCGAACCGGGGTACATCCTCGATCCACGACAAGCAGTGCCGAGGTTGGCGTACGCGTCGTCCTTCACATACCGGTTGGCACCGTCGACGCGGCTAGTCGGGCAGTGCTGCTTCACCTTTGACCCGGGCTACGCCGGCGCAGTTCTTGGCGCCACTGGTCACCGTCAACACGATGGAGGGTGGCTGCGCTGAGCGGCACCCGCGGATGATGATGGGCCGTCATCGCGGCCGGGGACCGGTGACCGCTCACTCGGACACGAGCGACGTCGCTACTGAGTGAGCTTCACAAAGTATTCGTACCGGTCGCCGGGGGACGAGCTGGACACGTACTCCACAGGCCGTCCGGCGCTATCGCTCGTCCATCGGTTGATCGTCAGGAGTGGTGACCCTTCCGGGACACCGAGCGCGCTCGCCTGAGAGGCGGTCGCCGCTTCAGCGCGAATCTTCTCGCTTGCTTCCTTCAAGTAAATGCCAAGCTCCGAAAGTCGCGCGTACAGCGATTGAGTTCTGGCGAGATCTTCCACGCGCAGCTGCGCACCGATCTCGTCGGGAACCCATGACACCATCAGGCAGAACGGGCGATCGTCATTCAAACGGACCCGGGTTACACGCCAGATGTGGGCGCCCGGCAGAAAGTCGATGGCGTTCAGCGGCGGCGATGGGTCGAGTTCGATGCTGATGTCACGAATGCCGGGGCGCAGGCCGAGATCCCGCATCACCTCGGTGAAGCTGCGCAGATCACCGAGGGTATGAGTCATCCCTTGCTCGCTGACATAGGTCCCCGAGCCGCGCTGTTTGCGCAGCAGATTCACCTGCGTCAGCACAGTAAGCGCCTGCCGGATCGTGTTTCGGCTGACACCGAACATCTCGACGAGTTCAAGCTCGCCGGGAAGGCGTTCGCCCGCCTTCCATCGGCCGCTGGCGATCTCGCCGCGTAGCTGGTCCGCAATCTGCTGGTAGGCCGGCTTCATCGTCGCATCCAAGTCAAAATGTTCCTACATCTCTTCAAGTTGTACCAACAAGATGGTAGGCTCCATCACACGCTCGCACTGACCCACACGATACAAGTCGAGCGCTTACCCGATTCAACGAAGAGAAGAGACCATGCAACGACGCAACACCTTCCGTCGCACAGCTGTCGCCGCCGCCGCCATGCTCACTGCGCTCGGGCTTCTCGCAGGCTGTTCGGCTCCAGACTCGTCTACATCGGCGGGCGCCACCGCCGGGGGCGGTGACGGCACGCGCATCGCGTTCGTCTCGCAGGTTGAGGGCATCCCCTACTTCTCTGGCTTCAAATCGGGGGCGGAGAAGGCGGCCAAGGAACTCGGCGTCTCGTACACCCAGGCGGGTCCGGCTAAGGCTGACTCCGCCGAGCAGAAGCGCATCGTCGATGGTCTGGTTGCGCAGGGCTATGACGGCATCGCAATCTCTCCGCTGGACCCGACCTCCATGGACGGATCGATCGCCGCTGCTTCCTCCGCAGGTCTGTCGGTGATCACGTCGGACGCCGACGCACCAAACAGCAAGCGCACGGTGTTCGTCTCTCAGGCCAGCGACGAAGAACTCGGGCAGACTGCCATGGACCAGATTGCCGAGCAGGCCGGCGGCAAGGGGCAGTACGCCATTGTTTCGGGCGCAGCCGACGTCGCCACCTTCAACTCGTGGTCCCAGGCAGCCGTCGACCACCAGCTTTCCGACTACCCCGACATGGAGTTGGTTGGCGGCATCCGTCACACCGCGGACAGCGCCGAGGCGCTCCGTGAAGCCCAGGACCTGCTGACCGCCTATCCCGACCTGGCGGGCATCATCGCGGTGCCTTCGACCGCAGTACCCGGTGTCGCACAGGCCGTTCAGAACGCCGGTAAAGCCGGCAAGGTAGCGGTGACCGGGTTTGGAAGCCCGAAGACGGTCGCTCCATTCATCAAGTCTGGCGTCATGAAGTCCAGCGTTCTGTGGAACGTCGACGACCTCGGCTACCTCACCGTCTGGGCACTTGTTCAGGTTCTCGACGGCAAGGAGTTCGCCGCCGAGAACGACGTGCCGGGGCTTGACGAGCCGGTCCGTTACGACGACGCGACCAAGACGCTGCTGCTGGGAACGCCGACCGTGTTCACCGAGGAGAATGTCGATGACTTCGACTTCTGACTCGTCTCCTCTGCTCGAAGTCCGCGGGGTATCGAAGAGATTTGGTGCCGTCGTCGCCCTTGACGATGTCTCCCTCCAGATCCGTCGCGCTGAACGCCTCGCTGTCATGGGCGAGAACGGCGCCGGCAAGTCCACGCTCATGAAGTTGCTGGCCGGGGTGTACACCCCCGACGAAGGGTCCATGACCCTCAACGGGGAGCCGTACGCCCCAGCTGACCCGCATGCTGCTCTGGCTCTCGGCGTGTCCACCGTCTACCAGGAGCCGGCGTTCTTCGCGCACCTCTCCGTGCTCGAGAACCTGTTCATGGGTCAGCTGCCGCGAACCCGGCTGGGGTCGGTGGACACCCGGACGATGCGTACGGAAGCGCTCGCGCTGCTGCGACGGCTGAATCTGCCGGAGAAGCTCCTGGACCGCAAGATGGGCGAACTCTCGTTGGGTGAGCAGCAGCAGGTACTCATCGCGAGGGCCGTGCGCGTTGATGCCCGCATCCTCATCCTCGATGAACCGACGTCGATCCTCACGCGGGCAGAGTCGGACCGCCTGTTCGACATCGTGGACACGCTGATCGAGTCGGGAACCTCGGTGGTGTCGATCACTCACCGCTTCGATGAGCTCGATCGTCTGGGCGACCGGTTCATCGTTCTCCGGGACGGCAAGTATGTGGGCGAGACGGACGATCCTGCTCAGGAGCCGCTTCTTCGCATGATGGGCGGTCGCTCCGGGGCCGCGCTGGCGCCCCTGGCGGCGGAGGACCGGCCACCGCTGCCGGAGGGCACTGAGCCGACGCTGCATGTGGACCGTCTCACCGTCGACGGCCAGTTCTCGGACATTTCATTGGATGTGTTCCCCGGCCGCATCACGGGCCTTTACGGGCTGGTCGGAGCTGGACGCAGTGAGGTCGCGCTGACCATCTTCGGTGCCACGAAACTGACGTCCGGATCGATGACGCTCACAGGGCGCCCGTACTTGCCCCGCAGTACGCACGACGCGCTGCGGCACGGCGTGGCCTACGTGCCTGAAGATCGGAAAACCCAGGGCGTGTTCCCGTTCATGAACGTGACGGAGAACCTCACCGCTTCAACACACGAGAAGATCGCGACGACCGGACTCATCCGGGTCGCGAAAGAGCAGGGATTCGTTGCGACGTGGATCTCACGGTTCTCGATCAAGACCGCGACCAGCCGCGCAGGCATCCTGACCCTGTCCGGCGGTAACCAGCAAAAGACGCTGCTCGCACGCGCAGTCGCCACCGAGCCGAAGCTGCTGATCCTGGACGAGCCGACTCGAGGTATCGACGTCGCCACCAAGGCCGAGATCCATCGCGACATCCGAGACCTTGCCGCGACCGGAGTCGCCGTGCTTGTGATCAGCAGCGAGCTGCCCGAGCTGCTCGCACTATCCGATCAAGTCCATGTTCTAAGAGAAGGCCGCATGACCGCCTCATACTCCCGAGAGCAGGCAACAGAGGATGCTGTGCTTCGCGCAGCCGTCGGCGCGGCGGTGAGCACCGGTGAGTAATCCGCGCTCTCTCCGCCGCATCCAGCTGGCGTTGCTGCCGGTGCTGCTCCTGGTAGAACTCATCGTGTTCTCGCTGCTGTCCCCTCGGTTCTTCACACCCGAGAACCTCGCAAACATCGCGTACAACGCCGCGGACCTGGCCCTGGTCGCGGCGGGCGTCACGCTCGTGGTGATCCTCGGCGGGATCGACGTCTCCACCGGGTTCGCGGTCGGCATCGTGGCGTGGACTGTCGCCAAGCTCAGCAGTTCCGGCCTTCCCGCGGTTGTTGTGATTCCGGCTGCGCTCGGGGTCGGTGCGCTCCTTGGCGCGATCAACGGCAGCCTCATCACGTTCGGCAAAGTGCCGCCGATCATTGCCACGCTGGGAACCGCGGCGATCTTCCAGACCGCGCTGTTCGCGTTGTGGAACAGCAACGATCTGTTCGCAGCGCCGATCGCTCCGATCTTCTCCGGCGAACGGGTGGTTGGCGTTCCCATGGTCGTCGCGCTCGTCCTCGTCGTCTACGCCCTCCTCGCCTGGTTCATGCGCCGGCGCCCCGCCGGCCGGGAGCTGTACGCCACCGGATCGAACCCTGAGGCGGCTCGCCTGTCAGGAATCCGTGTCAACCGCCTGCAGTTCCTGAGTTACCTCGCCATCGGGGTGCTCGTCGGACTTGCCGGTCTCATCTACGTCGGTCGGGTCGGGGTCGTACAGGCCTCCAGCGGCAATGAGCTCACACTGCTCGCGATCGCTGCGGTCGTTGTCGGCGGCACCTCGATCCTCGGCGGCGAGGGCTCCGTTCTGCGGACCCTCGGCGGCCTTGTGTTCATCGTTGTACTCCAGAACGGAATTGTGCTCGCGGGCGTGCCACCACTGTGGAACGGCCTGATGGTGGGCACCACGATCATCCTGGCCGTGGCCATCGACGTGCTCGCCGCCCGTAAGGCCAACCGTCCCCTCCTGAGAGGTCTCGCCTGATGAGGTCTATCCCTTGGAGCGACCGTCGGGTCTCCCTGGCGCTGCTCATCGTCGTCGCGGTCATCGTGATGAGTTTGCTGTCACCTTACTTCCTTCGTCCCGACAACCTGCTGTCGATGACGCAATACGGTGCGGTTATCGGACTGCTCGCGCTCGGGCAGAGCATCGTCATCCTCGGCGGTGGCGGTGGGATCGACCTATCGGTCGGATCCACCATGAGCCTGTCGGGAGTGGTTTTCGGGTTGCTGGCGGTGAACGTCGGGTTGGACCCGTGGGTCGCTGCGCTCGGTGCCATCGGGGCGGGTGCGCTGCTGGGTGCGGTTAACGCGATGCTCATCACCGTGCTGCGCATCCCGCCGCTCATCGCCACCATTGCCACGCTGTACCTGTTCGCATCCGCGGCGCTCGTGCTCACCAATGGGATCGACATCAACGGGTTCGACCGGTCGGGCTTCGCGTTCCTCGGGCAGAGCAAGATCGCAGGGTTCCCCACCCAGGTGGTCCTCGTGCTCCTGCCTGCCTACGTGATCGCAGCGATCATCCTGTCTCGCACTCCGGTGGGACGACGGATCTACGAGACCGGAAACAACGCGCAGGCTGCCTTGCTCACCGGTGTGAACGTGCGCGCGACCCGCGCCGGACTGTACATCGCCTCGGGTGCCCTGGCCGGCGTCGCAGCCGTCGTCAACGCATCATGGCTGCTGAACGCCAAAGCGGCGGCGGGATCAGGCATGGAGCTGCAGTCGATCACGATTGCGGTGCTCGGCGGCATCGTCATCACGGGCGGCATCGGCCGCGTGTCCGGCACCTTCCTCGGACTCGTCCTGGTCGTCGTTCTCAACTCGGGATTGCAGCTCGCCGGCGTCAGCAACACCTGGCAGATCGGCCTTCTGGGTGCGGTGCTCATCGTCAGCGTGCTGATCGACACCCTTCGTGTACGGAAGCAGCGGACCTGATCATGTCGACACTGAGCGCACTGATTCCCTCGACGAAGCCGCAAGGCAGCCGGCCCGTCGACCTGCTCGTCGTCGGCGACACCGGTATCGACCTGATGGTCGCCGTCGACACGCAACCTGGCCGAGACGCAAAAGCCATCGGACAGAGCATGGGCATTCACCCCGGCGGCATGGGCGCGAACTTCGCCGTGGCCGCCAGTCACGCCGAGCCGTCGCTTCGCGTCTCGCTCATCTCCCGAGTGGGTGGCGATGCGTTTGGCGTCGGTTGCACCCTCGCCCTCGCCAATGCGGGCGTCGCCACCGAGCACGTCGAAGTCATGACGGGCGAGCTCACCTGGTGGTGCGCGGTGGCAATCGCCGGCGACGGTGAGAAGAGCCTCCTGGGCGGCCGCACACCGGCGTCGCTTCCGGATGCTGACAACGTCAGCCCCGAGATGCTCGCGGCGAGCCGTTGGCTGCACGTGCTGGCAGACGTCCCGAACTCGGATGACCTCATTCGGCGCGCGAAAGCAGCCGGGGCGGGTACCAGCGTCGACGTCGAAGGAAGCTTCGTCGAGGAGAACCCACTCGGGGCACGGACCCTCATCGAACTGGCTGACATCGCGATCCTGAATTCCGGCGCAGCCCAGGCTCTCACCGGCGCCACCGATGATCGGACTGCACTGGCCCAGCTGCTGAGCAACACCGTGCATCACGTTGTGGTGCTTACCCGAGGCTCCGAGGGTGCGCTGCTGGGCGCGTCCGGAGCCGACGGGACGGTCTCTGCCTGGTCACACCCGAGCGCCCCTGTTTCACGAGTAGTTGACACCACCGGTGCAGGCGACGCATTTGCCGGCACCGTTGTCGCCGCGATGCTTGGCGGCCGTGATGTCAGCACTGCGCTGACGGCAGCAGCCGCGCACGCGGGACGCACCGTCGGCCACCTGGGGTCCCGTCCTGGCGGACTGCCGGGATGGCCACACGAACACGACTCACAACAAAGAGGAGATATCCATGACTGAGCTGCACGTCACGACCCCGCAGACCGACCCTGGCCGCTTCACTCGCCTCGAGGACAAGATTCTCGGTTCGCTCGCCACCGCGGTGATCGGCGACGCGCTCGGTGCTCCGACCGAGACTCGAAGCATCGCGCAGATTCGTGCGCTTTTCGACGGCCCGGTGACGGAGTTCCACAAGCCTCTTCCGGACTCGCCTTACTCCAAGGGCCGCCGCGCGGCGCAGATCACCGACGACAGCAGCCAGTTGCTGATGCTGTCCGAAGTGTTTATCCGCACGCGGACGGCGATCACCGCGCGTGATGTGGCCGACATGATCCTCGAGTGGTCGACGAACACTGACTACTTCCCGCACTTCGCCGGCCCGACCACGCGGCGTGCAGTCGCAGCACTGAAGGAGGGTGCCGACCCTGAAACGATCGGCGCCGCCGGTGACGAGGCAACTACCGGTGCCAGCAACGGTGCCGCGATGCGTGCCGGTGCTGCTGGGCTCGCTCACCCCGGGGATGTTGCCGCGGCGGTGCAGGCTGCTTTGGTGACCGCCCGGCCGAGTCACTTCACCTCTGTGGGCGTCGCCGGCGCGGCAGCGGTTGCCGGTGGTGTGGCGGCTGCGCTCGTCGACGATGCGACTGTCACCGATGTGGTGGACGCGTTCCTGTGGGCTGCGCTGGAGGGCGAGCGACTCGGTCGTGAGTTCGGCCGTGAGGTTCCGGCGCCGAGCGTGTATGAGCGCGCGAAGCGTGCCGCAGAGATCGCGATCGTCGAGCGTGACCAGGATCGACTGGTGACACGTATCGCCGCAGAGATCGGGACGGGCCTCCCTGCGGCGGAGGCGGTCCCTGCCGCCCTTGGGTTCTTCGTGGCTGCCGCAGGCGACCCGTGGCTCACGGTCCAGGCCGCCGCGAATGCCGGCGACGACACCGACACCGTCGCGTGCATGGCCGGTTCGATGGCCGGTGCGTTCGCAGGCTTTGGGGCTGTGCCGAGCGACAAGTACGCGCAGGTTCTTGAGGCCAACCCGATCGACATCGCCGACGTCGCAAAGCGCCTGTACGAAGTCGTGAGCTGATGTCGGGGCGCTGGGGGGCTTCGCGTGTGCTCCCCAGCGCCAACCGATTCTTCGATCCGGTCTCGGGTCACCGGGGCTGCAAGCCCCATTGATCGCGCGGCTGGCGGCCGTCTTCCTTGTCTTCGGGCCGCCGTTCCTTTTCGTATCTGAAAGGCTGCGTGTGCATCTGTCGGCGCACCTTCGCGTCTGGCCTGTCGCGCGAATCAGAAGTCGGCCGCCGTCTCCCGCAGGTATGTCTCCAGCCGCTTGATCGACGCGGGCACTCCTCGAGTGTCCAGCCGGCAGGTGTACAGGCGGCGGACGATCGTCGGCTGCCGCAGGGGGAGGGCAGCTACGCCCTTCGGAGCGTCCCAGAGCAACAGCCGCGGCAACAGCGCAACGCCGAGCCCTGCCCCAACAAGGTTGAGTGCGGTGCGGAAGTCCATTCCGTTGAAGTCGAGGCGATGCCCGCTTCCGCGGTCACCGATCATCGGTGAAGCTGCCAGATCTCGGTAGTCAACGGCTGTATTGATCCAGGCATCCGATGGGAAATCCTTCAACGTCACGCTCTCTGCTCCGGCCAGAGGGTGGGTGGCAGGCACGACGACCATGATCGGGTCGTCCATGAGGTGTTCCTGGACAAGTCCCGCTGGCACCGGCCGCGGAGCATGCTCGTAGTCGAACGTGACGGCCAGATCGATATCGCCTTGAAGCAACCGGGCGTGGGTCTCGCTCTGCTCTAGCTCGCGAAGGATGATCTGCACCCCTGGATGCGCTGCCCGCAGT
This sequence comes from Microbacterium sp. NPDC058389, assembly GCF_042722305.1. Taxonomy (NCBI): domain Bacteria; kingdom Bacillati; phylum Actinomycetota; class Actinomycetes; order Micrococcales; family Microbacteriaceae; genus Microbacterium; species Microbacterium sp. NPDC058389. The sequence goes on from NZ_JBHXJQ010000002.1 coordinate 224,636, forward strand.
CGGGCGAGAGCGGGCGGCACGATCGACGTCGCAGCAGAGATGAACGCCCCCAAGCGCACTCGGCCGCCGACCCCTTCCGCAAGGGCGGCGAGCTCGGTAGCCACCCGGCTCATGGACGCGCTGATCTCAGCCTCTGCATCGAGGAGTGCCTGTCCGGCTTCGGTCGTGAGAACTGGTCGTCGATTGACCACGCGGGCGCCAACGCGCTTTTCCAGTTCGGCGATCTGCTGCGAGACCGCGGACTGGGTGTAACCAAGCTCCTCGGCAGCTGCGGCGAACGAGCGAAGTCGGGCAACAGCCCGCAGAGTCAGGAGGTGACGCGGGTCGAACAACCAGGTCATGAGAATCAGCGTAGCTTATCGATCGAGAAGATATCATCGCTTGTGCTTATGTGATGTCGGCCCGACGCTGGATACATGGACATCACGCACATCCGCACGGCGATCAGCAGGCTCCCTCGGCATCACGTCGGGTTCTACCCCACCCCGTTCCATGCGCTCTCTAACCTGTCTCGCGCGTACGGCATCGACTTCTTCCTAAAGCGTGAGGATCTGGCGGGACCGAGCGCGATCAGCGGGAGCAAGATGCGCCTTGCCGAATTCATCCTGGGTAGAGCGCTGGAAGCGGGCGTGACCCACGTCATCACCCAGGGGGCCCACCTGACCAACTCAGGTCTGCAGTTCGCTGCCGCCTGCCTGAACGCGGGGATCACGCCGATTCTCGTCCTGGCACGGAACGTGCCGCGGCACGGAGAGCTCAGTGAGCTTCGTGGCAACTACCTGCTCAACAAGACCATGGGCGTTGAAACCCACGTCATCAACGTCCACGGCAATGAGTGGCATGCCCGGGAGGACGCAGCGCGAATCACCGGAGTGATCGAGGCACGCAAGGCAGAGTTGGAGGCAGAAGGACACACAGTCCTTGTCGTCGGCACCGGCGGTGCCCACCCCGACGGGTTCATCGCACACGTGCTGACCTTCGTGGAGATGCTCGAACAGGCCGACACTGCCGGAGTCGAAATCGACTACGTCTACCACACGATCGGTACAGGCACCGCGCTTCCAGGGTTGCTCGCCGCAAAGCTGGCCCTCGGGCACCCGGCGAAGATCCGCTCGATCGCCATCCAGAGACTCACTGAAAACGACCGGATGAACGCCGGCGTCGTCGCCGAACGCACCAAGGTCGTGTTGTCGGCGTTGGGCGCGCCGGTACCCGACACGGCCAGCATCCTTGCCGAGATCGACATCGACCAGCGCTTCATCGGCGAGGAGTACGCCGTCGCATCCGACGAGAGCACGGCAGCGATCCGCGAACTGGCCCGCGCCGAAGGCATCTTTGTCGGCCCGGTCTACACCGGAAAGGGCTTCGCGGGACTGCTCGAACACGCTCGGACAGGACGGATTCCTGATGGCAGCAACGTCATATTCGTGCACACCGGTGACACCGGCAACCTGTTCGAGATCCCCACGGTGGTCGGCCCGATCGCGAGCTGAGCAAGCCGAGCCTTGGCTCGACGCCACACCCACGACCTATCGCTGAGTCACCCAATCTCGCGTACAGGTGGTCCACTCCGCCGTCCGGGCATCAACGCCAACGTCCCGTGCATACCGGTGGTACGCACGGGACGTAGCGTCGGCCAGACCTGGCGAGTAATCGACTGGGGCTAGGCGGGGACAGGCATGGTCGAACTGTGCAACTCCACCCCGGCGTCGCGGGCGACTTGGAGAATCAGCGACGCGAAGTCCAGGCCCGAGCCGAGCCCCGACGCGACCAGACGTGAGAACTCGACTTCCACGGCGGAGATCAGCGGCGCGGGCACATTGAGAGCTCGGCCGGCATCAACTGCCAGTCGCAGATCCTTGCGCATGCCTTCGGGACTGAAGGTGGGGAACAGGTCAAGGGATGCGACGGCGTTCGTCTTGTACCTCGTGAACGGGGAGCCGATCGCGCTGTCGTTGATGAAGGCCATCAGGCCGCCGCGATCAACGCCAGCCCGTTCTCCCAGGACCGCGATCTCCGCGAGGGCTTGCATGGTGATGCCGAGCACCGCGTTGGTGCACAGCTTCACCATGGCCGCGGCCGCACCGGTCCCGACAACGTAGCTGGCGCGGCCGACGTCCTGGAGGATCTCGGCGCAGCGTGCCACGGCGTCCGGGTCGTCGCCTGAGAGGGCGAAGATCGCAGACCCCGAACGCACAACATCGGGGTTCCCGCTGACGGGCGCGCTGACGAACGCAACCCCGGAGGCGGCCGCCGCGGATGCTGCGGCGATCGCCGCCGAAGGTGACACCGTCGTGCAGTCGATCCACACCTGGGGACGGTGCGGTCCTGCGAGAAGACCGTCCGTCCCGTGCAGCGACGCCAGCGCAGTGTCGTCGAGCACGCTGGAGATGAGGATGTCCGCACGCGCAGCATCCGCGAGTGTCTCCACTGCGATGGCGCCGCGGGACACAAGGTGGTCCGCTCTACCCGGACTCCGGTTCCAGACCCGCACGTTGTGGCCGGCTGCAAGCAGTCGCTCTGCGAGAGCGACACCCATCTTGCCGAGGCCGACGACGGCTACCTCGGTGGTCATCAAGCCTGCTCCTCGCCGCGTCCTGCCGCCGTGTTGAGGTGGGACTGGGAGTCGCGCAGCAGGTTCATCGGTCCGTCGACGGTGAAGTATCGCTGTCCACCGGCGACCATCAGACTCTCCGCCGGGAACTTGGTGATGACCTGGCAGCCGTCCTTGGTCACGACGACTTCTTCTTCGATGCGCGCGGCACCCCACCCGTCCGCTGCCGGCCAGTACGTCTCGAGCGCGAACACCATGCCCTCCTCGAGGACCTCGGGGTGCTCGAACGAGACCAGGCGGGAGAAGATCGGCTTCTCCCAGATCGACAGGCCCACGCCGTGCCCGTACTGCAGCGCGAACGCCGCTTCCTCGTCGGGGAAGCCGAACTCCTGCGCTGCCGGCCACACCGCGCAGATGTCCGCGGTGGTAGCACCGGGCCGGACCAGCGCGATCGCCCGATCCATGTACTCGCGTGCCCGCGTGTAGGCGTCCCTCTGGGCGCGACTGGCCGAGCCGACCGCGAACGTGCGGTAGTAGCAGGTTCGGTAGCCGTTGAAGCTGTGCAGGATGTCGAAGAATGCCGGGTCGCCGGGGCGGATGAGCCGGTCGGAGTACACGTGCGGGTGCGGGGAGCAGCGCTCGCCGGAGATGGCGTTCACGCCCTCGACGTACTCGGAGCCGAGCGAGTACAGCTTGTTGGAGACGAGTCCGACAGCTTCGTTCTCGCGTACTCCGGGGCGCAGGAACTCGTAGAGGTCCTCGTACGCGGCGTCGACCATCGATGCTGCCTGCGTGAGCAGGGAGATCTCATCGCCGGTCTTGATTCGGCGTGCCTCCATGAACGCCTGCTGCCCGTCGACGACCGTGATCCCCTCCGCCTGCAGTGCGAACAGGATCGGCAGTTCGATGAGGTCGACACCCAGCGGTTCGTTCGCCAGGCCGAACTTCTCCAACTCCCGCTTGATCTTCGCGGCGACCTTCTCCGCCACGCCGGACTGGGGGTGGAAGGCGCCACGCAGGATCGAGATGCCGGCACGCGCGCCGCCCTCTTCGCGCGGGCGGACGGCGCCGTGGTGGGGGGCATGCGGGTGGGCATCCAGTTCCATCGTGGTCTCGTTGAGCCACGGGTTGCGCTGCTGATGGTGCTTGGCCGCTGAGCCGAAGTCCCACGAGATCGGATCAGAGTTGCGCGTGATCAGGCTGAACCGGATCAGCTTGTCCATCGCCCAGGTGCCGATGTGGGTGGCGGTCATGTATCGGATGTTCGAGAAGTCGAACGCGAGCAGGGCGCCGAGCTCGGAGCGGTCAAGCTCGGCGCGAAGTCGTGCAAGACGTTCCCGGCGCAGTCGGTCGAAGTCGACGCGCTGCTCCCAGTCGACTGCCATCGTTCCGAGTGTGGCGGTGCTCATACTGTCCTCCGTCGTCGCAGGGCATCGGACGACTCGAGGTCCCCGATGCAACACGGGTAATCGTGTTTGTTGTCATTAAACAGTACAACGCAACGGCGTTTGACAACACTGTACGTTTTGAAGGCGACGAAAGGCACGACAGCGCCCACGTCGGAACGGATGCTCCGAAGGCGTGCCGGTGATGGCGACGTGAAGCCGTACTGGGATGCTCAGGCGAGAGTGATGCCGTTGTTCCGCAGCACATCGAGCAGGGCAAGAGCGTCGAGCGGGGCGTTGCCGTCGGTCGCCGCGGGCTCGCGTCGACCCACCACGAACCACATGCCCTTCGCAGGGGCTGTGGAGCGGTTCACGAACAGATGGGGACGCTCGCTGCTGAAGCAGAACGAGTCGCCTTCCCCGATCGTGAACGTGTCGAACTCGAGCTGGAGCGTCAGTTCTCCCTCGAGGATGTAACCGAACTCGATTCCCGCGTGACGCATCAGCTTGTCATCGATCCCGCTCGACGCTCCGGGCGCGTAGGTCACCAGAAGCGGGTCGACAAAGGAGTAGCCGCCGACGGCGAGCCGCTCCCAGGTCACACCGTTCTGCATCTCGATGATCGGGTTCTCGCCGGCGCGCTGGACGGTGTTTCCGCGCATCGCGGCGTCGTAGCTGGGCGCACTCGCGGTCGGTGCCGGCAGCGTTGGAGCTGCGATCGCGGGAGCCGCCTCGGTGTCCCCGCGCATCATCGCGTCGAGCGAGAGTCCGAGGTGATTGACCAATGCGTACAGGGTCCCCACCGAGGGTTGGGCCTTGCCCGTTTCGACCTGGGACAGCAGGCTCGGGGAGACGCCAACGGCGGATGCGACGCTGCGGAGACTGAGCTTCTTCTCCTCCCGGGCCACACGCAGTGTGCGTCCGATGTCCAGTTTCATCTGCAGCTTCCCGTCCACGAGTTGAGTCCCATGACGGTATCAGCGAGTGCACCTACTGAATGAGTCATGTCGTACCTGCGCTTCCTGTGAGGCGAGCAATGGAGCGTTCGAGTTGTTCGATGGGGAATGAGTTCGCGCCCAACGTCGGCGCGAGTGCGCTGAGTGCCCGCATCCCCGTCGTGAGGAAGAGCACCTCATCGACAAAGTCGGCGATGCGCACGCTGGTTCCCAGGCGTCCTGCACGCCGGTCGAGTTCAACCTGGTCCGCCATCCACTTCCGCCAGATCGCAAGCGAGTCGGTGTGGACCTTCATCAGCGGTTTGCGGTGTGCCGCACGGTCCCAGAACGCGACCATGACACGCGCTTCTGTCCGCCGTGTGTCGTCCAGCGGGAGCATCTCCAGTGCGAGCAGGTGCACCGCCGCCAGTCCAGTGCGATCCCCGATGGCGTGAGCCGCGCGTTCGTTGATGCAGAAGAAGGTTCGTTGGAACGCGGCGGCGAGCAGTTCGTCCTTGTCAGCGAAGTATGTCTTCAGGGCGCCGTTGGCGAAGCCCGCCTCCGCAGCGATCTCCCTCATCGTCGCTGCTTGGAAGCCCCCACGCGCGACCAGCGTCCACGTCGCCTGAATGATCTCAGCGCGGCGACGCTCGTGGTCGATCGGCTTCGACACCCGGGCTCCATTCACCACCGTGCGGACTAGCAGCTGCAATGCCCTCTAGTCGTCCTGCCTGAAGGTTAGCCAGAATCTACGCCCCTCGGGGCGAATCTGTGCGATCTCTTGAAACAGAATCGTGAGAAGTGTTCAATCAGACTTGACACTGAACACTTTGGTCTCTACAACAGTAGAGAGCGCGGAGCCACACGGTACGCGCAGAGATTTCCCGGCCACAGAGAGGTGGTAAGCGAGTGGTCGTCCTACAAATGCTCCTGAACGGGGTGACGTTCGGCGCGCTGCTGTTCCTGGTCGCGAGCGGGTTCACCCTGGTTTTCGGGCTGATGCGTATCTCGAACCTCGCCCATGGCGGGTTCTACCTGGTCGGCGCGTACGTTGCGGTCAGTGCTGTCGCGGTGACCCAGAACTTCTGGCTGGGGCTTCTCGTCGGTGCGATCGCCAGCGCCGTCGTCGGACTGGTGGTCGAGCGTGGCCTGCTGCGTCAGGTCAGAGGGCAGGAGATGCCCGAGGTGCTGGTGACCATCGGTGTGTCGTTCATCATCGCTGACCTGATGCTCGCCATCTTCGGCGGCAACCCGAAGTCGATCGGACTGGGCGGCGCTCCTAGCGGTGCGGTCGTCGTGGGGGAGTTCGGCTACCCGACCTATCGCCTGTTCATCATCGCCGTGACCATCGTCATCGGCGTGGGGATCTTCGTCCTCCAGCGCTACACGCGAATCGGCGCTATCGTCCGCGCCGGCGTGGATGACCGAGAGATGACCGCGGCGGTCGGCATCAACATCGACCGCGTGTTCACCGGCGCCTTTGTGTTCGGCTCCGCGCTGGCGGGCCTTGCGGGCGCGATCGGGTCCGGACTGCTCAGCATCACGCCTTCATCGGGCATGGACATCCTGCTCTACGCGATGGTCGTCGTGATCATCGGCGGGATGGGCAGCATCCCCGGGGCCGCGGTCGGCGCGCTGCTCATCGGAATCATCGACTCGTTCGCGAAGGCGTGGTTCCCCGAATTCTCGTACTTCACCGTCTTCGCGCCGATGGCACTCGTGCTCGTCTTCCGGCCGCAGGGACTCATGGGGAGGATCGCATGACTCGCTCAGTTCGATACGTCGCATTCGCGGTGCTGGCGGCGGCCGCGGTCGTTCTGCCGTTCGTCTCCTCCACGTACTACGTGACCATCGCGACCCTGATCCTCGCCTCTGCGATCCTCGCGTCGAGCGTGAACCTCCTGGCCGGGAACGCCGGACTGTTCTCGCTTGGCCACGCCGGCATCGCCGGCGCGGCCGCGTACGGACTGGCGTGGGCTTCCCGGCAGGGGATGGATCTGCCCGCACAGCTGGGGATCGCGCTGGGCCTCACCCTCGGTGTCACCGCGATCTACGGACTCATCTCCATGCGCACCGCAGGTGTCTACTTCCTGATGGTCACCCTCGCAGCCGGCATGGTCTGCTACGGGATCGCGTACCGCTGGAGCACCGTGACCGGAGGCGTCAACGGTCTGACGGGCGTGCGTCGACCGGAGTGGATCTCGCAGGACTGGCAGTTCTACCTGTTCGTTCTGGTCGTGTTCCTGCTGATCACGCTCAGCCTTCGCCAACTGGCATCCTCCCCGTTCGGCCTCAGCCTCCGGGGTGTGCGCGACAGCGAATCGCGGATGCGGAGCCTCGGGTACAGCAACTCAGCACTGAAGTTCGTCGCGATGCTGCTGTCGGGACTCGTCGCCGGACTGGCGGGGGTCACCCTCGTCTGGCAGACCGAGTTCATCAGCCCGACCTTCTCCGGTTTCGAAGCCTCCGCCCTCGCACTGGTCATGGTCGTTCTCGGCGGTGCCGGGCGACTTTTCGGACCGCTGGTCGGCGCGGCGATCGTCGTCTTGATTCAGCAGGTCCTCAGCACCTACGTCGACAGATGGCAGACCGTGCTCGGCGCACTGTTCGTTGTTGTCGTCATCGTCTCGCAGCGGAAGGTGATTCCTCGCATCCGTGAGGCGATCCAGCGTCGCCGACACACCACAACCGACCAGCACGAGCTCGTCCACAGCTCCTCCTGATCCGCAACCTCCCTCACCACATGCTGCAGAGTCGCAGCTCACATCAGAAAGGCACCACAATGCGATCAACCAAGAGGCGGACAGCACTCCTCGCGGCGGCCGTTCCACTGCTGCTCATCCTCGCCGGCTGCGCCGGACCGGGTGGCAGCGGCGACGGCGGGGCTGACCCTGAGAACGCCTTCAAGATCGGTCTGCTGGCCCCCATGACCGGGTTCGTGTCGTCCATCGGCACCGACATCAAGCAGGGCTGGGACTACTACTGGGAGCAGAACGGCACGAAGGTCGGCAAGTACGAAGTTGTCACCAAGCTCGAAGACGACGCCAGCGACCCCGACACGTCGCTGAACAAGGCAGTCCGACTGGTCAAGGAAGAGAACGTCGACGTGGTCGTCGGCCCGCTGCTTTCCAACCAGGGTCTCGCCGTCGCCGACTACCTCGTCCAGGAAGGCGTGCCGAACTTCACGCTCGGCTCGGCCGACGAGCTCACCCAGCAGCGCCACAACCCGCTCGTCCTTCGCACCGGCATCTACAGCGGCAGCCAGATGGCATTCCCGGGCGGTCAGTGGGCCCATGATCAGGGATACAAGACGGCCGCCACGCTGTGCGCCGACTACGCGTTCGGGTGGGAGAGCTGCGGCGGATTCTCGTCGACGTTCACTGCCGCGGGCGGCAAGGTCACCCAGCAGCTGTGGTACCCCACGGACGCGGCCGACTTCAGCTCGTACGCGACCCAGCTGCTCAACTCCGACGCGGACGTGATCTTCATCGGTAGCGCCGGCGGAACCGACGCCTCCAACATCCTCCGCGCCGCATCTGACTTCGGGCTGCTCAAGAAGATCCCGATCCTGACGAACTGCTGCACCCTGGACCAGGCCACGCTGCAGGACGTGGGAGACATCGCGCTCGGACTGAACTCGGTCTCCCCGTACGCCGAAGGCGCCCCCGACATCTCCGACTTCGTCACCGGGTTCGAGAAGAAGTACGGCGTCATCCCGTCCGCCTACGCGGCCGGCGCGTACACCACCGCGCAGATCATCGCCGCGACCCTGGCTGGCATGGACACGAAGGTGAGCGGCCAGGACTTCGTCGACCAGGTCAAGTCCGCGGATCTCTCGCACAGTCTGTGGGGCCCGGTCACCTTCGACGACTACAACAACCTCGTCGGGCGCGTGTTCATCCGCGAGGTCGTCAAGCGTGACGACGGCAAGCTGTGGAATGTCCCCATCAAGACCTTCGACGACGTCAGTCAGTTCTGGACGTTCGACCCGACCGAGGTCATCGAGAACGGGCCCTTCACCCCGGATTGGCAGGGGAAGTGAGTGCCGTCGCTAGCATCTCGTCCTCCGCCCGTGTCGGAGGCCACCCGTTCGCGCTGCAACTCGATGGCATCACGAAGCGGTTCGGTGGGATCACGGCGGTCGACGGGGTCAACCTAGAACTCCGCCCCGGTGGGCGGTTGGCCGTCATCGGACCCAACGGTGCAGGCAAGAGCACCCTGTTCCGACTCATCGCCGGCGAGCACCATGTCAGCAGCGGCCGGATCCAGCTGTTCGGGGAGGACGTCACGCGGAAGGGAGAGCGTGCCCGCGCTCTGCGTGGCGTCTCCCGAACCTTCCAGGTCTCCAACCTCTTCGCACAGCTGAGCGTTTTCGAGAACGTGAGGCTCGCGGTGCAGGTGCACTCGGCCAAGGTCTGGAATCCCTGGAACCGGGTCGGTCGCGCGGACACCCTCGCGCAGGAGTGCGAGTCGATTCTGGAACGGGTGGGACTCGGCGGCCGGTTCGATGACCGCGTCGCCGAACTCTCCCACGGCGAACAGCGACAGCTCGAGCTCGCGATGGCCCTGGTCCGCCATCCGCGGCTGCTGCTGTTGGACGAGCCCGCGGCCGGTCTGTCCGTCACCGAACGAGCGATTCTGCGAGGCCTGCTCGAGCAGATCCCGGCCGAGACGAGCGTGATCCTCATCGAACACGACATGTCGCTCGCACTGGATCTGTCCGAGATGGTGCTCTGCCTCGACAACGGCGTGCCACTGGCCTACGGAACACCGGATGAGATCCGCGCCAACCCCGCCGTTCAGGCGGTCTACCTCGGACGGAGGGACTGATCGTGCTGACTGTGCGTGATCTCCATGTCGGATACAAGACGGCACGTGTGCTCGACGGCATCGAGCTGGACATCCAAGCCGGAGAGTCGGTAGCTCTGCTGGGACGCAACGGAACGGGCAAGACCACCTTGTTCCGTGCTCTCAGCGGGCTGACGCCCCCGAACATCACGGCCGGGTCCATCGAGTTCGACGGTGTCGAGATGGTCGGAAAGGCGCCCAACGACATCAACCGGGCCGGCATCGCGCTGGTACCGCAGGGCCGGCACGTCTTCGGGAGTCTCAGCGTCAAGGAGAACCTGACGGTCGTGCCGCGCCCGCGCGGACGGGACGGCTGGACAGTCGACCGCGTCTACTCCATGTTCCCCCGACTGGAGGAGCGAGAGAAGTCGTTCGCACGTCACCTCTCCGGAGGTGAGCAGCAGATGCTCGCAACGGGGCGTGCTTTGATGTCCGGGCCACGGCTGCTGTTGATGGACGAACCGTCGGAAGGCCTGGCACCGGCCGTGCTGAGAGTGATCACCGAGCGACTGCAGACCCTCCGCGACTCCGGGATGGCAGTCCTGGTTGCTGAGCAGAACGTCGACTTCGCGCTCGCACTCAGCGATCGGGTGCTGATCATGGGCGAACACGGCACCATCGCCTGGGCTGGCAGCAAGGACGAACTGGTTTCCGACCCCACCCCCATTCACCAGTGCCTGGGCGTCTGAACATGACCACCGGCTCCCGACGAGCGGGAACTGCGAGCCTGAGGAGAAGAGATGTCGCGTAGGGAAACGACCGTGGTCACAGCTGGGCGGGCTGAGCGATGACATCACGGTTCGCCACGGTTGCGGAGGCTGAGCGCCTCGCGCAACGTCGACTCCCTAGGGCCGTGTGGTTGGCGATCAAGGCCGGGAACGAACGCGGTCGCACACTGGCCGAGAACGTGGAAGCGTTCGACCACCTCGGCTTCTCGCCCACCATCTTCGATCGTCCCACTCGATCCGAGATCGACACGCGCACGAAGGTGCTGGGTGTTGAGCTGGACATTCCCGTGATCCTCTCGCCCGTGGGCGCTCAGGCGATCCATCCGGCGGGGGAAGTCGCGGCAGCCCGCGCGGCAAGTCGTGCCGGGACTGGCATCGGGCTCAGCTCGTTCGCGACCGATTCGATTCGAGATGTCGCCGCGGTCAACGACAAGGCGTTCCTGCAGATCTACTGGATCGGCACGCGTGAGCAGATCGCGGCACGTGTGGAGGCGGCACGAGCATCGGGGGCCAGAGGGCTGATCGTCACTCTCGATTGGTCGTTCACGCAGAAACGTCAGGACTGGGGTGGCCCGCCTTCGCCACCGTATCGACTCGACCTGCCCACCATGGTGAAGCTCGCACCGGTTGCGCTGTCTCGTCCGACGTGGTTCGCGAGTTACCTTCGCCGAGGCAAGCTCCCCGGCCTTCGGACACCGAACCTCTTCTACGCAGATGAGCTTGCGCCGACCTTCGGCGCGGTGTGGCAGCAGTTCGAGGAGACCCCCACGCCCACCTGGGATGACATCAAGTGGCTGCGCGAGCTGTGGGGTGGGCCGTTCATGGTCAAGGGAATCGCGACGATTCACGACGCCAAACGTGCGGTGGACCTCGGCGCGAGCGCGATCTCGGTTTCAAACCACGGCGGCAACAACGTGGACGGCACACCGGCACCTATACGGTTCCTGCCCAGCGTCGTCGACGCCGTCGGCGACCAGGTCGATGTGGTGCTCGATGGGGGAGTGCGCCGTGGCTCGGACGTGGTCAAGGCTGTCGCGCTCGGCGCACGGGCGGTCTTGATCGGGCGCGCATTTCTGTATGGGCTTGCCTCGGGAGGTGAGTCAGGCGTGGAGTCCGTGCTGCAGATCATGCGCGACGGCATCGAGGAGACGCTCTTCGGTATCGGTCGCCGATCCATCTCGGAACTGACGCCCGCCGATCTGGTCGTACGCGACCCGCACTTCTTCGTTCACCCAACGTCCTGACGCCGTCGACAGCACACCGCCGGCATTGGACCCACACACCTAGAAAGAGAGAAGAAATGTCTCAGCAAGCCACCGACCGACCGCGCACGATGCGGGCGGCGAAGTACTACGGCGCCAACGACGTGCGCCTGGAAGAGGTCGAGGTCCCGGTCCCCGGCGACGGAGAGGTTCTGCTGCGGGTGCTGCGGTCGGGCATCTGTGGAACTGACGCCACGGAATGGCGGTCTGGCCCCCACATGCTGCCGGTCGCTCACGAGCATCCTGTGACCCACCACCTCGGGGCAGTCATCCCGGGCCACGAGTTCATCGGCGAGGTCGTCGAGGCGGGAACCAGCCGTTTCGCCGTCGGAGACATCGTGGCAAGCGGTGCGGGAGTCTCCTGCGGTAACTGCGAACGATGCAAGGAAGGTCGCGGCAACCTGTGCGAGCAGTACTGGACGCTCGGTCTGGATACCGACGGTGGGCTCACGGAGTACGTTGCGACTCCCGCGTCCACGCTTGTCGCCCTGCCCGCCGGTCTTGAGCTGGATCAGGCCGCGCTGGCGCAGCCGTTGGCGGTTGGCCTGCATGCCGCACGACGTTCCGGTGCCGCCAACGGCGACCGTGTGGTGATCATCGGCGCCGGAGCCATCGGCACGTTCACGCTGGCCGGTCTGCTGTCCCTGGTCGAGGCCGATGTGACGGTGGTCGACCTGCCCAGCCCGAAGCTTGACCGTGCTCTCCGTCTTGGCGCATCGGCGACGGTGGTCGCCGACGACATCGCCAGCATTCCTCCCGGGGTCGATGTCGTGATCGAGGCGAGCGGCGCTCCGGGGCAGATCAACCGCGCGCTCGGGCTTGTTCGCGATGGCGGAGTGGTCCTCCAGGTCGGTCTGCCCGCGACTGCACAGGAGATCGATGTGCACCAGCTCGTGCTGCGGGAGATCACCCTGCAGACGACGCTCGCCCACGTCGGAAACTCCGACATGGAAGACGCCATCGACATCCTTTCGTCCACCAACCTCGGCGCTGAGCTTCTGGATTCGGTGCACACGCTGGAGGAGCTGCCGCAGGAGCTTGACCGCCTCGCCCGAGGCCAGGTCGACGGCAAGGTCATCTTCGACCTGACCCGATAACGCGGTCACTGGCTGCCAGTGACCGAACACATCCCGATTCTCATCGGGAACAACAGACCGCGAGAGTGAGGAGATTGTGATGACGCGGATGGAATTGATCGAGCTGGATGAGGGAAGGGCGGACTGGCTGCCGTACGCGCCGGCAGTGAAGGTGCCTTCCGGTTCGGAGTACGTGTTCCTGTCCGGCGCCGTGGGCGCTGACGACGACGGGGTCTTCCCCGACGACATCGCGGAGCAGACCCGAATCGTGATGCGCCGCCACACCGAGTCGTTGGCGGCGAACGGTCTGACGTGGGATGACGTGCTGCACGTCTACGACTTCCTGACCGACATGCGGGACTTCGTCGAGGTGTTCACCGTCATGGACGAGTTCACCCAAGCGTCGGGTGCAGCCTGGCGGCACGCGAACACGCTGATCGGCGTGAACGGTCTGAGCCACCCGAGCGCGCGCGTGGAGTTCGACGTGATCGCGGTGCGTCCGGCGACGTCGAGCAGCTGATCGAAGAAGGGACTGCGGAACATGACAAACACGAGTACTGAATTCACCTCGACCGACGGGGGCTCTCCCGTTTCGGTCTCGGTTCGCAGCACCGACACCCTCTTCTGGCTGTCCGGTGCGACGGCGATCCCGCTGTATCACCACCACCCGCACATCGCGGACGAGTGCGTGCTCCCCGACGACATCGTCGAGCAGGCTCGCCGGGTGCTGACCACGATCGAGGACGTGCTGCGGTTCAACGGTCTGGGGTGGGGCGACGTCGTCAAGCTGTCGAACTTCCTCACCGACCCGCGGGACTACAACGCGGTGCAGCAGGCGATCACGCAGTTCTTCGCGGACAGCGGCGTCACCCCGGCGTCCACGTCGGTGGGGATCAACGGGCTCAGCGGCGAGGGAGCTCGCCTGGAGATTGATGTGGTGGCCGTGCGTTCGTCGGCCCAGGGTGGAACGGAGCAGAAATGACCAACGCCGTCTCGACGGGCAACTCCCCGCACGGGCTCGTCACCATCGCCAGCGCCGGGTCGGAACTGGTGTTCCTCTCGGGGATCGCGCCGTCCACCGACCCGACCACGAAGGGACTGCCTTCCGGCTTCGACGCGCAGCTGTCGCTGACGTTCTCGAACCTGAACAACGCGCTCTCGGAGAAGAACCTCACCTGGGGCAACGTCGCAAAGATCCTGCTCTACCTGACCGACATCCGCGACCTGGCGGCGTTCACCGACGCGCTCAACACGCGGTTCGGCGAGCACTGGACGCCGGCGCTGACCGTCGCCGAGGTCGACTGGCTCCCCGCCCGCGGCGCCCGCCTTCAGCTGGACGTCATCGCAGCACACTGATCGGTTGATCGCCGGAGCTTGAGCGCCACTCTCAAGCTCCGGCGCCCCCGCGTCGACAACGTATGGGCGCTTCCCGCGTGATGGCGCGGCGCCCACCTAGACCCGGCACCTCATCACTGGCCCTGAACCCGTGGTGAGGTGCCGAACCATTTCTGCGGCACATCGCGGTTGCGGTGGAGGCAGAAGTGAATGGCGCGCTCGGCCCGGCGCGTCAAGATGCGCCAGTGCTGTGCCGGGCGTGCGAACGCCCGAGATTCGGGGCAGAGAAGCACGCGTCGACCTGCCGCGGCATGAAGCCCCACCCGTTGCAGGACTGCTAGATTAGAGTCTCCGCTCGAGACATTCGAGGATGGCTGACGCCGAACAGCGTCGGTCCGAGGCTTGAAACCTCCGGCTTCATTCAACCAATGAAACCGGAGGTTTCATCATGTCTACCGTCCAACCTGACCCTCGCCGGTGGTGGGCTCTTGCCGTCATCTGCATGACGCAGCTAGTCATCGTCCTCGACGCGACGATCGTGAACGTCGCGCTGCCCAAAGCACAACTCGAACTCGGCATGTCTGATGCTGAACGCCAGTGGGTTGTCACCGCCTACGTGCTCGCATTCGGGTCCTTGCTGCTGCTCGGCGGACGCATCTCCGACTTCTGGGGACGCAAGCGCAGCTACATGATCGGCATGCTCGGCTTCGGCGCCGCGTCGGTGATCGGCGGCCTCGCCGACAACGCCACCCAGCTGATCGTCGCGCGCGGCATCCAGGGCGCACTGGCAGCCCTACTGGCGCCGGCGGCGCTGTCGATGCTGACGGTGATCTTCACCTCCGGCAAGGAGCGTGCGAAGGCCTTTGCGATCTTCGGAATCGTCGCCGGGACCGGTGCAACCATCGGTCTCGCGCTGGGAGGCGTGCTCACCGAGTACGCCGGATGGCGCTGGTGCCTGCTGGTGAACATCATCTTCGCCGTGCTGGGCATCGTGGGTGCCGCCCTCTTCGTCAAGGAATCGAAGCTCAACGGGCACCACGGTCACGACCTGCCGGGCGCGATCACCATCACGCTCGGCTTCGGCAGCCTGGTCTACGGGCTCACCCTGTCCGAGCACGGCTGGGGCTCGCCCGACACGCTCATCTTCCTCACCCTCGGCGTGGTGCTGATCGCCATCTTCATCACGATCGAAGCGAAGACCAAGTACCCGTTGCTGCCGCTGCGCATCCTGCGTAACCGGACCCGAGCGGGTGCGTTCATCGTGCAGGCCACCGTGGGAGCCGTCTACATCGGTGCAACCCTGTTCCAGGCCTACCACCTGCAGGCACTGCTCGGGTTCAGCCCGCTGCTGGCGGGCATCGCGTCGTTGCCGATGGCGGTGTCGACCATGATCGTCGCCCCGCTCGGGACTCGTCTGTTCGAGAGGTTCGGCGGACAGTGGGTCATGTCGGGTGGCATGCTGATCTCCGCTGTCGGCATGGTCTACCTGGCGCAGCTGACCGCGGACGGGAACTACTGGGTGCAGGTGTTCCCGGGCATGCTGCTGGTGGGTATCGGGTTGGCCGGTGTCGTCGTCGCGGTCCAGAATGTCGCGCTTACGGGTGTTCCGTGGAGCGATGCTGGCGCAGCGTCCGCCGTCGTGAACTCGTCAATGCAGCTGGGTGGATCTATCGCGCTGGCGATCTTCACCACCCTGTTCATCTCGATCGGCGGCGGCTACGGCAGCGCGAGCTCGGACAGCGTCGCGGGTTACTCCGCCGTGTACTATGGCGCGGCTGTCGCGCTTGTCGTCGGTGCTGTCGCTGCGGCCGCCCTCATCCGCAAATCGCAGGGCTGGGGTGACTCCGATGACTGGAGTGAGTCCAGCGACGGTGAGTGGAGCGACGAGAACGCGAGCGAGTGGACTGCCAGCAGGAACCAGTCCTGGAAGCCCGCCGATCAGGCTGCCGCGTCCGACTGGACTGGCCAGGCTTCTACGCAAGGATCCACGTCCGCTGGCGAGTGGTGAGCCGGTGATCTAGCCACCGGTGAGCACGGGTGGTGGGGATGCCATGCACCCCACCACCCGTTTGCCTATTCAGGCGAGTGGGCCGCCACGCAGTTCACGCCTGACGGGCGAACACCGCATCAAGGAGTCCCGGGAAGGCCTCGGTGAGATCCTCCCGGCGCAACTGATTCTGGATCGTCGTGCCTTCGTAGTGCTGACGGATCAGCCCGGCTTCTCGGAGAACCCGAAAGTGGTAGGTGGTCGTCGCCTTCGCGATCGGCAGCTCGAACGCACCGCACGGCTGCGCGTCGCCGCTCTCGAGCAGCTGCGCCACGATGCTCCGTCGAATCGGATCCGCGAGCGCGGCCAGCACGCTGTCCAGACTGATCTCCGCAACTGCCGGATGTGTAAGGACTCGTGCCATATGCAACCTCGATCGATCGTGCAGCGTATCCGCCGGCCAGACGGCTCGCGCT
This sequence comes from Microbacterium sp. NPDC058389, assembly GCF_042722305.1. NCBI lineage: Bacteria > Bacillati > Actinomycetota > Actinomycetes > Micrococcales > Microbacteriaceae > Microbacterium > Microbacterium sp. NPDC058389. The sequence goes on from NZ_JBHXJQ010000002.1 coordinate 241,222, forward strand.
GACGCCGTCGATCGTAATGTACTTGACAGCTAGTACGACGATCTTCGTACAATTTCTTAGTACGAAAGTTCTCGTACTAAGAGAGGATTCTGTATGCCGAGCCTGTTTGACCCACTGAAGCTACGAGACGTCGAGATCCCGAACAGGATCTGGATGTCCCCGATGTGCACCTACTCGTCCGCCGCGGACGGGGACTACGTGGGCTTCCTGACACCGTTCCACCACGCCCACTACGCCGCGCGAGCCGCCGGCGGAGTCGGTCTCGTCGTTTTGGAAGCGACGGCCGTCACCCCGACTGGCCGCATCACGCCCAACGACCTCGGAATCTGGGACGATGAACAGATCCCTGGGTACGCACTCCTGGTCGCAGAGATCCACGCCGCAGGCGCGAAGGCAGGCATCGAGATCGCGCACGCAGGCCGGAAGGGATCGACCGCCGCGCCGTGGCACGGTGGCGCCGCGCTCAGCCCGGATCAGAACGGATGGACCACCGAGGCTCCGAGCCCGCTGGCCTTCACCGGCTCGCACGCACCCCACGCGCTCTCCGTCGATGAGATCAACGACATCGTGGACTCGTTCGCGGCTGCGGCCAGGCGCGCCGATGAAGCAGGCTTCGACGTTCTGGAGCTCCACGCGGCCCACGGCTACCTGCTCCATTCGTTCCTGTCGCCGGTCGCCAACGACCGTTCCGACGAGTACGGCGGAACGTTTGAGAACCGGATCCGCATTGTGCTGGAGACGGTGCAGGCCATCCGCAAGGTCTGGCCAGAGACCAAGCCGTTGTTCGTCCGAGTGTCCAGCACCGACTGGATCGAAGAGAACGAACAGGATCACCGTGCCAGCTGGACGGTAGACCAGACGGTCCAGCTCGCCTCGATCCTCGCCTCCCACGGCGTCGACCTCATCGATGCCTCCTCGGGAGGAATCGACATCGTCGACATCCCCCACGCTCCGGACTACCAGAGCAGCAAGGCCGCCATCATTCGCGCTCGCAGCGGAGTGCCGACGGCGGCGGTGGGACGGATCGACACGCCCGCCCGAGCACAGCGACTGGTTGAAGAGGACCATGTCGATGCAGTGTTCATCGGGCGTGCACTGCTGCGCACCGCGTCGTGGGCCAACGACACCGCGAGTGTTCTCGGCGCGGAGCCGCGGTACGTCCACCAGTACGCGTACGCGCTTTGACCTCGCCGGGCGTGCGTCGACAGTTTGTCGACGCA
>NZ_JBHXJQ010000002.1:242451-305258 GCF_042722305.1 Microbacterium sp. NPDC058389
GGTGTGGGGGGCGATGGGCGTCCGTCCCCGCAGCCAGCCGGCCGCGTGTCGCGCGCGCGGCGGGGGGCCGACGGCGGCCCGCCCCCCCCCCCCCCCGCCCGCCGAGCGCTTGCACGTGAGCGATGTGGGACCAACAACCATCCCCAGACCGGAGCACGGTTGCGTGAGAAGAGTCCCTCGGCCGCCGCGTGGGACGTTGCGGCGGCCGAGGGACCTGAACCGCACCCGAAACTGTCACTGCCCGCTGGGGGGAACGGGGCTCGGCACTGGGGCTGCCGTGGACGGGGTGCGGGCCTGATGCTGGGTTGAAGCTCCAGCAGTCTTCCTCGCGTCTGCTGCTCAGGCGCTCACGTCATGCTCATGTCTGCGGGCGACCGCGGGTGGGATACACCGGATGACTTCCATCGGCCCAACGAGTTCCACGCTCCCCGCAGCAAACGGCACCAGCACCGTCGCTCCGCGCTCCACCGCGATCTCGCTGTCCGACGTCCGAATTGCTCCCGCGCCGTCGATGACGACAAGGACGGCATACCCGCTTGCCAACCCATGCGCACCGTCGGCCTTGATCCGCTCGGCCCGGAAGAAGCGGTCAGCAGCGGGGGGTAGGAGCCAGCCATTGCGTCGCGCGACCATGAGGCTGCGCAGCCTGGCTCCGCCCCAGCTCGACCGGTCCAGGGCGGTCAGCGCAGTTGCCTCATCCAAGTCCAAGAATGCGTTGCGACGATCGACGCCGGGATAACCGGTGAACTCCAGCAACACGGAAACGTCGGCTGGCTCCTGGAGTTCGACAACCGTCAGCCCGGGGCCCAGGGCGTGAGGGACACCGGCGGGCACCAGAATCGCGTCACCCACCCTCAGGACGATCTTGTTCATGGCCGCCAGCATCCCCGGCACGTTCTGCGAGTCAACCCAGTCCGCGACCTCTTCGGCACTGACATCGCGAGCGAACCCAAGATAGGCAGCGCCCGAGTCCGGCCCCGCGTCGCGGATGGCTGTGACGATCCACGCTTCGGTCTTGCCGTGAGCGAGACCAAGATGCTTCGCGGCGAACGCGTCATCGGGATGGAAATGGACGAACAGCCGTTCTCCCGTGTCGAGTAGCTTCACGAGCAGTTCGGGCTGGGCTCCGAAGGCATCCACATGTGAGGCGCCGAGGAACTGCTCCGGCGTCTGGGCGATCGCATCCTTGAGCACTGAACCGTCCGGAAGCGTTGACAAGCCGATGTGGTCGTCGCCGAAGATGGACACCGTCGACGCGATGAAGTCCTCGGGGCGGTGGTCGTCCTCCGAGCTGGTACCTCGCAGCGCGGCGATCCCCTCACCCCCACGGTACGGGCGCGCCGGACGATTGGGGGCGAGGATCATCGGGGACAGGCCAGTCATCAGTCCTCACCCTGGCTGAACTCGATCACTGCATAGGTTGCCAGCTGGGGCACCGTCACCGTCCACACACCCTCCTGCTGCGTCAGCTCCAGGTCCACAGCCTGCTCGCCGGGCGCGTACAGGCGTGCCCGGCTGAAGGTGCCAGCCAGCTGTGCGCCGACCGTCACTCCCGTGCGTGGGCGGACGACGTCGCTCTCCTCGTCGTAGTCGTAGTTCACGAGATGAAGCGCGACGGCGCCGGACTGCAGTTCGTGCAGGCTCGCCGCGGCCAACGGGCCGAGGTCCGCGACAATGTCGACAGGCGTCAGCGCCGGCAGCTCGTCGATTGCGTCGACGATCGCGACATTGGCGTGCGACGTCAGTTCCTCGCGGGTGGCGGGGTCCAGCTCGCTGCCGTACACCCCGTGGATGAGGACATGTCCACCGCGGTGTACGTAGTCGAGAAGAGCCCGATGCTGCTCGGCACTGACGGCCCACACGTCGGGCAGAACGATCGTCTCGTACCGGGACAGGGACTGTCCGGTCACGTCATTCGCACGGAGCGCTTCGTCCGGGAACACCACGACGTCGTACCCCTTGGAGGACCGGCTGAGGGATTCGATGACCTCCCAGTACGACTGTGCCGGCGCGTCGGGCTGTTCGACGTCGGGGAACCAGCGTTCCCCGTCGTTGAACTGGTCGGAGTCGATCGTCAGCGCGATGAGGCTGCGCACCGAGTGCACGACAGCGGTCCGGTGGGGCGACGACGGCGAGATGAGGTGGTCGATCTCTTTGAGGAACTGGCCGGTCTCGACCACGAGGTGGCGGGGCACCCAGTACGAATCCTTCACCTCGGTGCCCAGCCACGACCCGTAGGGCAGCGACATGTTCGCGCCCATGGCGCTGGCCTCGAAGATCGTGAGCCGGAACAGGTCGAACGCGCGTCCGAGCTGCACCTTCTGAAGGAGTTGCTCGGTGACCCCGCCGTAGGGGTTTTCGACGGCGACGAGCGGCTTGCCGCGGGAGAGCCCGACGCCGTGGCGGAAGTACCAGGGCTGCTGGTACTTCGTCTCACGCATCTCGGTGACCAGCACATCGACGTGATCGACCATCGGGTCGAAGTACGGCGCGCAATCGTAGAAGTTCCCGGCGACCCGGATCTCGACGCCCTTCGAGGCTGCGTACTGCTTGGCGTAGGTGGAGAGCTCCTCGAACGTGCGGGCGATGGCCAGCTGCTGGCAGCGGCTGAAGTGCTGGTACAACGGAAGCCCGCGTGGATTCTCGCCGGCGCGGTGGCCGAGCTCGAGGAGCCAGGCACGGTAGTCGAACCGTGTCAGGTCAACGCCTTCCAGTTCGACCGGAATCTCGTCGAGGGCGAGCAAGTACGCGCGCATCTCATCCATGCAGTCTCGACAGAAGCAGCCGCCGTAGCGCAGCGCACTCATCGGCGTGTCGGTCTCGTCGAGCTGGATGCCGCGGGCCCCCGCGTCGATCTGAATCCTGATGACTGCCTTCAGATACTCCCGCCACACCGGGTTGTTACGGTCGGCGTAGTAGCTGACCTGGTCGCGGACCGCTACCTCGACCCAGTGCGCACGGATCGGGTTGCCTTCGAGGTCGCGGCACGCGACTTCCTCCCACAGGTTGGTGACCTGCTCGCCGGCGGAGTTGACCAGCCCATCGGGGAAGTAGTGACGGAACGGCTTCCACGACGCAGGTCCGGTGTCGGTACTGAACTCCCGCAGCCCGATCGTGGTCTGTGGGGCGACGCCGCGCAGCTCATTCTGAGCGACCACCTCGCCGTCGACGAGCTCGGCGGGAAACTCCCACGCCTGCGATTCGAAGATGATCGCGAACAGGTCGATGTCGCGCTCGCGGGCGTGGTGGATGAACTCCGACTCGGAGACGTAGCCGTAGTGACGGAAACGGGCCGGGACGGGGCCGTAGGCCTCCTCCTCGAGGTAGGGCAGACTGATCGAGCCGCCGCCGAGGCCCGCCCAGACCAGGATGGTGGCGCCCATCTCTTCGAGGTCGTCGAGCATGCTGAGACGGCGTGGTGGCATGCTGGGGTGCTGGCAGTAGGTCTGGGGGGACCATCCGTCGAAGTAGACGCCGCGTTCCATGTGCGTGAGAGCTTTCTGTTCGTTGTTGGGTCGGGTGTGGGTGTTCAGTGGCCCGGAGCTACAGGCGTCCGGTGCTTTCCCTGATCAGTAGTTCGGTGGGGAGCACGCTGACTCCGGTGTCGATGCCTTCGCTGATCAGGCGGATAGCTTCCGCACCGAGTGCTCGGGTGGGCTGCGAGATCACGGTGATCGACGGGTGAGTGAGCCATGCCCAGGGCACGTCGTCGATCATGGCCAGTGAGATGTCCTGCGGCATCCGCAGTCCGAGGGTGCCGATCGCGGCCAGCGCCGCCTCACCGAGCACATTGTTCGAGGCGATGACGGCGGTTGGCCGGTCTGGGCGGTCCACCAGACTCAACGCACTGCCGTGCGCTGAGTCGCGAGTGAACTCCTGGCGGATGATCAGGTCTTCGCTTAGCGGCATCCCCGTCACCTGGTGGGCGCGGCGGAATCCTTCCTCACGCAACCGACCGCTTGACAGCGCGACTGGGCCGCCGAGGTACCCGATCCGTGAGTGGCCTTGCTTGAACAAGTGCACCGTGAGACGGAAGGCAGCCTCGTCGTTGTCGATGACAACCGCTGGCGCATCGAAGCCGGCCAGCAGCCGGTCAGCGAAGACGACAGAGACGCCCCGGTCCCTTGCTGCACGCCAGGTCTGCACATTGCCGCCCGTCGGGAAGGCAATGATCCCGTCCACTCGCTGCTCAAGGAGGAGGTCTACGTACTCCCGTTCGGCAGTCGGGTCCTCACCGCTGGACCCGACGATGACATGGCGGCCGGCGGCTTTCGCAGCGTCGAGCACACCCTTGGCGAACTCGCCGTAGAACGGGTTGGCGATGTCGGCGACCAGGAGGCCGATGGTGTCGGTGCGTTGCCGCTTCAAACCCCGGCCGAGGGCACTGGGGCGGTAACCCAGTTCGCGCACCACCTCCTCGACACGGGTTCGGGTGGCGTCGGCGACCCGGCCGTTGCCGGAGAGGACGCGCGACACCGTCCCGAGTCCGACGCCTGCCGCGGCGGCGACGTCTTTCAACGTCGGCGGTGACTGGTTCACTGTCGAGTCGAGCGGCTCGACGGCATCGGCGGCGGTCATCCCTTCACCGCCCCTTCGAGCACGCCGCGTACGAACTGCTTGCGGAAGAGCAGGTAGACCAGCAGGGGTAGCGCTGTCGCCACGGCGAGCACGGCCATCTGCACCGCGATCTGCGAGGTCGATCGACCTGCGAACTGCAGTACCCCCACCGGGACGGTGTACAGGTCCGGGCTCTGGATGTAGACCAGCGGGTAGATGAAGTCGTTCCAGACCCAGATGACGTTGAAGATGATCACCGTCGTCAGCGCCGGTCGAGCCAGCGGCAGCATCACCTGGAGGAAGATGCGGACGTGGCCGGCACCGTCCATGGTCGCCGCCTCACGTAGTTCTTTCGGGACAGAGTCGAAGAAATTCCGCATCACGAGGATGCCGAATGGTGTCCAGCCGAGATAAGTCATCACGAGCGCAAGATAGCTGTTCTCGATTCCGAGGACTTCGATCCATCGGTAGCCGGCGATGACGAGAGCCTGCGGCGGCACCATCAGGCCGATGATGAGCAGGCCGAACCAGATGTTCTTGCCGGGGAAGTCGAACGTCGAGAACCCGTACGCCGCGACGGCCGCCAGCAGGGCGATGAACACGACGCTGAGGACGTTCACGATCACGCTGTTGGTGATCCAGGTGCCCAACCGGCCGTCCTCGATGAGGAAGATGTAGTTGTCCAGGCTCCAGGTGCCGTCGAATCCGAACGGGTTCGCCAACGCGGAACTGTTGTCTCGCAGCGAGATCGTGCCCATCCAGAACAGCGGGTACAGGATCGTCAGCGCCAGCAGACCGAGCAGTACGTACTTGATGGCGCGGTTCGCCACCGTGCTCGCGTTCATCGTTCGTCTCCTTCAACGGTGGCGCGCGCCGCGCGACGTTCGGCACGATCACCGCGGCCCTGACGGACGTAGAAGAAGGTGAGCACCAGAGTGATGAGCAGCAGCACCACGAGGATCGCGCTGCCGTAGCCGACCTGGTTGCCACTGAACGCCTGGAAGAACGCCCATGTGGACAGCACCTCGGTGGCGTGGTTGGGGCCACCGCCGGTGGTGACGTAGATGGTCGCGAACACTTTCAGACTGTCGATCGCCGCGAGCAGCACGACGAGCTTGATGGTGTCGGAGATCATCGGGAGGGTGACGAACCACGTCTCCTGCCACTTCTTTGCGCCGTCGACCTTGGCTGCCTCGAAGACGTCACCCGGCAGGGTCGACATGCTGGACAGGAAGATGAACAGGTAGATCCCGAAGCCGATCCACACGTCGAGCAGGATGAGGATCGGCAGTGCCCGGTTCGGGTCCGCCAGCCACGCGCCCGCGAACGCCCCGAGCCCAACAGCCTTCAGCAGTGGGTTGATCAGTCCGTTGTTCGGGTCGAGGAGGAACTTCAACACAAGGCCGACCACGACCAGCGAAAGGGTGGTCGGGATGAGGAAGACGCCCTGGAAGAACCCGCTGAGTGGGAAGGCGCGGCGCAGGGCCAGGGCCAAGCCGAGGGCGAGAAGTGTGCGGAGGACGACGGAGCCGATCAGGAACCAGATGTTGTGGACCAGTGCCTGGAGGAAGACGGTATCCCCGGCGAGTCGGATGTAGTTGTCGACGCCATTGAAGTGGATGTTGTCGTAGCTGTAGCCGTTCCAGTCCGTGAAGCTCAACAGCACGGTCAGCCCGAGCGGGATCAGCAGGAATGCGACGAAGAAGAAGTATCCGGGGGCGATCGCTGCCAGTGCCCTCCCGGGTGACCGGGTGGAGTTGAATGGCTTGCGTCTCCGGCTGTTGCGGATCGCGGTAGTGGTCATGAGGAGAAGTCCATTTCGGCGGACGTCCCGGGAGCGCCTTTCGGGCGACGCTCCCGGGAGCGTAGGGGTCAGCCTGCTGCTGTTTCGGCGGCCTGCTGCACCGAGGCGACGAAGTCCTCGGGCGTCATGGTCCCGGCAGCGACCCCGGTCGCGCCGTTGTACATGGCCTGGTCGCCGACCTCCGGCGGCACGAGTCCTTCGAAGTAGGTGACGAAACCCTGCCCGCCGCCGGTGAACGCCTGTGAGGCGATGTCCCACGCCGGCTGCAGGTCCTCGGGGAGGGCCGCCTGGGAGTCGGCGATCATGTTCATCACGGACGCCTTCGAGAACAGGTCGCCAGAGGACTTCTGCGCCATGTAGCTGAGGAACTCGTAGGAGGCGTCCTTGTCCTTCACCTTGGCGGGGATGCCGAAGCCTTCGTTGATGCCGCCGAGCTGCTCGGTTGAGGGGTTGGCCGGGTCAGCCTGCGGGAACGGCTTGAGCTGCACATCGAACGACGGCGGAGTCTCCGCCAGAGTCTGCTGGAACCAGGTGCCCGTCTGCATGAATACTGACTTGCCGGAAAGGAACAGCGACATCATCGAGTTGTAGTCGGAGCCGGCTACGCCTTCGGGGAACACCCCCGCTGCGGCCAGCTGTGCGACATCCTTCGCCGCCTCGAGGAAGCACGGGTCGTCCCAACGGGCGCCGTCCTGTGCTGCCGCGGCGTTGATCGTGTCGATCCCGCAGCGCTGGATGGCCAGCAGGTACCACCACTGCGCCGCTTCCCAGCCTTCACCGCTGTAGAGCGAGACTGCATTGATCCCGGTGCCCTCGAGCTTCTTGGCGATATCCACGAAGTCGCTCACCTTGGTGGGGGCTTCGATGCCGTACTTGGCGGCGAGGTCCGGGTTCATGTAGAGCACGTTGCTGGTGTAGAGGTCCAGCGGGATGCAGTACACCTTGCCCTCGTAGGAGCAGAGCCCCTCCACAAGCTTGCTGTCCGAGTAGGAGAACGCGTCCTTGTGCTCGTTCCACCAGTCGGTGATGTCCGTGAGAAGCCCCTCTTTGGCGTACTCCTCGGTCTGCCGGAACCCCTCGAACTGCAAGATCGCGGGCGGGTTGTTGCCGGAGATGCCGGTTCGCACCACGGTGTCTGCTTCGCCATCGGCAAGCTGCCGGTTCTCGAACTTGGTGTCGGGGTGTGCCTCATTGAAGTCGTCGATCAACTGCTGCATCGCCTCGTTGCCGGAGCCAGCCAGTTGGTGCCAGACGCTCAGATTCGTCGACGCGCCGCCGGCGGCAAGTCCGCAGCCGCTGAGTGCGACTGCGGTGAATGCCGCGACCGCGAGGGCGGCGCCGCGCTGTGTTGCCTTCCGCATTGTGGTCACTTCCTTGTGTTGGGAGGGTTGCCGATCGGGTGCGGCAACGTTTCCACAAAGTATGCGCGTGTGGCCAACGAGCGTCAAACATGCCCGCTCATATGAGCGTTACTCGTCGAGGAGCCTCCTGGCCAGGCCGCTGTCGGTCACCAGAGAGTTCACCAACCCGGACCGCAGCGCCGCCATCACGGCATCCGTCTTGTTCCGGCCGCCGGCAACGCCGATCACTTCCGGGATCGCGCGCAACTGTTCTTCGTTTGCTGCGATTGTGCGGGCGTCGAGGTCGCGAATCAGCCGGCCATCGCGGGCCACGAGCAGCCCCCCGACATCCGCAATGACGCCCTTCTGCAGCAGCATCGTTCGGGTGCGCTGGTCGAGCGCTCTGCTCTCAAACAGCTCGGAGTCCGGCGGCTGCCAGCTGCCGACCGCCACCATCGCCAGACTCACCCGCGAATACTGCGCCAAGGTGGTGGAGATCTCCGGCTGACGTCGCAGAACTGTCGTCGCATCGACGTCCGACATCACCAGCGGCGCGTAGATCGTGTATGCCCGGCCGCCAGAGACGAGGCTGGCGCGCCGCATCACTTCGACAGCGGTGCTCTGAATTGAGCCAGCGACACCGGACAACTGGACGATGTCCGCGCTGGCCAAGGCGCCGAGGTTGCGCGCCATGACCGTGAGGGTGCGACCCGAGGTCAGTCCGACGACCTCACCGGGGGTCACCAGCTCCTCCAACAATTGGGCGGCGACACGGCCGAGATACTGCTGAACGACCTCGGAGTTCTCCATCGGCGTCGCGACTACCAGCGCTCGCCGCAATCCGAAACGCTCTTTGAGGCGCAGGGAGAGATGGGCGTCGACCGGCCCCGGTGTCTCCACCGTGATGCTCACGATGCCGCGCTCTTTGGCTTCCTCAAGCATTCTCGCGACCTTGAACCGGCTGAGGCCGAGCTCGTCAGCGATCTCAATTCTGGAGCGGTTGTCGTTGTAGTAGCGGTTGGCCACGTACGCCAACCGCAGCATTTCCTCGGGTCCCATCTATCCTCCGCTCATATGAGCGCCGATGTTGCTGCTTTGTTGCGCCGTGGACGTATCGTACCGTCCGAAACGTCATCCGTAGGGAGAAGAAAGATGGCAGAGAAGATGAAGGCGAGCGTGCTGCTCAGACAGGGCGAGCTGGAAGTGCTTGAGGTGGACTGGCCGGTCCCGGCGGCCGACCAGGTGGTGGTGCGCATCGCCGCGGTCGGTGTCTGCGGGTCGGACGTCCACTATTTCGACGAGGGGCGGATCGGAGACTTCGTCGTCGACGGCCCCTTGATCCTCGGCCATGAGGCTGCAGGGACCATCGTCGCTGTCGGTGCGGGCGTGCCCGCGGATCGTGTCGGTGAGCGTGTGTCGATCGAGCCGCAGCGCCCATGCCGGGTCTGCGCGCAGTGCAAGGCGGGGCGCTACAACCTCTGCCCGCAGATGGAGTTCTACGCGACGCCGCCGATCGACGGCGCGTTCGCGGAGTACGCGGTGATCCAGGCCGACTTCGCGCACCCCATCCCGCCCTCCCTGTCGTTCGAGGCCGCCGCGTTGTGCGAGCCGTTGTCCGTAGGAATCTGGGCGAACCAGAAGGCTGGCACCGGTCCCGGATCGCGGGTGCTCATCGCCGGCGCCGGACCGATCGGTGTGATCTGTGCGCAAGTGGCTCGCGCTTTCGGGGCATCCGAGGTCGTTGTCAGCGATCCAGCGGCGGGGCGGCGTGATGTCGCTCATCGGTTCGGCGCGACCAAGGTGTTCGACCCGACGTCGGGTGCGGAGCTCGCAGACGACTTCGACGTGTTCATCGACGCGTCCGGCGCGGCGGTCGCAGTGCGCAGCGGCATCCGTGCGCTCGCTCCTGCCGGACGCGCCGTGCTGGTCGGCATGGGCGCGGATGAGTTCCCACTTCCGGTTGCCCGAATCCAGGCTCGCGAACTCGTGGTGACAGGCGTGTTCCGCTATGCGAATACGTGGCCGCTGGCGATCGAGTTCGCAGCTGCTGGACTTGTCGATCTGGACGCGATGGTGACGGGCCGATTTGGCCTCGATGACGTCGAGGCCGCGTTCGGGGCGGCGAAGGATCCCGCGACAATCAAGGCGATCATCACGCCGGGAACGTAGCGACAAATCAGACGGGACGGTGGGCGGGACCTGCCGTCCCGTCTGGCGCGACTGGCTGGCGGTGATGTCGACGCTGCAGGTGTGGGGTCAGCCCAGCGTCACGGGGACGTCGACGCTTGCAACGTTGTCGCCGGTGATCTCTTCGACCTCTACCAGGGGTCCCGTCATGAGTTCGCCTGCCTCACCGATGCATTCCTGCACCTTCTGCGGCTGGTTTCGGGCGATGGGGAGGGTGATCGACATCAGATAGTCACCATGCAGGGGAGTGCCTTTGTCAGAGAACGGTCCGAACGTGATCGTGCCATTGGCGAGCACGCTGGCGTCCTGGCCAAAGTAGCCGCCCTCGACAAAGAAGCTTGCGTTCATCTCGGCGCCATCGGGCAGGTTCGATGCTGCATCGACGAAGACGGCGCCAGCTGCGTCCGCGCGGATTTCGTAAGTGATGACGACTTCAAACGGCTCGCCAGTGCACTCTCCGTGCATCTCAGGTGTCGATGCCGGGCTCGCCGCCTCAATGGACCGCTCGGGCGTCACTTTCGGTGTCGGGGCCAGCCCATCAGTCGAAGCGCACCCGGAGAGCACGATCGCCAGTGCAACCGCCAGCGTCGCTGGTGCAGCAAGGTTCATCCCCAGAGCTTGGCAGAAGCGAACCTTCACAGCTGTAGTTCGCGAAACGATCTGGGCACCACGCTTCTCCAACTGGCGCCTTTCGAATTCGCGCCGTCAGTCGGGCGACCCGAGAAAGCGGTCGATATCGTCCGCGAACTCTTCGGCGTGCTGGAACAGGAACGCGTGCGCCGCATCGCTCCATAGCACTGTGCGCGCCTTGGTCAACTTCCTCGCTGTCGCATACGTGTGGTCGGCAAGGATCATCACGTCGTGGGTGCCGTTGGCAAGAAGCACTGGCATCTCCAACTGCTCGAGCCGAGCCCAGTACCCTTCGCGGAACCGACCGAGTGCGGTGAGTTGCCCCCTCACGGCATCGCCGCTGATCGCTGCTTGTGACTGGTCGAGGCGATAGCGCAACCGCTTCAGGTGCTGCGTGCCGGCCTCTCGACCCGCCGGCGTCTCAGGGAAGAACAGCGCCAAGAAGTCGTCGTCACTGTTGACGGGCTTCGACGCGATCGCGCCGACTCGCTCGCTCATTCGTGGGATGTCGGGAATGCCTCCGGGCGTACTCCCGGCGATGATAAGCCGACGCACCAGCCCAGGCTCGGTCAGTGCCACTCCGAACGCAACCATCCCGCCCATCGACCAGCCCAGCAGATCGACCTGAGGGAGGCCGAGCGCTTGGATGAATGCGATCGTCCCATCGACGAGCTCCTCGATTGTCGACGCGGGGTCTCCCGTTGATGCATTGAGTCCGCGGTTGTCGAATATGATGACTTCGCGTTCCCGGGCGATCGCGTCGAGAAACGCGGGGTCCCAGTGGTCGATCGTGCCGCGCAGACGCATCGTCAGCACGAGCGGGGGAGTGGAGCCAGGGCGGCCGAGCAGACGGTACGCGAACGTTTCGCCCAGTGGGCCGTCCACGTACCTGGTCGGCGCGAGGTCTGCTTGATACGGGGAGGGGGTCACGTCGTGTTCTTCCAGGTGTGGGTGATGCAGGTCAGTGTCAGTGCGCATGTGCCTGCGGTGTCAGCGCGAGTTCGGTGTCGCTCACACGATGGCCGTGCTCGCACTCGAGGACTGCTTCGACACCGCCGCCACACCCGTCGTGGACAAGGTCTAGGACTGCGTCATCGGCGACGTGGCGGCGTCCCCAGCTGAAGATCCCCATCACGATCGGTTCCAACTCCGCTCCGGCGGGTGTGAGTATGTACTCCTCGCGGGCGCGCTTCCCCGGCGCCTGATAGGAACGCCGTCTGAGCAGGTTGGCGCCCTCTAGCGCCCGCAGCCGACTGGCGCCGACGCTGCGAGCCATCCCGACCCGATCACAGAAGTCCTCGAAACGTGTCGTTCCGTAGAACGCCTCGCGCAGCACTAGCAGCGCTGTGCGGTTGCCTAGGATCTGGGTGGTCCGCTCGATGGGGCAAACGCCGACGGCAGACCAGCCGGCGCGGTCGTCAAGACCGTTTGTGAGTTGCATGACAGCCCTTCTGTCCTGGGGTCGGAGGTGGTGTTCGGGGGACCTCATCTGACTACAGCTTGCTCATGTTGTGCCGTGGTTGAGCGGAGGTGTGCGGTCCTCAGTTGTGTTCGGCGGTCACGGTCACCTCGACGCGAAGGGCCTTCGAGAATGCGCATCCGACTCGCGCGCGTTCGACCAAGTCAGCGAAATGCGGCTTTGTCGCCTCGGCGACGTTGGCTTTCACTGTCAGGTGGATACCGAGGATGGCGGGTCCGGCTGAGTCCCGTCCCATCTCTACGTACGCCGAGGTCGTGACCCTGTGAACCGTCTCGCCGCGGAGCTCGGAGATGTTTGCCAGGGCGTGGTTGAAGCACGCGGCGTGCGCAGCGGCGAGCAACTCCTCGGGGCTTGCTCCCGTGGCACCCTCGAATCGGCTGGCGTATGTGTAGGGAGCGTCGGTCAAGACGGGGCTGCCCGTTGAGATGGCGCCGTGCCCCTTCCGGAAGGTTCCTTCCCAGGTCGAGAAGCCTTCGACGACGCGGCCACCGCCATACTCAGGCTGGCTGAGCAGGGTCATCGCTGCTCCGGTCCGTACCAGTCCGGGAGATTCAGCTCCGCGGGTGCGAGGGACCCTCCGGCCTTGGCACGAACCCGAGCCGAGATGGCGCGCGAGTCTTCGGAGGTTGCCAGCTGCAGGATCGCCTGGAAGCTCTCCTGGAGTTCGTCGGTGGCGGGAAGCTGCTGTCTCGCCGCGACGAGCGCTTTGGTGCGCACGATCGACTGTGCGGGAAAGCTTGCGATCCGTCGGGCAAGCCGGTCAACATGCTCATCAAGATCGGCATCAGGAAGCGACCGGTTCACGAGGCCGTACAGTTCTGCGGTCTTCGCGTCGATGTCCTCCGCGCCGAGGATCATCTCCAAGGCGCGGGCGCGGCCGATGTGGCGCGGCAGCCACTCCAAAGCGCCGCCACCGGGAACCATTCCAAACCCGACTTCGATCTGGCAGAACTGCGCGCGCTCGAGACTGGCAAATCTCAGATCGCAGGCGATGGCGAACTCGTTGCCGATTCCTCGCGCGCGGCCTCGTACCTTCGCGATGCTCACGATGGGGGCCTGGCTAAGCCACGTACTGAAACTCGGCCAATGCTCGATCAGGCTGCGCCCGCCCGCTGCCGCCGAGATGTCGCCTACGCGTGGAAAGTCCACGTGGGCGAAGAAGAAGTCCGGATGCGCTGACTCGAACACAACGACTCGCACGTCCGCGGCGGCGCTGTCGACGTACTGCTGCAGGAGTGTAAGGCCGGCGAATACTTCTGGGTCGAACAGATTCAGCGGTGGGTTGTCGAACTGGACCCGCAGATACCCCGGGGACACCTGCGCGACGTGGACGACCGCGCTGTCGATCAGTGACGACGGGCTAGCGACAGGCGACATGACTACTCCTCTCCTGCGGGCGCAGGGTCAGTCGATGTAGATATGGACGGAAGCTGAGTACAGCATCCAGTACTCAGCCAGGGTAAACCCGATGAGTTCGGTTTGCAATACTCAGCTCGTCCTAGGAGCGTGTCAGACCGCCGCTCGTGCCGACTCGATGGGCTTCGAGACGACGCCCGCGGAGCCCTTTCGCTCGCCGAAACCACTGATGGCGACCCGGCATTGGGGTGCCGGGTCGCCATCAATGCGGAGGCCACCGGTTCGTCGTCCGGCCACTGGGACCACGCTCGGTCCCGATGTCGTGCCAGTGGGACTCGTGCCGTCTAGGTGGTCAGCTGGATGCGCGAGGCGTAGTCCACGCCGAAGTACTCGCCTGGTCGCCCGCCCCGCAACAGGGTGCGAGCCTTCTTGATCTCAAACACGTCATTGGTGATGGTGAGGGGGTCGAGGTGGATGTGTACCGCTTCGCCGATGACCAACCAGGAATCGAGCTGCGTGCCGTTGTGGGTCTGCAGCTGAGTGATCTGGGTAGCGACGCACTCGATTGCTACCGGGCTCTCGGCAACTCGATCGGCTTTCACCGTCATGCCGCGGACAGGCGTCAGGCCCGTGGCGTCGAACTCATCTCGACCTTCGTCGCTTGACGTGGCCTCCACCTCCGCCACGAGGTCCACCGTTGCGAGGTTCCAGATGAACACCCCTGTCTCCTGCACGATCTGGACGGTGTCCTTCCAGCCGTTGCTCGCAAACGCCAGCAACGGTGGCCTGTTGTCAAGCAGGTTGAAGTAGCTGTATGGCGCCAGGTTGCGACGGCCATCCGTGGTGCGCGTCGAGATCCAGCCGATGGGTCGCGGGCCGACGATGGAGTTCAACGGGTTGTGACTCAGTCGATGGCCCTCGGATGGCACGTACGAGTGCATCGGCCGTGGCTGCGAGGTCGACGAGTCGTATGCGGTCGCGGAGTGGGGGCCGGTCTCGAACATCTCGTGCCCTATCCGACCGTGATCCCGGCGGCCGACAGGGCAGGGAGCAGTTCGGGGAACGTCGTCTTGCCCTCGGTCTCCTGAAAGTGACCCGCACCCGGGACCGTGACGAGGTCCGCACCGAACCGTGCCGCAAGCCTCGCGGTGATCGCAGGGTCGACGATCGCGTCGTTGTCGGAGACAAACACCGTCCGGTTGGGCGTGAGGGCTCGGAGTGCCTCGATGTCCAGCGGTACGCGGGTAAACGCGTCGAGCGCCGCGTATCCGGGCAGTGGTTCTGCGAATCCTCCGACTAGAACGATGCCGGCGAGCCTCCGACCTTCGGGCAGCGCGGCAAGCGCATTGAGGGCAGTGACCGCACCCAGGCTGTGCCCGATGACCACGGTGTTCTCATCGGCAGCCGCGATCGCTTCTGCGGCGACGACTTCCCATGTGTCGAACTTCGGAGCCGTCGGATTCGGAAGCTCGGGGACCTCGACCGTCACGCTCGGCACCTGCGCTGCCAGCCAGGGGAACCAATGGCTCCGCGGCGTGGCGCCGTATCCATGGATCACGATCAGGCGCTGCTTGTCGGTCATAGGAGTCCTTTCGTCAGCCCCACCCAGGGTGGCGGGGGCAGAAACCGTAACCGACCCGAATCTAATTACATTCCGGATATGTAACGTATTTGCTCCAGGCTGCGCGAGAGGGGTCCGGCTGGACCAACCGAAGAACTCTGTCGTTCGCTACGGTGGCGCCATGGGGAAGGCTGACAACGTCGTCGTCGAAGCAGCGCCGCGACGGGCCCGGGAGTCATTTGCAGAGCTTGGCGCGTTCGTCGCTCTACTTGCTCTGCCCGCCGCGTTCCTAGTGCTGTGGGTCGCGGCGGGCGCGGACTGGGTTCGGTGGTGGGAACTGGCCATCCAAGCAGGTTCCGCTGTGCTCGCTGAGATCGGATGGGTCTTCGGCGTGTACGTGCCAACGTTGCTGGGCTTTTACGTGCTGGTCCTCGGCGAACAGTTGGGTCATGCGGTCGACGCAGGGAGGCTTCGGCGGCTGTTGGGGGGTGTCGCGGAGATCAGCTTCGCGGCTCTAGTCCCCGCCTTGCTGCTCATTGTGCTGTCCTGCCTCAGTGAGCCTGCGAACATCGGCCCGCTGCTCGTGATCGGACCTGCAACGCTCCTTCTGCTCTTCCTCACCGTGCAGTTGGGTGGCTTCGTGGTCTTTGACGTCTCCGTCCAGCTTGATGACGCGGTAAAGACTCGGCAGAAGGCGAAGGTCCGAATGCAGGCGCTGCAGCCGCGCTCCCGTCGGCCGGTCTGGTTAGTGCTGGCCGCGAACGGCGTAGGCACGGTTACCGTGGGCTGTCTTGCCATCGCGGCGGCGGGGGCTGCGCCGTGGCTGACGCAGTGGCAAACGTACGTCGTAGTGGGTGCGGGCGCACTGCTCATGTGCGGTCTTGGTGCCTTCGGGGCAACGATGGTCGTGGCCGGCACCCGACTCGGTCAATGGGCCGCGATTGCGCTGCTCATCCTGATGTGGGCGGCAGTCACGGTGATCGCCTGGGGCGTGCGCGGTCACGTGCTCAACCCCGTTGTCTTGGCGTACGGCGCGATGGCGGCCGCGGCGACACTCTCCGCCTACTGGCCGCGGCAACATGCCGCCCGACGCCTCGTGGACTGGACACTCGTGGGCGCGGTGACCACCGTCGCTGCCCGCAACGAAGCGAGGGCGCACCGGGCGAGCGTGATTCGAATCGCGGAGTTGAGATCGCTGCTTGGCCCCGAGAAAGGTCCGCCCCTCGTTCAGCGCCTGTGGGGCGCCCTGCGCGCCTGACCTGTCGCCGGCTCGGCTGGCCGCCCAGCACGCTCGGTCGGGGGCGCTTCATGGATCGGTAGTCGCCTACAGCAGGCCGATCTGCGCCGTCCCATGGAACCTCTCCGACGAACCGAGAATGCTGTCCACCAACCGGTACGCATCGGTGCGGACGCTCGGCTCAACGAGGGCCAGTGCCCGGGACTTTGCCACCTCGTACCGACCGGACAGCGCGTCCTCGTATCGGCGCAGTGGCTGCGCGAACGTTGGCGAAAGAACTTGGAGAGCTCCGGTGAGGGCCTCGGAAGTGGGGGGTTCGGGCAGATCGGCGAGGTGGAGCATCAGCCATGTTCGAAGGTCGGGGGTGGAGCCGACGACTGATACCCGGGGCGCTTTGGCGTCGCGCTGCAGGTCCGCGGCCTCGTCCGGCGTGACGCCATCGAGGATCACCCAGACCTGCTGGCACTCGGATCCCATGGTGCGCTGATCCCGCGCGATCTTGGCGGCTCGTCGAATCGTCTGCTTGGGGTCGTCCGCGGGTGAGGCCTCTTCGAACAGGCCGGGGTGCTGGTCGATGCGCCTCAGCAGCCATCGCGTGTACTCGCGGTGCAGCGGCGTGGATCCAACGACGAGCACTCTGTCTTTCGGGAACTGTGTGGCGCGTGGCCTGCGCAAACGGTCAGGATTCATCGCCGCTGTCGTGATCTGCGACCGCGTCAACGAAAGCGCGCGGCTCGAGCCGGGGTACCCCGCCGTAACGGCCGTAGAGGTAGTAGCGGCTGAACACCTCGTTTGGTCGGGCCTTCAACTTGGCGAGCGGGTCCACGGTCGAGACCCCGTCTGCGTTCTTGTTGATGAACCAGATGTCTTCCCGGGATAGGACATCGAACGGAGTTGTGTTCATCATCACCGTGACATCGTGGGTCGAGAGGATGAGCTGCGCTTGCCGCGGATTGGACTCGCTGCTGGTGAACAGTCGCACAAGCTCGTTCACAAGCAACGCGTGCAGGCTCGTATCGATTTCGTCAATGATGAGCGCACCCCCGGTGTCGAGACACTTCAGGATGGGAGCGAGCAGCGCGAGGAAGTTGCGGGTACCTACCGACTCGAAGCTGAATGGAAGCGTGATCGACTTGCTGCCGGCACGGTGGGTAAGTCGAGGTGAGAGGTGTCGCTCGGGGAAGTCGATCTTGACCGCGTCGGGGGCATGGGAGCGCATTTCCGCAAAGACGGCTCGGATCTCTTCGGGTATCTCGTCTTCCTCGATCGTGACGGATTCGACGCCAAGATCGGCGATCGCGAGGAGCCGGCGCGCCCGGTCGAGCAGGCGAGGGTTCTCGCGATACGTCTCCATGGACTGCTCGAGCAGCTGTTGCATGTCGCCGTTGACCCAGGTGGCCATGCTCGATAACCGGGCGCCCAGCGGGGTCAACGTCTCGTGGTTGAGCAGCTTCACCGTCGACATCAGCAGCGCGTTGGGTCGAGTCAGATTCGCGAGCGCCTGATTCTGACCGGTGAGCGTGTCACCGAACCGCCACGTCTCGGGCGCGTCAACGTCGCGTTCGAAGAGCACCCGTACGCGACCTTTCGGCCACGACCGTAGCCACTCCTTCAAGATGCGATCCGCGTCGTAGCGGAATCCGTACTCGTAGCGGACGTCGTCGACGAGGACAGTGATCTCGAACTCGGTCCACGGGTGCTGCTTCGATCCGAGCAGGAACGGTTCGAAGGGGAGACCCGCTTCTGCATCCGCCGCCGACTGCGAGAGCATCCGGAACATGAGGCGCAGACCGCGCAGGAGGTTCGATTTTCCGGACGCGTTGGAGCCAAGCAGCGCCACCGCGGGGGCCACCGTGGGGTAGGGAAACTTCCGGTCGGCGTTCTTCGGAGAGCGCGTCAGCACAAGGTGGGAGGGGTCGCGGAACGACCGGTAATTTTCGAGCTGGAAAGCTAGCAGCATTTGATCTCCACGCCCCCACACTAGCTGTTTAAACGGGCAGTTCTGACAGATTCCTGCGAAAACGGCGCCTAAACCGGCATCAAGTTCCGGTTTCAGGTGTCCGATGCGCTATCCTGAGAACGCGAAGACCCCGAACACCGGTGAGGGGTCCTCGTAGGTGGCTCGGGGTCGCGCAGTTTCTTTAGGCGGAAACAAGTTGACTCTAACGCTCCCGATGGGCGTTGCGAAACCGCAGTTTCGTGAACCACCTCCTCAAGACCCGAGCGGCAAGACAACCCGGAGACGCACGCGCGTGCTCTCTTCTTGCCCTCTTTCTGCTCGTCGACGCTCGTCGAGCAGCTCACCGGTCTATCCATACGGAGGTTCACATATCCATGCTTGAGCTCGACTTTCTCCCCGTTGAGAACGAAGACGGCGACAGTACGCGCAGCGGCGACGCCATCGCTGCGCGGTTCACCCACCCGACCGAGAACCGCCAGGTCGTGATCGCCGTCGACGCCGGCTTCACCGACGTGGGCGACCAGCTCGCGGACCACATCAAGAAGTTCTACGGCACCTCGCACATCGACCTGGTGATCTCGACGCACCCCGACACCGACCACCTGAACGGCATCAAGACCCTGCTCGAAGCCTGCACGGTGGGGGAGCTGATGATCCACCTTCCGTGGAAGCACAACTCGCGGGCTCACGAGATCGGCAACTACGACCGCATCGTGGAGGTCGTCAACCTCGCCGTCTCGAAGAGTGTGACCGTCACCGAGCCGTTCGCCGGCACCGACCGCTTCGGCGGCGCCGTCACGATCCTTGGCCCCGCCCTTCCGTACTACGAAAGCATGCTGGACGAGGCGGTGGCCGATGCCGCCGGCACCAGTTCCGCGTCGCTGTCGGCGGGAGGTTTCGGCCACGCCCTGCTGACCAAGGGCGCCAAGGTCCTCGAGCGGGTGCGCGCGGCATACCCGTTCGAGACGCTCGACAACATCGACGACACCGGGGCTCGCAACAACATGTCGGTGATCACGCTCCTCCGGGTCGCTGGCGAGCGGATTCTGCTGACCGGTGACGCCGGTATCGGAGCCCTCGACCAGGCCATCGACGCGTACGAGATCGTGATGGGCGGGCGCATCTCGACGTATCCGCTGGACCTGCTTCAGGCGCCGCACCACGGCAGCCGGCACAACCTCGGACCGGCGATCCTCGACCGTATCCTCGGCACGAAGGGCCACCCTCACAACCCGAACGCCTCGGCGCTCATCAGCAGCGCGAAGAACTCGGAGAAGCACCCGTCGCCGCGCGTCACGAACGCGCTGGGCCGCCGCGGCGCGTCTGTGTACGTGACCGAAGGTCGCACCATCTGCCACTCGTCCGGCATCTCGCGTGCCGGCTGGGGGCCGATGGACCCGGTCGGCCCGCTCGAGGAAGAGTGATCTCCTGGTTCGGCCGCGGGTACGTGCTCCGTGCACGTACCCAGCCGGCCCTCCTGGTCGCACTCCCGTTCATCGCGTTCCTCCTCTACATGCTCGGAGAACCGAAGGTCGCGATCGTCGTCCCCGCGCTGTCGGTTCTCGGGGTGATCGCCTTCTCGGCCGAGATCGTCCGGGGGCGTGGTCGGCGATTGGAGGAGCGACTCGTGAAGGAGTGGGGTGGACTGCCGACCACCAAGATGCTCCGGTCGTCGGAAGGGGCCTCGGCGGTCCGTCGACGGCGTGAACTCGAGACGTTCACCGGGCTGACCCTCCCGACCGAGCGCGAGGAGGAGCTGGACCCGGCCGCAGCCGATCGCGAGTACGTCGCCGTCGTGAAGGTCGCGATCGCACGGATTGGACGAGGCACGCTGCTGCAGTCTGAGAACATCGGATACGGGTTCCGTCGCAACATGCTCGCGTGGAAGCCCGTGGAGTTCTGGATCGTGGCGGTCGCGGCACTTCTCAACGGTGCAGTCGGTCTGTGGCTGCACTTCCCGATGGCCACCTACGGAGTATGGGCCGTACAGGCGGTTCTCCTGGTCTGCTGGATTGCGTTCGTCAACGCGGCGTGGGTCCGCGACCAGGCCGAGGCCTACGCGACCGAGTTCTTCACGGAAGTGTCGGCTGCCGTCGCCAGCAACGCGAAGGTCTAGTACTCCCTGCGGCGACAGGCGGTCGTGCGGCCCATGCACACGACCGTCTGTCACCGCCGGCGCGTGACCCCCGATCCTCGCGGCTACGCTTTAGCGCCTTGACATTACTGATCAGGTCGGACAAACATGGTCGGAACGGGTGAGACTGAGGAGCCACATGAGTGTGCTCGAGACAGCGGCCACGTTCGCCCTTCCGGACACCCAGGTGTGGATGGTCGGAGACTGGCACGGCAACACCGGCTGGCTGCAGACGTTGCTGCCGGCGATGCGGCAACACGACCCATCGATAGCCACCATCCTGCAGTTGGGCGACTTCGGCTTCGATATCACGGCCCCCGGCTTGGCGGCGGTCGACTACTGGGCGGGGCGGGCCGGCATCCATCGGATTCTGGTCACCCTGGGTAACCATGAGCCTTGGGGCAAGATCGCCACGGCACAAGCGGAGGCCCGCGGCAAGGCGATACGCGTCAGCGAGGTGGTGTGGCTATTGCCTCGGCCGTTCCGCTTCATGCTCGGTGGCCGCGAAGTGTTGAGCCTGGGCGGCGCGGCGTCGGTCGACAAGCGATGGCGCACCCCTGGCAAGGACTGGTTCGAGGACGAGCTCATCACCGACGAGATGGTGGACCAAGCCATCGCGGGTGGCTCCGCTCATGTGATGCTGACACACGAGCCCGGGAGCACCGTGGTACCCGAAGTCGAGAGCGTTCTAGTTCGCAACCTTCACGGCTTCCCGGAGGACGCGCTGGTCGAGTCGGCTGCGTCGCGTAGGCGCGTTGAACGAGTCTGGGAGGCGGTCCAGCCGCGGCTGCTCATGCACGGGCACATGCACGTGTACGGCGACCGCGTCTTCGCCGATGGGCGGAAGATCATTTCGCTGAACAGGGATGTGATGGCCGGGAACGCCGGTGTCCTTGACATGGAGACGCTGAGCTTCGAGCCGCTCCCACTCGTCTCGATCCGTGGCTGGTCGTGATCCCATGACGGATGTTGACGATGGGCGCGGCCGCGAAATCGCGCTGCGGATCGGAGAAGCGGTGCGCAACGCGCGTCGCGTGCTCGACGCGCTGGATGACACCCCGTCCAACCAGTTCGACTACGCGCACTACTGGCACGGCTACAACAATCTCGACAGTGTGCTGCGCGAACTGCTCGAGGCGTGCGAGGCGGTCAACTGGGAGCGAACGGCGGAGCATTTCGCGCGGCACCACCGGGAGGGGCTGGACGGGCATCGGTGAGGCGGGTTGTCCCCACGCGCAGTAGCCCTCACGTCACCCGTGGGGCCCCCGCGGCGAACGGGGCGGGGGTCAGAGACAGCCGTGTCGACATTGCTCGCGGCCGTCGACGAGATGAGCCGGGAGTCGGTGGCACTCGGCTGCGTCGCAGATCCTCGTTCGGCCGGAGCATCGCGCACGCACCAGCGTCGCGCGCGAGCTCGGTGATGGCCGGTCTGTTGTTCGGTGACAGTGCGTCCGAACCCGCCGTTGAGGGGCGCGCGACCCTAGCGCGCGACCTGCTCGGTCGAGTAGAGGGCCGCGAGTTCACTCTCCGTCGGTGCACCTTCCCAATCGCCGCTGACCGTGCATGCGAACGCGCCTGTGGCGACGGCTGTGTCAAGGCGTTCGGAGGGCTCCGCGCCTTGAAGCGTACGTGCGAGGTATCCGCCCACGAACGCGTCGCCGGCGCCGACCGTGTCCACGGCGTTGACGGGTACCGCAGGAACCTCGTGGATCTCACCGTCGATGCTTGCGACGCACCCGGCGTCGCCGAGCTTCACGATGGCCTGGCTAGCGCCCAGGTCGGCTAGAGCGAGTACCGCTGAATGGGCATCCGTCGCGTCGGGTGCCACGATCGATGCCTCGTCCTCCGATGCGAAGATGATGCTCGCCTGGCGTGCGATCTCCCGGTACAGGGCGACAACGTCGATCCCTCCCGCTAGGCGCTGCCGGTGGTTGATGTCGAAGGAGACCGGTACCCCGGACTCCCGTGCAATCCGCACGGCGTGCAAGGTTGCTTCCCGCGCCTGCGGTGAGAGTAGCGGGGTGATGCCTGTCACGTGCAGCAGCCCACTGGCTGCGACGAGCTCATCTGGGATGTCGGCCTTGCTCAGCCGACTGCCTGCACTGCCATCTCGGTAATACCAGACGTTGGTCGCGACTGAACTGCGGCGCTCCTTGATCATGAGGCCTGTGGAAGAGTCGGGATCAATGATCGCGTGGACGTTGACACCTTCGCCGCGCAGCGTCCGCTCAACCCGATCGCCGAGACTGTCTGCTCCTCGTCGACCGATCCAGTGCGCGTCAACACCGAGTCGGCTCACCGTGACGGCGACGTTACTCTCCGCACCACCGAGCCCCACGCGCGCCTGACCTGCATACGCGAGCGGGTCGGTCGTGGAGAACAGAGCCATCGTCTCGCCGAACGTGAGGAGGAACCTGCTGTTCGTCATAGCTGCGGGGATCCCGGGTGCGCCGCAGTTACCGCGCGAGCCGCGCGGGCAGCTATCTCATCGAACTCGCCACGATCAATCAGATCGCGCGGTGCAACCCAGCCAGTCCCGATCGCGACGACACCGGGTGTGTGACCGTACTCGCTCACGTTGTCCACCGCGATGCCCCCGCTGGGGAAGAACTCCAGTCGAGGGAAGGGACCGCGTAGCGCGGCGAGGAACTTCGTCCCGCCGAGCAAGGAGACAGGAAAGACCTTTACCGTGGTCAAACCGTCAGAAAGCGCTCGCTGGGCTTCGGTCGGTGTCGCGATACCTGGAAACACCGGCATTCCTGTGGCCTGACACCATTGCACGACGTCCTCGGCATACCCCGGAGACACCACGAATGCTGCGCCAGCGTCGGCGGCGCGCTGCGCGTCGGTGATCGTGAGAACGGACCCGGCGCCCACTGCCAGTCGACCATCCTGTGCGATTCGCGCCAATGTGGGAAGGCCGGCGCTGGTGCGAAGTGTCACCTCAACCCGGCGGATCCCACCGGCAGACAGCGCGTCCACCAGCGGGACCGCCGCGGCGGCATCGTCGATCTCGATGACGGGGACGATGTTGGGTGCTGGAACGATTGGCTGCTCATTCATCGTCGGAGTTCGTCCCTCCGATTCGCTGGGCACGCTCGATTGCCTCGAGGAAGTAGTAGTCGCCCCACATGTTGCTCTCCTGGACCCCGAGACCGTTGGCGCGGTGATACGTCGAGCGCCTGATGAGGCCGTCCCATGCGGGGTCGTCGACGGATAGGAAGGGAGGTGCGCTCAGCCTCGCCAAGAGCCGCAGGCCGGCATCTGCGTAACGGTCGGCTCGTTCGAGGTCCAGTTCCGCCAGCTGCAGGAGACCAGCGCACATGATGGCAGCACCCGAAGCTTCGAACGGGAACTCCGGGGTCGGCTCGCTCCAGTCGTTGGGGGTGACCGGCTCGTCGATGGCGTGAGCAAGGTAGGTGTCGGCGAGGGCCCGTGCCGTTGTCAGGAACTCGAGCTCACCGGTCCGGTGGAAGCACGACCCAAACCCATACAGCGCCCATGCGTGCCCGCGGACCCAACTTGAGTCAGCGCGATACCCCTGGTGCGTGGCTGCGCGGAGGAACTCGCCGGAGTCGGGGTTGAACCATCCTTCGTGGACGGTGGTGGCATCGCCCCGCACCAGGAACCGGCGGCTTGTGCGCGCGTGCGCGTTGGCAACGTCGACCAGTCGCTGCTCGCCCGCGAGCTCGCCAGCCTGGTAGAGCAGGTCGAGGTTCATCATGATGTCGATGAACGTGCTGCCCGGATTGACCCACGTGCGGATGTACCCGCCCTGCTCGTTGAAGTTCGAGGCGTGGGTGCGGGCGGCCGTAACGAGAACGTCGGCGGTGCGGTCAGTCGGGTCCACGAGGTGGCGGCGCCCCCAACTGGGGGTGAAGAGGAACCCGAGGTCGTGAGTGCCGCGGTCGGTCTTGCGCGGCTCGACGATGTCGCAGTACCGCTCGGCGCGCTCGCGCCACACGGAGTCTCCCGTGGCGTCCGCAAGGATCCACAGCTGCCCGGTGAGGAACCCGCCCGTCCACGCCGGCGCCCACGCATCCTCGGCGATGTGCCACCGTCCGTCTGCTGTGAACACGGGGATCTTGCCGGGGTGCGTCGTCACCAATCGATCCAGCCGATCGGCGGCGATCTCGATCACGGTACGCGCGTCGACGGCGGTCGTCGTGTCTGCCGTAAGCGGGGAGGTCATCATCGGTCCTCTCTGAAGGGAGCGCCGGGAACAGGCGTCGCCACGCTACAGAGCGGGTCCCACACCTGCAATAGTCAGGAGCTAAAAGAGTTATCTTCTGCCTAACCCGCACACTTCGATCGCGGTACGATTGTTGGGGCAGATCTCGATGATGGCGCCCGTTAGCTTTCTGCTAACAGGTTTTGCCAGAGGCTATTGATTACGAAATACGCGCTCTTCTACGGTGTCGTAGCGAACCGGCAACACTGCCGACAACCCGACATTCGCGCCCCTCGGCGCCCCAAAGGAGTGGACAAAGATGACCTCCACAGCAACCTCGACGACCTCGAGCACGCTGATCAGGCGCGTGACGAGCGCCTCCGTGATCGGCAGCGTGGTCGAGTGGTACGACTTCTACTTGTACGGAACGGCGGCGGCCCTGGTCTTCAACCGCCTGTTCTTTCCCACCTTCGACCCGCTGACCGGGACGCTGCTCGCATTCGGTACGTACGCGACGGGCTTCCTCGTGCGGCCGATCGGAGGCGTGATCTTCGGACACCTCGGCGACCGGATTGGTCGCAAGAAGGTCCTCGTGTTCACCCTGATTCTGATGGGCACGGCCACCACGCTGATGGGCGTACTGCCCACCTACGCGGCGGTCGGGGTGCTCGCGCCGATCCTCCTGCTCGCCTTGCGCATGATTCAGGGAGCAGCCGCCGGCGCGGAGTACACCGGAGCCATCGTGCTCGTCGGCGAGTTCGCTCCAAAGCCGCGACGAGGATTGCTGTCGAGTCTTCCCGGCGCCGGCATCTCCATCGGCATCGTGCTTGCCGCATCGGTTTTCGCCCTGTTCTCAATGCTGCCGCCTGAGCAGTTCGATGCCTGGGGTTGGCGAGTGCCGTTCCTGCTGAGCGCCATCGTGGTCATCGTCGGTCTCGTGATCCGCCTGCGCGTGCCGGAGACGCCGGAGTTCGAGAAGCTCGTGGCGGCGCAGAAGGACAGCCAGAGCCCGATCAAGACGCTGTTCAAGACGCAGCCGAAGGAGTTCTTCCTCGCTCTGGGTATTCGTATCGCAGAGAACGGTTCGGCCTACCTGCTTCAGGTGTTCGTGCTCACATACCTCGTGACGCAGGTTGGTTTCACCAGCACCGTTGGTCTGGTGGGCACGCTCATCGGTGCGGGCCTGTGTATCGTCCTGATCCCCGTCTACGGCGCGCTGGCTGACCGCATCGGCTCACGCTACGTGTACCTCGGTGGAGCGATCATCTTCGTCGCCATTGCTTTCCCCTACTTCCTCCTGCTGGATACCGGGAACCCTGTCGTGGCGGCGGCGACGATCGCATTGTCGATCGCGCTCGCATACGGACCGATGTGCGCCGCGCAGCCGACACTGTTCATTGACATGTTCGACACGCGCGTGCGGTTCTCTGGAATCTCACTGGCTCGGGAGTTCTCCGCACCTCTTGCCGGCGGTGTCGCCCCGCTGATCGCCATCGCACTTCTCCAGGTGACGGGGGGTGCGCCATGGCTGGTCGCAACCTATATCGCCGTCCTCGGCTTGGTCACGGTGGTCTGCCTCCTGCTGCTGCCCAAGCGATTCGGACGGAAGACGGTTGGCGCCGTCGAAGCGGAGCAGAAGCAGCCGGTTTCACTGGCTGCGTGAGCCCGCATTGGGCGCGGGGTGGGGGCACGGCCCCCGCCCCGCGCCTGTTTGTGTGACTCAGTTTGAGTTGGCGATCGCGGCCCCCAGCCTTGACGAGATCGCATCAGCCTCCGCGGACAATGCTGATACGAGCCGCCCCGCGCGGTTGGTGTTCACGCGGGCTGCCGGTCCCGCAAGAGTGAGGGCAGCGATCACACGGTTGGTGTAGTCGCGGATCGGGACCCCGATGCTGCTCATGCCCAGCTCTTGCTCCTGCCAGCACGCGGCGAATCCCTGCTCGCGCACCCGCGCTAGCTCGGCGCGCAGCGCGAAGGGGTCTGTGATTGTGTTCGTGGTGAACGCGCGCAGCGGGCCAGCAAGGATCTCCTCGATGAAATCATCCAGAGCGAACGCCAGCAGCACTTTTCCGGACGCGTTCGCATGCAGTGATGAGCGTCTGCCGGTGTTGGCGACAAGCTCAAAACTCTCGGAGGACTGCCCGCGGTCCAGGTAGATCACGGAGTGGCCGTCCCGGATGCTCAACAACACCGCCTCCCCTGTTTGCTCGGCGAGGTGGTCGAGGTGGAATCGCGCAACCCGAGCCAGATCCGTGGATCTCACAACGGCGCTCCCGAACTCCCACAAACCCCAGCCGAGTTCGTACAGGTTGTCGGGGCGCCTCACGATGACGCCTTCCAGCATGAGCGTACGCAGCAGGTGGTAGGTCGCCGGCTTGCTGGTTTCGATCGCCCTTGCAAGGTCGCTCAAACTCATGGGCCGGTTGTTGCGGGCGATCACGCGCAGCAGCCGGAACGCTCGGCCCACCGACTGCACCACGCGGACGTTCGAGTCTCCGACCGGGGGAGACTCAGGGTTCTCTAGGTCGCGCACGTAAGTCCTTAGCTTCTCGTTAACAGCATTTCCCTGACGCTATTGAGTATGCAGTGGAGGGCGCCTTAGCCTCAAGGCCTGGAGGATCGACGATGACCGCGCAATCACTGGTGAACTTGGAGCGCCGCCCGAACGGCGTTGCCGTGCTCACTTTGTCCAACCCGCCCCTCAATCTCAACACGCTCGGATCCATTCGACAGATCAACGAGCACTGCCGCGCCCTGGCCGCAGACGGCTCGGTGCGTGTGGTTGTCGTGACCGGCGACGGCGACCGGGCATTCTGCGCCGGAAGCGATATCAACGAGTTCGCGAGCGTGCGCAACGATGTGGTCTCGAAGAAGCTCGCCGCCGAGAACCGAGCGTTCACGGCGATCGAGGAGTTGCCCCAGCCGGTGATCGCCGCCCTCAACGGTGTGACGCTCGGCGGTGGCGCAGAGATCGCGCTGGCCTGCGACCTGCGCATCATCGACGAGACCGCTCGCATCGGCTTTCCCGAGGTGAAACTGGGCGTGTTCCCCGGCAGCGGTGGCGTCTTCCGGCTGCCCCGTGTCGTGGGAGAAGGCGCCGCCCGCCGGCTGCTGTTCACGGGGCAGATGATCGATGCGTCCGAGGCGTTCAGAATTCAGCTCGTCGATGAGATTGCGCCTGCCGGCAAGTCGGTTGAGCGGGCGCTTGAGCTCGCAGCCGAACTCGCCAACGGGCCGTCGCTGGCGCTCGCGTTGATCAAGGAAGGGCTCGCCGGCGCGCGGTACGAGAACACGCGCGAAGCCACCGAGCGCACCCTCGCTGCCAGCCACCAGGTGTTCCGTGGCCCGGACATCGAGGAGGGTATTGCCGCGTTCTTCGAACGCCGCCCTCCGCAGTTCACGGCGGCTCGAAACGAGACTCCCGGAAAGGACGAAGGACGATGACGCTCCCGCTGGCAGGCGTCCGGGTGGTCAGCCTCACCCACTATCTGCAGGGTCCCGCGTGCGCGCAGATGCTCGCAGACCTCGGTGCGGACATGGTGAAGGTGGAGCGACCCGGTGGAGCTTACGAACGACACTGGTCCGGCGCGCAGTCCTATGTCGGCGATGAAAGTGTGTTCTACCTGCTTGCCGGGCGCAACCAGCGCAGCGTCGAACTGAACCTCCGTGAACCCGAGGGCGCCGACGCGCTATGGCGGCTGATCGAAGACGCCGACGTTGTGCTGGAGAACTTCCGTCCCGGGGTTCTCGACAAGCTCGGGTTTTCCTGGGATGCAATGCGCGCCAGGAACCCCCGTCTGGTCTTCTGCTCCCTCACCGGGTTCGGACCCACCGGTCCGTCCCGGCTACGACCAGGGCAGGACCTGCTGATCCAGTCCCTCAGTGGCCTGACGGGGCTCAGCGGGGGAGCCGCCAGCATCCCCACTCCCGTGGGCAGCGCCATTGTCGATCAGCATGCCGCCGCGCTCGGTGCGATGGGTGTGCTCGCAGCCCTCTTCCGCCGGGAGCACACCGGGGAGGGAGGGCGTGTGGACAGCAACCTCCTCTCGGCGGCGTTGGACCTGCAAATCGAGCCGTTCAACTATCACCTCAACGGTGCGAACCTGTACCCCCGGAGCGCGAGCGGGCTCGGAAGCCGGTTCCATCAGGCGCCGTATGGCGTGTACGAGACCTCGGACAGCTACCTGACGATCTCCCTCTCGGATGGCCAGACACTGGCCCGAGCGTTCAACGACCCCTGGCTAGCTGGCCTCTCGAAAGAAGACCAGTTCACGCAGCGGGAGGAGATCAGCGCACGCATCGCTGAGCACCTCCGTCAGGCGACGACCGCGGAATGGGAGGAACGGCTCACGCAGGCAGGCATCTGGAATGCGCCGGTGCGCGACTACGCGGACGTCGAGGCTGATCCTCAGCTCGGTGCAAACGCGAGCATCATGTCATTCGACCACCCACGCGCCGGACAGGTGCGGGTGCTCGGTCACCCGGTGCTGTACGACGGTGAACCGCTGCCGCTGCGCATCATCCCTCCCAGCGCTGGCGAGCACACCACCGAGGTCCTCGAATCCCTCGGCTACAGCGCAGACGACCTCGCGCGCATGCGTGCGGACGGGGCTATCGGACCGGACCGCGAACTGCAGCCATTCGATGCGAAGACAGAAGCACCAGCAACGGCCTACTCGAAGTCGGCGCGGACCACGGCCTGACGGGCGACCGCTTGCCGGTCGGGCCGGGCCGCACACGGACGTCTAGCGCGGGCGGATCGAGTCGCGCCGGATCAGCCGGGTTGGAAGCCGATGGACGCCGAAGTCGGAGCGAATGTTCTCGATGCGATCGATGAGCAGGTTGACCGCGAGGTCACCGATTTCGGCAGTGGGTTGATCAACCGTTGTGAGCCGCGGACTCGTGTGCGCAGCCCACGGAGGGTCGTCGAAACTGACGATGGACATGTCAGCAGGCGCGGTGAGGTTGTGCCGGCGCAGGCTGTCCAAGACTCCGAGTGCGATGATCGCGTTCGTGGTGATCACGGCAGTCGGTCTCTGCGGGAGAGCGAGCAGCGCATCCATGGCCAACGCTCCATGCTCGACCCGCAGACCGCCACGCCGCTCGAACTCGGGACGTCTAGGGACTCCCAGGCGCTCGAGGGCGGCTCGATAGCCGCGCATTCTTTCGGTTCCGCTGCGGGACACGGGCAGCTGCGCGATGTCGCCGGCATGTTCCGAGGCGGAGCGCGTGATCAATGCGATGTCTCGGTGGCCGGCATCAACGAGAGCGCGCACCGCCTCATCGGCACCCTCAAGGTTGTCCGAGATCACCGAATCGACTTCGAGGTCTTCGAGGTAGTCGTCGACGAGCACGAGCGGGACATCAAGGGCTGCGAGTTCAGCTCCTCGATCGTCGCCCAGGTGCGAAACAGGAGAGACGATAAGCCCGTCGACGCGCTTCTCCTGCAGCACTCGAAGAGCTGTCTGCTCGGCCTCGATGTTCTCGTCAGTGTTGGTCGCCAGCACGTCGTAGCCCCGTCTTCGTGCCCCGTCGATGACGGCGCGAGCAAGCCGGGAGAAGAACGGGTTCTCGATATCGCCGACGATGAGACCGAGGGAGTGGGTGCGGCCCGTGATCATGCTGCTGGCGAGCTTGTTGGGACGGTATCCGAGCCGCTCCGCGGCGGCGAGCACTACCTCTTTCGTTGCCACCCCCACCGAGCCGTAACCGCCCAGCGCGCGGGCCGCCGTCGCCGTCGAGACCCCGGCCTCGCGGGCCACCTCCGGAAGTGTCACGCTTGTCGCTTTACTCAAAGGCGGGCTCCCGCATGGTTGACCTGTTCCGCTCGTGGCATTGATGTTGCTCCCCCGGAGTGAAGACACGTGTAGGCAGCGACGGCCATCGCGAAGTGCAACCGGTCCGTCCACTCCGACGTCGCTGCCGGCCAGCCGTCGCGCACGATCGAAGCCCCGATGGCTGCGAGAGTGGCGTCTCCCGCGCCCATCGGGTCTACGACCTCGGACGCGGAGAGCTGGCTTGAAGCATACGTGGACCCGGCGGAGGTTGTGATGCTCGCTCCGCCCGCGCCGTGGGTGGCTAGAACTGCCCGCGCGCCGAGCCCAAGAATCTCTGCGGTCGCGTCGTCGAGTGAGCAGCCCCAAAGCAGGTCGGCATCGTCCGCGGAGAGCTTCACCAAATCCATCACCGGGGCGAGGGTCTCGATCTCCCGGCGGTGGGCGAGAGCATCATCGCCACCACGCCGGCGCGGGTTCGGATCGTAGAGCACACGGCCCGGCGCGTCGTCGAGCAGCGCCGCAACCCGGCCCGCATCGTCGGCGAAGCGTGCGGCACTGAGCGCCACCGTGTGGCCTTGGTTGACGAACGCGAAATGCTCATCGACGAGTTGGAGAAGCCCAGACGGATCGTCGGAGGAGAACCTGTACTCGATCCCGTCGCCGTCTCGTCGCGATTCCACCACTGCGGTTGGCCGAGTCGTGTGCGCCGAGCGCGCAAGAGCGACCCCTTCTCGCTCGAGGAACGAACGGATGGTTCGCCCGGCATCGTCGTCTTGGACCACGGCGATCAGGCTAGTGGCGATCCCCAGTCGTTGCGCGCCGACCGCGACGTTGAGTGCTGCACCACCAACTGCATCGAGACGGTCCACGCCATCGAGGATTCGGTCGATGACCGCGGAGCCGATCGACACCAGTTGGAACGACGTGCGTACGCATCCAGTCATTGCAGATTGGTGTGGTTGCGCCGGAGCACCGACTTTGCATCGGGAACCGATTCAGCCAGCAGGTGCACGACTGCGTCGAGCGCAACCAGTGCCGTGTGCTCGAAACGAGTGCCGCCAACCTGCGATTGCTTTTCAGCGGGGATCTCGACTACGACATCGGCGAGAGCCCCGATGGGACTGTCCGCATCCCTGAGAACCGCAATCACCTTTGCTCCCTCGGACGCGGCGATCCGTGCAAAGTGCTCAGTTGTGTGCGTCGTGCCGCTGCCAGAGATCGCCACCAACACATCGCCTGCCCGCACGGACGGGGCAGTGGACTCACCGGCGCTGTGCGCTCGGAATCCGAGGTGCATGAGACGCATCGCAGTCATTGCGCCGATGAGGCCTGACCGTCCCTGACCCGTAAAAGTGATGGCCCCATCGGACTCCCGAATGACGGCCGCCGCGCGCTCGAGGTCACCGACATCGACACTGCGTACCGCACTCAGCAGCTCGTCGACCACCGTGTCGAGGGCCGTCATCGCAGCGCCTCCGCAAAGGTGCTCGCCGCAGCGGCCGGATCAGCGGCCGCTGTGATGGCGCGGCCGATGACCACCACGTCTGCGTTGAGCCTGGCGGCCTCAGCGATGTTCTCCAAGTTGATGCCGCCAGCCAGCACGATGCCCAGGCGAGTGTCGATCTTCCGAGCCCGAGCGAAGGAGTCATTCGAGTGGAGGTCGCCGGCGAAGCGTGCGTCGGTCGAAGTGTGCAACGCGATGTGGGTGATTCCCGCGGGCAACGCGTCGATGGCGACCGTCAGCGGATCCGCCTCGGTGACCGTGTCAAGGACCACTCCGCGTCCTCGGTCGCCCGCAACCTCGGCCACAGTGCGAAGCGTCGCGGCGCTGGCGCAGGAGAGCGCGGTGATGTAGTCAGCGCCGGCGTCGAACAGCATCCCCGCCTCCTGCAGGCCTCCATCGACGGTCTTGCTGTCTGCGAGAACCATGGCGCGCGGTGCGAGTTCGCGGACGGTGGAGATCACCGAGAGCCCGAACCGCTTAAGGAGCGGCGTTCCCACCTCGACGATGTCGATGTCCGTCGCCACCTGTGGCAGAACGCCAAGCGCGGCGGGGAAGTCCAGGGCAAGTTGCAGGCGAGAGGTCATCGGTCTCCTTCGGTACAGACGTCGGTGCGCGGGCGATTTTCGGCAGATTGCACAACCCCGCAAACGTTGATAACGTTCTCACGACTTGAGGCCGACGTCAAACGTCGGCGCAGCAGCAACAACGAAGGAGTTAGTTGATGTCACCGCGGCAGCCCGAGGCGATGGCACAGACCTCTAGCCGACCGGAGGCCGGTTCGCGCCCCGTTTCCACGATCTGGCAGAGGAGTCTGCGACATGACTCGCAGAGCCAAAACAGCGTCAGCGGTACGCAAGATGTGCGTGGCGCGAGACGGAAGGGTGGTCGCCGTGCAAACTGATGTCCTCTCGCGACCCGAGCCGGGTGTGACGACGGTCCGACCGGCTGATGTCGGCCCGCGCCCCCGTCCCCGCCGACGCCGGATCTCACCCATCTGGTGGTTCGCCGTGCCGGCTCTGGTGCCCTACCTGTTCGTGGTCATCGTGCCCAGTGTTCAGGGCGCAGGGTTCGCGTTCACCGACTGGGACGGTCTGAACCCGGACTGGCAGTTCACTGGACTGGACAACTTTGTGAAGTTCTTCCAGGACCCCCAGGCACTGCGGGCGCTGACGAACACCCTGACCCTGGCGATCGTCATGACGATCTTCGAGAACGTGATCGGGCTGGGCCTCGCCTTGGCCTTGAACACGAGGGTGAAGAGTCGGCATGTTCTCCGCGTCATCTTCTTCATGCCGGTCGTGCTGCTGTCGATCGTCGTCGCCTTCATCTGGCAGTTCATCTACACCCCGAACGGCCCTATCAACGAGGTACTGCGCTCCATCGGCCTCGGATCGCTTGCGCAGAACTGGCTCGGCGACCCGAACATCGCCCTGTGGGCGATCGCGGTCATGGTTATCTGGCAGTTCTCCGGTTACTCGATGGTGATCTTCCTCGCCGGTTTGCAGGGTGTGCCGGCGGAGCAACTGGAAGCGGCGAGCCTGGATGGCGCGAACGCGTGGCAGCGGTTCTGGCATGTGGTTCGCCCGCTACTGGCGCCGGCGATCACTGTAAATCTGATGCTCTCGCTCATCCGAGGCCTCATGATCTTCGATCAGATCTGGGTGACCACGCAGGGCGGGCCGGCGTCTTCCACCAACTCGCTGTCGACTCTGGTGTACCGAAACGCGTTCCAGTACGGCGAGTTCGGTTACAGCGCAGCAATGGCCGTCGTATTGACCTTCTTCGTCGCCGTGCTCGGCGTGATCCAGTACCGCTTCCTGCTCCGGGGTGAGAAGAAATGAACCGCTACACCTGGCGTACCGGCACCCTTGAGGGCGTCCTCTGCGTAGCTGCACTGCTATTCCTGTTCCCGGTCTACATCCTCGTGAACATGGCGTTCCGCGACCCCAGCGACCTCAAGTCGCCGATCTCGCCCACGCTGGAGCCGACATGGCGCAACTTCGTCGAGGCGTGGGCACAGGCCGGGCTTGGTGGGGCCATCGTCAACAGCATCATCGTGACCGTGATCAGCGTCACCCTGCTGGTGGTGCTGGCCGCGATGGCGGCGTACCCGCTCGCGCGCATCACGGCCCGGTGGTCAAGCGCGATGTTCTACCTCTTCATGGTCGGCCTGCTGCTGCCGTTCCAGCTGGGCCTGATCCCGCTCTACCGCCTGATGCGCGAACTGGGACTGCTTGGAGGGCTCGTTCCTCTCGTCATCATCTACGTGGGGATGCGTTTGCCGTTCTCGGTGTTCCTGTACGTCCAGTTCCTGCGCCAGGTGCCCATCGACTACGAAGAGGCGGCATCCCTCGATGGCGCAAACCGCTTCCAGACGTTCTTCCGCGTCGTGTTCCCGCTGGTGCGACCCGTCACAGGCACCGTGGTGATCCTCAACGGTCTGTTCGTCTGGAACGACTTCCTGATTCCGCTGCTCTACCTAAGCGGCACAGGGAACCAAACCATCCCCGTCGCGATCTACTCCTTCGTTGGTGAGTTCTCCACCCAGTGGGAGTTGGTGTTCGCATCGCTTCTCATCGGCGCGCTGCCGGTAGTGGTCGCCTTCTTCTTCATCCAGAAGTCCCTCATTCAAGGGCTCGCCAGCGGTGTCAAGGGCTGAGCCAGCCAACCACAGCATCGATTCCTCGCATCACCCGCATCACACACAATGAAAGGAACCACCATGGCGCTTTCACGCATGCGCATGGGGCTCACGGCCGCGACGTCGCTCGCCGTAGCCGCCCTCGTCCTGAGCGGCTGCAGCACTGCACCCGCCGCAAGCGACAACACGGCAGACGGCGACGGCACCTTGCTGTCAATCTTCTGGAAGGGCTCCGAGAAGGCCGGCATCGACGCGGCGGTTGCGGCGTACAAAGAGTCGCACCCCGATGTTGAGATCGTTGTCTCGACCGCTGACGTTGAGCAGTACCAGGCCACGCTGCGCACGCAGTTGAGCGCCGGCACGGCGGCGGATGTCGTGTTCGTGTGGCCGGCCAATGGCAACCCGGCGACGATCAGCCAGATCGCTCCCGGCGGGTTCCTCGAAGACCTCACTGACCGGGACTGGGTGGAGAACTATCCTGAGGCGATCCGCGATCTCACCTCGATCGACGGCAAGGTGTACCTGATGGCACCCGCGGTCAGCTCGTTCGGTCCTTGGTACAACCAGACCGCTCTCGCTGAGGTCGGGGTTCCGGCGCCAACGCAGTGGAGCGAGGTCCTTCCGTTCTGTGAGGCCGCGCAGGACAAGGGCAAGGTCGCCTACGCAATCGGCGCCGGAACCCTCAACACCAACCAGAACCCGCTGTTCGGCCTCGTCCCCGACCTCGTTTTCAACGACACACCTGACTTCGACAAGCAACTCACAAACGGGAAGACGACGTTCTCGGAGAATGAGGGTTGGGTGACGGCGATGGACCGCTACCAGCAGATGAACGAGGCGGGCTGCTTCAATCCGGACCCTACCGGCAGCAATCAGGACGATCAGAACAAGCTCGTGGCCAGCGGGCAGGCAGTCGGGATGTTCGGAATCGGCACCCAGTTGGCGGCGCTGAAGACACTCGCTCCTGACGAGGAATTCCTCATCACTCCCTTCTCGGGCGCTGACGGCGCCAAGACCCATTTCCTTACGGCATCCAATGCCGGCGGAGCGGCTGTCAACGCGGGCGCGAAGAACAAGGACCTCGCCTTCGAGTTCGTCGACTGGCTTGCCACGCCGGAGGGGCTGGCTGCCTACAACGACGCACTGGCCGGCACGATCCCGTCGATCCCGAACCCCAGCGCGGACATGGACGAGAACCAGAAGGTGATGACCGAGTTCCTCACGGACGGGCGCACTGTGCCGTACCTCGACCAGCGGTGGCCGAATCCCCGGATCCAGCAGGCTCTGTTCTCCGCAGTGCAGGGCATGCTGGCAGGCACGATGCAGCCGGCCGATGTGCTGAAGGCGATGGACGCTGAAGTCGAGTGACTTGACCTGACCTGAACCGACGCGGGCACGGCGTGATCGCCGTGCCCGCGTCGGCGCACCCGTACGGATAGGATCCGAATATGGTCCCGACCTTCGGGTGGGCTTTGCGGCGACCGCAAGGGAGTCAGAGATGAGCGCGGAGCGGCGCGTCACCAGCGCCGATGTCGCTCGGGCATCCGGTGTCTCTCGAGCCACCGTCAGTTACGTCATCAACAACGTGCCCGGGCGCAGCATCTCCCAGGCCACCCGGGAACTTGTTCTGCGCACAGCGAAGGACCTCGGCCACGTGCCTTTCGCGCCGGCGCGGTCGCTGCGCCTGGGACACAGCAGCATCGTGCTCGCGCTGGTCCGCGATTTCACCCTCGGATATGTGTCCAGCACCGTTCTGCATCAGCTTGACGTGGCTCTCGTAGAACGGGGCTACGGTGTCGTCGTACACCGCCTCGATGAGGAGCTTCGTCCACTCCGCGAACTGCTCGGCATGGTCTCCCCGGCTCTGGTGATCACGATGGGAGGACTCTCGCTCGACGAAGAAGCTGCCCGAGCGATCGCGCCAGGAAAGCTCCTGCGGGTTCACGGCTACGTCCCGAATGCGATGGCCGGACGGATGCAGGCCGAGTATCTTGCCCAGTCCGGTCACACCCGACTGGGCTACGCGCTTCCCGCCTCAGCTTCGCTCGCATTGATAGCCGAGGAGCGACTGCAGGGTGTTCGCTCCGCATGCCTCGACCTGCACGTCACGCCCCCGCTCGTCGAAAAGATCGACCCCAACGACCCCGCCACCGTGTTCGCTGCGCTCGACTCGTTCCTCGCGCACGGGGTGACTGCCGTCGCGGCGCACAACGACGAGATCGCCCTGATGTTCACCGCTGCGCTTGTCGCGCGTGACTTGCACCCTGGCACCGACATGGCTGTCATCGGCGTCGACAACATTCCCGCGGCGCGAATCGCCTTGACGACCGTCGAAATTGACGTGCAGGGATGGGGCGCAGCGGTCGTGCAGTCAGCGCTCTCAGTGCTGGACGACGAGGAACCGGCCCCGATCGGCACCGACTTCCTGCGACTCATCCGCCGTACCACCGCCTGAAGCCAGATCCTGGCCTTTCACGAAGGCTCTCTGCCTGCGATCTTTGAGAACGTTTGCAATCTTGGGTTACTCGTGTCACAGTTACACGAGTAACTGATCTACAGAGAGGTAGTTGATGTGGAAATGACCGGCCCTCACGCCCTCCCGGCACGCGCCGCGGACACCGATGGTGCACCGTCGACCATCATTCGCAGGCAGTTCGATCGACTGCATCTGGCGCGCGTGCAGTCCCACGGACGACCGTTCGGCTCCACTCTCGATCTCGATGAGCAGCAGTGGCCGTTCGTCGTGGCCCACAGCATGTCGGGGTCCGCGACAGTTGGCGATATCCGGCTGGGGGAGAGTGAGTTCGTCGTCCTGACCGCCGGCCGGTATCGAGTGAGCATCGAGTCGGGTGCTGACATTGTCATCCTGCGAATTCCGGCGGAGACCGTTGGCCCGCACGGCGCGGTCATCGCCGAGGCGGCGGGTCGCCCGTTCATCGCCGCCGAGGGAACCCCAAGTCTGGTCGCTCACCTCATTGCCGGGCTCGCCGTTCAAACACGTGACTATTCGACCGAGAATCCAGGCAGACTCGCCCAGCACGTTGTCGGGCTGCTCGCCTTGACCTGCGCCGACATCGTCCGGTCCCGGGATGTGTCGGCTCCGGGAGTTCTGCAACAGGCGAAGGTGTACATCGAGGCTCATCTGCCCGAGATCGATCTGACTCCCGATCGAATCGCCTCGGTACTGAACGTGTCCACTCGGACTCTCCATCGCGTCTTCGAGGCGCAGGACCAGACGATCAGCGGATGGATCCGCGCCCGACGTCTCGAACAGTGTCGTGTCGAGCTCACCGACACGTCTCAGGCGGGTCGACCTGTCAGTGCGATCGGCGCCCGCTGGGGACTGTGGGACGCCGCCCACTTCAGCCGACTGTTCAAGTCCACTTACGGGCAGTCGCCTCGGGCCTACCGCGCGCAGGCCCTCGCCGCCCGTTCTCGCACCACCGTGCAGCTAACCGGAGTGGCGCGCTGATGGGCATCGATCTTGTGAATTCGGCTGAGGACTTCACCGACGACTTCATTCGGGGCTTTGCCGCCGCGCATGCTGACCGCGTCCGTCGCGTGCCGGGCGGACTTGTGCGACGGCTCCAGGCTGGGAGCAACGAAGTCGCGGTCGTGATCGGCGGCGGCACCGGCCACTTTCCGGCGTTCGCCGGGCTGGTCGGGGAGGGCCTCGCCCATGGGGCTGCGCTCGGTAACGTCTTCGCCTCACCCTCCGCCCAACAGGTTTTCGACGTGGCAGTGGCTGCGCATCGTGGCGGGGGTGTGCTTTTGGCATACGGCAACTACGCGGGTGACGTGCTGAACTTCGACGAGGCGCAGCGTCTGCTGCGGCAAGCGGGTATCGACTGTCGCACCGTGCGGGTCACGGACGACATCGCCAGTCGTCCGCTCGATCAACGGGAAGAGCGGCGAG
The DNA here is from genome assembly GCF_042722305.1 of Microbacterium sp. NPDC058389. Classification (NCBI taxonomy): domain Bacteria; kingdom Bacillati; phylum Actinomycetota; class Actinomycetes; order Micrococcales; family Microbacteriaceae; genus Microbacterium; species Microbacterium sp. NPDC058389. The sequence goes on from NZ_JBHXJQ010000002.1 coordinate 280,707, forward strand.
GAATCGCCGGGGACCTACCGGTGTTTACCCTCGCAGGCGCCGCCGCCGCGCGCGGTCTGCCGCTCGATGACGTGGAGCGGGTCGCCCGTGCCGCGAACGATGCCACCCGTACTTTCGGGATCGCCTACAGCGGATGCACGTTGCCTGGTGAGGCGGAGCCGCTATTCACCGTCCCGATGGGTCAGATGGCGCTGGGCCTGGGCATCCACGGTGAGCCGGGACTTGAGCTTGTCCCACGGAGCAGCGCTGCAGCGACTGCACGCGTCCTCGTTGACCGCGTGCTCGCAGAGTTCGACTGCACGCGGCGCCGGGCCCTCATCATCGTCAACAGTCTGGGCGGGACTTCTCTTGAGGAATTGTTCGTGTTGTACGGCGGTGTCGAGGCCCTGCTAAGCGACGCCGGAATCGAGATCGTGGCCGTCGAGGTGGGGGAGTTCTGCACCAGCTTCGACATGGCCGGCGTCTCGTTGACCATCACTTTGCTCGACGACGAGCTCGAGGACCTGTGGGCCGACCCTAGCGACGCCCCGGCATTCCGGAAGAGCCCTCGCCGGGCCGATCGGAGTGTCGACCTTGCACGTGAAGCAGACTCTGCCCTCGGCCGTCCCACCTCGGCGGAGTACAGCGAGGCCAGCCACGAATCTCGTCGTATCGCCGCCCTGATCGCTACCGGCTTCGAACTCGCACGCGATGCGGTTGAGCAGGAAGTCGGCGAACTCGGCCGACTGGACGCGATCGCTGGAGACGGTGACCACGGAATCGGAATGCAGCGTGGCGTTCGCGCTGCCTCCAAAGCGGCCGCCAGCGCCGCCGCCGCGGGCGCAGGTGCCCACAGCACGTTGAACGCCGCCGCCACCGCGTGGGCAAATCGTGCTGGTGGCACCTCCGGCATGCTGTGGGGCGCCGCGCTCGCGGAGATCGCCGCACACCTCGACGACGAGACTGCGCCGACGGACGCTGACCTCGCCGCCGCCGTGGTGTCAGCACGCAACGTGATCACTTCCCGAGGCGGTGCCTCGCCTGGCGACAAGACCCTCGTCGACGCCCTCCATCCGCTCGCTCAGACGTTCGCCGCCAGGGTGTCGGAGGGTGAGCCCCTCGCAACATCCTGGGGCGCAGCTGCCGACGCGGCAGCGAATGGTGCACTTGCCACCACATCACTCACCGCGCGACGCGGGCGCGCGAAGACTCACGACGACAGAAGCATCGGAACGCCCGACCCGGGCGCCGTTTCGCTCGCGCTCATCGCGCGGGCCGTTGGCGGCCTCGCTGCCGGAAAGGACACGCAGCAGAAATGACCGACTCGCTCCGCATCGTGGTGGGATCTGATGACGCTGGCTTCACCTACAAGGAAGCGTTGAAGGCAGACCTTGAGGGCAACCCCAGCGTGGCCTCAGTGATCGACGTCGGCGTTGACGGTGACGGTCACACCGCATACCCGGTGGTCGCCATCGCCGCCGCCGAGCTGATCGCTCACGGCGAAGCCGACCGCGCGTTGCTGATCTGCGGCACGGGCCTCGGCGTCGCCATCTCCGCGAACAAGGTGCCTGGGGTGCGGGCTGTCACGGCGCATGACAGCTATTCGGTCGAGCGATCCGTACTGAGTAACAACGCACAGGTGTTGTGTCTTGGCCAGCGTGTCATCGGGTTGGAACTTGCCCGCCGCATGATCTCGGAGTGGCTAGGGTACCGGTTCGACCCCACCAGCGCGAGCGCTGACAATGTTGCGATCATCGGCGAGTACGAGACGGGCTGCCGGTGACGATCGCTCCGCTCGTCGCGGTCAGCCACAAGGCCTACTTCGATGCCCGGCGGACGCGTCAGTGGCTTGCGAGCGTCGCCAAGCAACTCGCAGCAAGACCAAGGGGCGCTGCCACCGAACTGCTCGTGCTACCGGCGACGCCGCTGCTGGGAGATGCGGTCACGGCGCTTGCGGGGACGGGCGCCAGCGTCGGGGTACAAGACGTGTCCGCACATGGCCTTGGGGCACACACCGGGGAACTGCCTGCCGAGCTCGCCAAGGAACTTGGCGCTGCCGTCGCGATGGTCGGACATGCAGAGCGACGCCGCGACCAGGGAGAGACCGACGATCTGGTGCGTCGCAAGGCAGCCGCGGTCTGGGCCGCGGGCATCACGCCGTTGATCTGCGTCGGTGAGACCCAGCAGGCCAACGCCGCCGTCGCCGCCGCGAAGACCGTCGCTCAACTGTTGCGAGTTCGTCCTGACATTGCTCCCCAAGGTGCCCGCATGATCGTTGCCTATGAGCCGGTCTGGGCGATCGGCGCCGCGGACGCCGCGCCAGACGATTACGTCGTTCAGGTGTGCGAAGCCATTCGCTCTGAAGTTGCCGGCCTTCCAATCGACAGTCGCGTGATCTATGGCGGCAGCGCGGGGCCCGGGCAGCTGACCCGCCTCGCAGATCATGTTGATGGTCTCTTCCTGGGACGTCGAGCGCACGATCCTGCGGCGCTTATCTCGGTGCTGGACGAGGCGTTGACGCTCAACCGAACGGCACGCAGGCACAAGACGATCCCATCGCCCACCGGGAACCTGGAGAAGCTGCCCAACGCCGGGCACAGAGATGAGCAGGAGCAGTGGTGAAGGAACTTTCGGTCGCCTTGATCGGCGGCGGATTCATGGGACGCGCACACAGCCTTGCGTACGCGGTCGCACCGATCGGCGCAGACCTGGGGGTGACGGTGGCCCGTCGGGTGCTGGTGGACGTGGATCCCGCGCGCGCGGCCGAAGCCGCGCAGGCACTGGGGTGGCAGGAGACTGCGACAAACTGGCGCGACGTCATCAGCCGGGACGACATCGACATCATCGATATCTGCACCCCACCGCAGTTCCACGAGGAGATCGCTCTCGCTGCGATCGCCGCTGGAAAGCATGTGTTCTGCGAGAAGCCCATCACGAACGATGTCGACGGAGCCCTGGCGATGCGCGACGCCGCCCGCGAAGCGAACGTCGTTGCCCAGGTCGGGTTCAATTACCGGCACAGCGCCGCAATCGCTTACACGAAGCAGCTTCTGGACGCGGGTGAGCTCGGCCGCCCTCTCGCCTTCCGGGCCAGCTACCTGCAGGATGGTGCGTTCTGGGCCGATCCGGCCCGATGGCGTGCGAAGAAGTCGACCGGCGGGTCGGGCACGGTCGGTGACATCGGCTCTCACATCATCGAAGTCGCCGAGCATCTGTTCGGCGACATCCGCAGGGTCGCCGCTCGGGTCCGCGCGCGGGACATGGATGCGGGGTGGCAGGACGACCAGGCCCGCATCGACGAGGATCTCGTCGATGACGCCGGGGTGTGGCTCGCTGAGTTCGCGAACGGCGCGATCGGTACCTTCTCGGTGAGCTCGTTCGCGTCGGGCCGCAGCAACCGGTTCTACTTCGAACTGGACGCTACCCGTGCTGCGGTCGAGTTCAATTGGAACCACCGTGACGAGTTCAGGGTGTCCTTCGTCGATGAGCGTCCGCAGTTGCGTGGCTTCCGCACCGTGCCGATCAGCACCGCTCACCCCACCGGGTGGTGGCACATTCCCGGCATCGGAGCCGGCTACATCGAGACCAGCGGACAGCAGTTCCGCTCATTCCTGGAGTCGATCGTGTCGGGCCGGCCCGCCGACCCGGACTTCGGTGCTGCGGCGCATGTGCAGCAGGTTGTCGAGGCGGTGCTGGAAGCAGCCGCTGCGGACTGCTGGGTAGAAGTTCCGAGACGAGATGCCGCACGATGAGCGCCATCCGATTCGGCACGAACATCATCACGTTCTACGACCCGTCATGGTGGGGCCTGCCCGCAGGGCTGACGCACCCGGAGTGGGACCGCGCGTTCCGTGCTGACCCGCGTCACTACTTCGACACCATGCTCGACGGCGCGCGAGACGCCGGCGTCGAAGCGATCGAACTCGCACCGGATCCGGCCGGGTGGGAGGCGGCGCTGGCCTGCTACGGCTCTCCCGCGGCCTTCCAGGAAGCCCTTGCAGAGCGTGGCCTGGTGCTGAGCTCGTCGTATGCGCACGGCCGCCAACTCATCGGCGCGGCGATGGAGAGTGTCGAGGGCCGCGCTGTCGCGGCTGATGCGTTCGCCCGGCACGCCCGCTTCCTGGTCGAGATGGGCGCGGACACGATCGTGTCAGGCAATATCTCCCGCAGCAGGTTCGGCAACGACAGCCCCGATGACACCGCGATCGCCGCCGACTTCACCCGCCCTGTCAGCCAGGAGGTACACGAACGCTTCGCTGAGGAGCTGAATCGCCTGGGTGAGATTGTCGCCCGTGAAGGTGTGCTGATCGCCATCCACACCGACGCGTATTCGATCTGTTCCCGCGAGGAAGACATCGCCACCGTGATGTCGTTGACGGACCCAGCGGGGGTCGGCCTCTGCCCGGACGCGGGCCACATCGCACTGGATGGTGGTGACCCCGTCCAGGTCCTGCGCGACAACATTGCACGAGTGCGCACCATGCACTGGAAGGACTGCGCCAACCCGCTGTCCGGACACCTGCTGCGCGGCGACCAGAAAGAACGGCACGCAATAATGCTCACGCACTTCCGCGTTCTCGGGTCTGGCACTGTCGACTGGGAGAGCTGGATGGGCGTGCTGCGCGACCATCGCTGGCGCGGCTGGGCGATTGAGGAGATCGACAACTCGCCCGACCCAGTCGCAGAACTACGCCGCGGGCTTGCCCATTTCCACGACCACCTGGCCCCACTGTATCCAGACGCATGACCGCGGTATCGGTGTTCGGGCAGGCGACGGGCGCGTTCGAACCAGTCGAGGACCTGTTCGCGCGTGCAGTCGCCGCCCAGGGCGGAAGCGCCTCGCTCGCCATCATTCACGACGGGCGTCTGGTCCTGGACCTCGTTGGGGGCGAGCGGCGCCCGGACGCACTGCAACTCCTGTTCTCTGTGACGAAGCCTGTCACCGCTGTCGTCGCCCTCCGGCTACATGAGCGGGGGGAGCTCGATCTTGATCAACCACTCGCCGAGTTCTGGCCGGAGTTCTCGAAGCCGTCGACCGCGCGCATCACGTCCCGGATGGTGTTGCAGCATCGGTCGGGCATTGCGTCGCTTGACCAGACCCTCAGCCTGCCGCAGCTGCTGGCCGGCGAGGACGACGCTGCGGTAGGCGCCCAGGAGCCGTACTGGGAGCCCGACACGGACCACGGGTACCACGCCTTCACCTTCGGCACCCTGATGCGCGGTGTGTTCCGTCGCGTGCTGGATCGGTCGACCACCGAACTTGTCGCGCACGAGATGGGTGTGCCCGATCTGTGGATTGGTGCGCCGCAGCACGTACGCCATCGGATCGCGCCCATACACCGCGTCCCCAGCACGTCGACGCCTCTGATGGAGTCGGTCCGCGAAGCATCTGCGATCCCGGGGAGCAGCACGGCCCGGCTGGCTGCGACGAGCGATCTGTACAACGATCCGAGGCTCCCTGACGCGGACTGGCCCTCCACCGGCGGCTTCGCGACCGCACAGGCATTGGCTCAGTTCGGGGCGGCGACGATCGATGGGTCGCTACTGTCGGCCCCCGCGCTGGCGAACCTCACTGCGGTGCGTTCACGCGGCGTTGACCGTGTGCTGGGCGTACCCATCGCGCTCGGCACCGGGGTACAGCGGCCGTTCCCGCAGCTTCCCCTTTTGGGCCCGGCCTCGTTCGGACACGAGGGCGCAGGCGGTTCAATACTCGCTATCGACCCCGAGACAGCGATCAGCGTCGCGTGGACGACGGACACGTACCCCGCGCTGCCCGGGGCAAGTCCGGTGGCTCTTGGTCTTCTCGCCGCGATTCGGCACTGCATCGAAACTCCCCGGGGGCTCTGACGCCATCCCGATCCGTAGAGGAAGGGCACGCATGACCGCGCAGAACATTGAACACATCGGCATCCTCGTCGAGAACCTCGAAGAGGCCATTGAACGATGGTCGGCAGCACTCGGGTATCAATTCAGCCCGGTCGCCCGGTACCGAACGCAACGATGGGTCGATTCCAGCGACCGATCCCCACACTTCCATGACGCGCGAATCTCATTCTCGTTGCAGGGGCCGCCGCGCATCGAGCTGATGGAGGTGTCCGGCAACGGCACGCACTCTGCAGCACAGCTCGGCATCCATCACTTCGGATTCCCCGGGCATGCGGACCCGTTGGCGAGCGCTGCCGCGTCCGGTCTCGCCGTTGATGGTCAGTCGTTGACCGGGAACGGGGATACGCTCCTGTGCTTCACGGAGAAGGCGGCGCTGGACGGGATACGTCTGGAGTTCATCTCGCCGCTGCCCGGGCCTGTGGTCGCCGACGATGGACGACCGTTGCAGCGTGACGCACTGACGGGGCGCGCGGACTTGTGGCTGCCTCCGCTGGAGGACGCGTAACCAGCTGGGACGCGGGCGAGGGTGCCCGCGTCCCGCCGGCGAGGTCAATCGTTGGGTGACGCAGGCGGGGTACCCAATTGCTTGAGGTCATCCCAGAATGCGTCCGGGATGACTGAGTTGACGAGGCCTGGCAGTTCCTGGAGTCTGCGGATCGAGTAGACGCCCACCACGGTCGAATGGATCCGCGGCTCCTTCAAAGAGAACGCGAGAGCGGCCGCCGCAACATCGACACTGTGGTCCGCGCAAAGGCGGTGGACGGCGGCGATGAAGTTGAGCAGTTCGTTGGACGCATCGCGGTAGCCGTACGTCTGCCCGCGGGAGGTGGAACCAGCGAGGATGCCTCCGCCGAATGGTGCAGCATTGAACACGACCATGTTGCGCTCCGCCGCGAGATCCAGGATCCTCCCCGCGGAGCGGTCGACGAGTGTGTACCGATTGTGGGTGAGCACGGCGTCGAACGCGCCAGTTGCCACGTAGTCCTCGACCAGAGCTCTAGTGCCGGCCGCGATTCCGATGGCGTCGATGAGCCCCTCATCGCGCAGCGATTGCAGCGCCGGAACCGCGCCGCCCGGAGCGAAGGCCTCCTTGATGGTGATGCCATACGGGTCATGCAGATGCAGCAGAGGCAGCCGCTCCAGCCCCAGCCGGCTTATCGACTCCTCGAACGACCGGCGGACCCGGTCACCGTCGAAGACACCCGTGTCGGGGTCCGGATCGACCTTCGTGAACACGACCTTGCCGGGCGCAAGTCCACCCGAGCGTCGTATGGCACCACCGATCAGAGACTCGCTCTGTCCAGCCGCGTAGACGTTGGCGGTGTCGATCTGCTGAAACGGCGACGCCAGCAGCGCGTCCGCCAGTGCGGCGTTCGCGCCGTCACGTTTGCCAAGAACTGTCGTCCCGAGCGTCACGGGTGCGATTGCCTGCCGGTCGACCATGGATTCACGCCTTTCAGTTCACGGGGGCGGTGCACCCCTTTGCGCTCAGTATCCCGAGCAGGGAAGGAGGTGCTCGGCAGTTGGCCGGGACGCGCAACCTGAGGCCGGCTATCTGGCACGCACTGACAAGACTCGACTGCGCGTGAGCGGCAGGCTGGCATGAGATGGCCAGTGTTTGATTCGTGGTCGTGTTCGAAGAGTAGGGAGTGCCGGTGAGGGCCGTTGTGACGAGCATGCCGGGTCGGGTGGATCTGGTGACCGATTGGCCGGAGCCCGTATGTGGTCCGGACGAGGTGATCGTGCGAGTGCACGGCGTGGGGTTGTGTGGAACCGACCTTGCCGTGATCGACGGCAAGGCTGTTCCACCGTCGACACCGTGGGTGGTCGGACACGAGGGCGGCGGCGAGATCGTGGCCATCGGCGCGGCGGTGCGTGACCGATCAGTCGGACAGAGAGTGGTGATCGAGCCGAACCTTGGGTGCGGAACGTGTCAGCTCTGTCAGGACGGGCGGACATCCCGTTGCGCTCAGCGGCAAAGCATTGGCCACTCCACCACCGGACTGCTCGCCGAGCGTGTGGCGGTCCGCGCTGACCACACCTGGGTTGTGCCGGACGACATGCCCGTGGCCGCAATCGCGTGCTTTGAGCCGCTCGTGGTCGCCGATACCGCCGTGCGTCGCGCGGGAGTCGCGGCAGGCGACGAGGTGCTCATCCTGGGGGCTGGCTCGGTGGGCCAGCTTCTGGCGCAGGTGGTGCTTGCTGCCGGTGCTGTTCCCTTCGTCATCGATACCCACCCGGGGCGCCTTGCCCATGCGGTCGACCTCGGAGCACGCAATGGCGCCGAACGACCTGGGCACCTCTACCCGTTCGTGTTCGAGACCACCGGAGCCGGTCCGGCCTGGCAGACGGCGTTCGACTCCGTTGCCCTCGGGGGACTGCTCACACTGATCGGCTTCACTCGGGACGCAGTACCCGTTATCCCGATGGAACTGGTTCGCCGGCAGGTCACCGTGCGAGGGCACCTGATCTATGACCATCCCGCAGATTTCGGTTCCACCCTTGCGCGTGTCCGAGACGCGGAGCTCGTCCCCGAGCAAGGGGTGCATGCGGTCCACCCCGTGACGGACGCGCAGGCAGCGTTTGACGCTGTGCGCCAGGTGCCTGGCAAGACCTGGCTCGACTTCTCGCCCTGGCTCGATTGACCAGACCATTTGCGGCCTCGCCACCGGACGGCCGATTGATCGTAGGATCAGCCAAGCCACTCGGCATGGAACGTCTGAGCTGCCTCTCGGCAGCGGTGTTTGGCGCCTGGTGGCGTTTCGAGAACATGCCACCGGCTCGAAGAATGACGGGCGCTGTTCGCGCCACGGTTCTGGTCGCACTCGCGCTCACCTGGTACCAGATCAGATAGGTCGAGTCTCGAACCTTGACGATCCGCGGCAATACCGCCACAAGGGCCGACTGCACCCCAGAACAGGGATCACTTGGCCCTGCCCCAGGGTGGCGCCGACACAAGACCACGGCGGTGAGCGATCGTGGGGCGTGGCGCCGATATGGTGCTCATCGTGGACTGCGAAAACGACCCGATCTCCTGTCAGCTCGGCCGCATCGTGGAGGAGATGAGTCGGTTCGACTGGAACGATTTCCTGTCCACCCTCATCGCCACTCTGGTCGGTGCGGCCATCGCGGCCATTATCAGCGTGCTGCTCTATCGGCATGAGTCCAAGACGCGGCGAACTGCTGAGATCACAGATGCCGTGGTGATCCTGATCAAGGAGATCCAGGTTCATTCATCGCGCACCCGGGACTGGTTCGAGGAGCTTCAGTCGTTTCGCTCCGAGTGGGGTGCCGGGGCGAGGATCGTCGATGGGAAGCTGACCGCGTCACCGCCGGCACCGATTCGGCCCGACCGCGCTGGCCTCGATACGGCTGTGGAGACTTTGATAGTGCTCACCAAGGGCGACGACCGCAAGATCGCCGAGCGGGTGCGCCAGGTCCTCTACGAACTGACATTCATCGCCGACGGCCACCTCGCGGCCATCGAGTACGGATCGGTCCGTCGCGTGCTTGTCTCGTGGCGAGCAGGCAAGCGCTCGACCCAAGACACCCTCGCGAGCCTGCAGATCATCGACGGACGGCGGCAGGCTCTCGAGGCTGGCGCCCGGCCCGACACGCTGCGGCCTTCGCCGGAACCGTACGAGCGCGCGATCGCCCCGGACGCGGCGTCCGCTCGGCGATAACCCCCGTCGCTGAGCGGGAATCCTCCCGACAGTAGGAGGCGGCGAGGGGGCTTCGTCGGCCGCGGCCTCGTCGGGGTTACGTCGCCGAATCGCCGAATCGCCGACTCCGCCTGGTTGCGCGGCTGTAAGGAATTCGTTGACTAAAAAGTGAACGATCACTATTGTCGCTTTCGTGCGGTCGGGCTGCGGCGGCACCCACGACGAAGGAGTTGCGATGTCCGGGATTGATAGAAGGACCTTCCTGCGCGCGGGAGTCGGTGTTGCCGCCACGACGGCCCTCCTTGGCGACGTGTTTGTCGCGGACGCGCCGGCACACGCTGCCCCTGACGACAGCTGGACGCTTGAGAATCAGGTGCTTCGAGTCACCGTTCGATTCGCAAATGGCTCGGTACACCTTGACGCGCTGCGCAACCTGCGGGCGGGAGTCGAATACCTGAGTGACGCGCCCCGAACTCACCTATTCGTCTATACGCTCAACGGGGCCACCGAGGTCAAGGCCGATGACGGCGGCTGGGTTCTCGAATCGACCACGGAGAATGTCATCTACGCGGCGGTTCCCGGCGGCAATCAGCGTGTAGGGCGTCAGCGCGTGCTCGTGATCAGTCGGACCAGTCCAGTCCCGATGCGCGTGACGCTCTACTTCGAGCTTTATGACGGATCGTCGGGGCTGCGCTACTTCACGAGGATCAAGAACAACGACCCAGCGGCAAAGCTCACGATCAGCGAGTCGGTGGTGCTCGCTCTTGGGATCCCCTCGGCTCCACACGAGACCTTCTACGTGAATAACATGCGGTGGCACTCGACGACGGGCCCACTCAGCCCGGCTGCCCAGATCACCACAGACCATCGGACGCGCGCGGAGCGGGCAAAGAAGGCCATCGTGGTCTACCCGGCCGGGCACGGCTGGTCGCTCAGTCCGGAGCTCAACTGGAAGACGCAGAAGGGCAAAGGCTCGGAGGCCGAATACATGCAACCGCCATTCGCGGGGCTAAATCTGTGGAGCGGGGTGACCAACGTGCGCATCGACACGCGGCCCGAAGTGCTCCAACTCGTCCTGTTTCCCAACGAGGAGTTCGAGTACCTCTCGGTCAACTTCACGGTGTTCACGGGGACCGTGGTGGACGGGAAGATGGCGGAGCAGACTCACTTCCGTCGGAGGTTCCGCTACAACAACGTCAGCACCTTGTTCAATACGAACGACTGGGACTGGCGCTCGGCGGCCCGCCAGAACCGCTACTACAGGGATGTGGTGGTGCCGAAGGCGGCGGCTGCGGCGATGGGCATGGTCATGTTCGATGACCTGTGGAACACCACGCGCGATTCGATCGACGTCGACCCCACGCTGCTTCCATCAATCGGCAGTCTTGACGAGATCGCCCAACTCATCAGCAATAACGGAATGAAGTTCGGCATGTGGTTCAGCTTGACGGGCGGTTACCACAACCAGGGGCGTGATCTCGCGAACCACAGCGAGCTTGACGCTAAGCGGACGCAGATCTTGGCGCTCATCGAGAACTACGGGCTAGAGCACCAGATGATCGACCTCACCGAGTTCTGGCAGAACGACGCAGTGACCTCCTACTCGCACCCCACCGACAACGTCTATCGGAAGGCCGTCCTTAGCCGGAACATGCTCAACGGCATCGTCGCGGAGCATCCCGGATTTGGCGTGAAGCTCACGAGTGAGGTTGACATCTTCCCCACCCAGACCGACCGTACGAACGGTTTGTTGCACGTCGTCGACAACGGCTGGCTCACGGCGCACGGGGCGGTCACGGACAGCCCTTCGATCGAGACGGTGATCTGCTCGTTTGGTCATCTGCCGATGGGTTCGACGTACCTCGCCGGAAAGGTCTCGGGGAGGATGGAGGACTACTACTCATACCTCCCAGTGAGGAACGTCAAGTTCCCGCAGGACCCGGGAGACCCTGTGGCCTGGCCCACGGCGGGCATCACGCTCATGAGTAAGTTCAATCGCTGGCGCGCGCATCCGCGGATTTCTGCGCTGACCGAGAAGGACTTCCGTCCGGTGTATCTTGGCCAGGGCTGGGACACTGCGAACTGGACTACCTCGGTCGGACCGTATGCGTGGATGTACCTGAACGACGATCGCACCAGAGGGCTGCTCGTGGCCACGGCAGCGGGCAAGAGTCAACGAACGCTCACCGCGAATCTGCGGTGGCTGTACGACAGCGTCTCCTACGCCATCGTCGACATCACGCTCGACGACAACACCGTGTTCACCTACGCATACCGGGGGATCCGCACGGGAGCTGCCTGGAAGCAGCCGGGATTGCCAATCGACCTCACGCAGAACACATCGGCAGGGAAAGCGTTCTGGATCGACACGCCGCCGGCCACGCCGGGAATCTACGTGACGTATGCCGACCACAACGTCCAGCGCGCTTGGATCGACGGTGGGCGCCTTCTGTTCACGGGAAAGCCCAATGCGCAGGTTACGGCTGTACTCATTGATTCGTCTGTGGATCGCGCACGATTCGTGCAAGTGACGTTGAGCGCCTCCGGATCAGCGGATGTTGCGATCCCGACCACCGGGTGGGTTGCACCGGCGTGAAGTTGACCAAATAGTGAACGATCACTATTCTGTTCATGGCGGCGAAACCGCCAATCACCCTGATGGCGTCCCCAGGCCGGCGCGATCGTCAAAGATGACGGATAAGAGGCACACTCATGACACTGACACCATCTACGCGATACCGGCTCGCGCTCGGCGTTGCATCGCTCGCCGTCGCCGCGCTGGCACTCACCGGCTGCGGCGCGCCCGGCGCTGGCGACCCCGAAGAGACCGCGGAGGGGCTGGTTCCGGTCAAGCCCACCGAGCCCATCGTGCTCAACATTCTCGACGGAGGTGGCGATCTGACTACGAACGGGCACATTGTTGAGCAGTTCGTGGCCGACCACCCCGAACTCGTCAAGGAACTCAACATTCAGACCGCCCCGGGCACCGACGTGGCGGGCAAGGTGCTCGCTCAGCAGAGCGCCGGTAGCGTCGACATCAGTCTTGTCCTCGGTGGGCTCGGAATCCTCGGCAGCGAAGGAACCGGCCCCTATCTCGAGCAAGTGTCAACGTACGCCGACAGCCTTCCGGATCTTGCTGAGATCCAGGATGAGGGAATGTCGAACATGCAGGCGCTCGCCGATGGCTACGGCGTTATGGTGCGCTACGACAAGGCGGGCCCACTGTTGATCTTCAATGACGAGGTGGTGTCGGCGGACGAGATCGATACTCCGGAGAGACTGCTCTCGTGGGCGGAGGCCAATCCCGGTCGATTCGGATACGCGCAGCCGCCGAACTCGGGTCCGGGGTTCACCTTCCTGCAGGCGCTGCCGTACCTGCTTGGCGACGACGACCCGAGTGACCCCGAGAACGGCTGGGACAAGACATGGGCGTACCTGGAAAAACTCAACAAGGTGGTCACGACCTACCCGCCGTCGTCCACGGTGATGAATCAGGCCTTCGGTGCAGGCGAGCTCGACGTTGTGCCGGCGCTTGACGGGCAGGAGATCTACAATCGCCAGAACGGCGTGATTCCAGCCGATACTGCGATCACCACCTTCAAGAATCAGCACTGGATCGAAGATGCGCATTTCGCGTGGATCCCCGAGGGCGTCAGTGCCGAGATGCTGTATGTCGCTCTTGCGCTCCAGAGTGCGATCCTCGACGAGGACGCTCAGCGCTCGACGATCGCGCTGGGTGTTCTGAACACTGCAAACAAGAACGCGACGATCGAGAACGCTACGGCCGAGGGCAAGGCGTTCCTGGCGGAGTGGGGGCGTCCCGACTTCTACCCCGAAGCCCTCGCCAGCGGTACAAGCCACACCCCGCTGCAGCCGGCCGTGCTGCAGAAGGCTTTCGACCTCTGGCAGCGAAAGATCGGCAGCCAGGTCGGCAACTGAGTCGCGCTAGTGTTGCCGCGTCGGTGGGGCTCAAGCCATCACTGCCCCACCGACGCGGCGATCCCCAGATGAGAGGTCCCAAATGGCCACGCAACCGAGGCGGCGTGCGACGATGCGCGATGTCGCGCTTCTCGCAGGAGTCTCGCATCAGACCGTGTCGCGGTACCTGCGCGACGAGGGAGGTCTGAAGCAGGCTACCGTGGGGCGCATCCGGTCAGCGATCGAGACTCTCGATTATCATCCGGATCTGGTGGCGCGGTCCATGCGCACTCGACGCACTAATCGCATCGCAATCGTCCTGCCAGAATCCACAAACTGGGTGCCGCTGCGAATGCTTGCCGGCGCGGCGCAGGTGGCTCGCCAGCACGGCTACGCGATCGACGTCGTCGGACTCGGTGGCGATCCCGCACTGCGCACCCAGGATCTCATCGAACTCGTCGAGTCCAGGCAGGCCGCAGGAGTACTAAGCCTGACGCCGCTCGATGGCATCCCCAACATGGGGGGACAGTCTGCTCACCAGCTGCCAATGCTGGTAGCAGGCAGCTACGACGAGCATATGCACTTGCGGGGCGGGCTCGCTGACGGGTCGGCCATCGCTGATGTCGTGAAGCATCTCGCGAGACAAGGACACACGAGGTTCGTCCACCTCGCCGGTCCGCAGGAGTGGGCGTCGGCTCGCAATCGCAGTGACATCTACCAGCGCACGATCGCCGAACTCGGCCTCGTCTCCATCGGTACTTACGTCGGGGCGTGGTCACTCGAGTCGGGATACGAACTTGCGGGATCTATTGAGCGGTCCTCCGGGGTGACGGCGGTGATCGCTGCCAATGATCAGATCGCGCTCGGTGCGATGCGGCGGCTTCTTGAGGGCGGGTGGCGGATCCCAACTGACATCAGCGTCTTCGGCTGGAACGACGACGACTTCGCCGCGTACACGACCCCAGCGCTTTCGACAGTCTCCGCCGACTTGGTCGGCGTCGGCGCGGACGCGATGGCGCAGCTGATCGCGGTGCTTGATGGCCGTGAACCGGGCTACGCAGAGGCGCGTCTCGAGACCGCCCTGGTGGTGCGGGAGTCGAGCGGGCCCGCGCCCCACTAATCCGGCTGCCCCACCACGAGATACTCGTCACCCGGCGGGTGAACGTTCACTATTTCCATTCCACAGTATACAAATCGACAAGATGGAGCCTCTCTATGGATCGCCCGACACACGAGCCCGCATGTTGCGAGAACGGGGCCCGGCGATGACTGCATCCACGGCGTTCAACACTCTGTCGCTGCGGGGGGTCACTCGCACCTATCCGAAGGCGACGGCTCCCGCCCTGCGCAGTTTCGACCTCGACATCGAGCGAGGGGAATTTGTGGCGTTGCTCGGGCCCTCCGGTTGCGGGAAGTCCACCGCACTCGCCTGCCTCGCGGGACTCCAGCCGTTGTCCGATGGTTCGATCTGGCGCGACGAGCAGCGCATCGACACCCTCCCGGCCGAGAGGCGCGGCTTCGGAATGGTGTTCCAGAGCTATGCACTGTTCCCGCATCTGAGCGTGCGCGCCAACGTTGAGTTCGGACTTCGGATGCGCGGCGTACCCCGTGTCGAGCGCCGACGACGCGCGATCGAGATGCTTGATCTCGTGCAGTTGGAACAGCACGCGGACAAGTTGCCCGCCCAGCTCTCCGGCGGCCAACAACAGCGTGTCGCGATCGCTCGAGCTCTCGCGATCGACCCCGACTTCGTGCTCATGGATGAGCCTTTGTCGAACCTCGACGCGGCGCTACGGGTGGGTATGCGTACCGAGATCAAACGGCTCTACCAAGAGCGTGGGCTGACGGTTCTATATGTCACGCACGATCAAGAGGAAGCACTCTCGCTCGCGACCCGTATCGTCGTACTCCGCAACGGCAGAATCGAACAGGCGGGAACTCCGGCCGAGGTGCACGAACAGCCAGCGAGTCCGTACGTCGCAGGATTCATGGGATACCGGAATCTTCTCGATGGGGCGCTGCTAGGCGGCAACGACTCCGACGTGTGCGTTCGTGTTGGCGAGCTCGAACTCACCGGGGTCGCTGCAGGAGCGTTCGATTCTGGGTCGGGCGTCGTTGTCGCGGTTCGGCCGGCCGACATCCGGCTCGGTTCATCACCATCAGCCACCGGCCACGGGATTGCTGAGGTCGTCGAATACCACGGCCGCCAGCGTTCGGTTGAGCTGCGTCTCGCCGACGGTTCGTTGCTACACGTGATGACCGACCTCGCGGTTGAACAGGGCAGCGTCGTGGACTTCGAGTTTGATCCGCAGCGCGTGCTCGTCTATTCGAGTGATGCGCCCGAGGCTGTGGAGCCGGTATGAACTTGCGCACGGACATTCAGAACGGGCAGCTGAAACGTCGTCTTGCCGAGCGTGACATCGAGTGGTCGCTACTGCTGTTGTTGCCCGCCGTACTAGTCGTCGGCGCCCTGTTCATCTACCCGTTCGTGTACGGGGTGGCGATCTCGTTTCAGCCACGCATCGAGGGCGGGCCGTTCGCAAACTACATCGCGTTCTTCAGCGACTCGTTCATGTCGGACACGATCTGGAAGACTCTGCGGCTCGCGCTCCCAGTCGCACTCGTGAGTGTCTCGATTGCCACGCCGATCGCGTACCAGGCCCGGCGCGACTTCCGAGGGCGGGAGATGCTGGTGTTCGTCATGCTTCTGCCCCTGACGTTTGGCAGCATCCTGATCGCCCAAGGCATGTCGCGTGTGTTCTCCTCTTCCGGCTGGTTGAACCTGCTGCTCACCTCGATCGGCGCTGACAAGGGGCAATTCATCTACAACTACACCGGCACCTTCATCGCCGGAGTACTCACCACGACGCCCTTCGCCTTCTTGCTCATGCTTGGCTTCTTCGGCGGTATCGACCGACGGATCGAGGACGCGGCTGCGACACTTGGTGCAAACCGGTTCCATCGCTTCTGGCGGATTACCTTCCCGCTGGTGCTGCCCGGACTCATCACCGCGCTCATGCTGGCGCTGGTCGAGGCGTTCGCGATCTTCCCCTCAGCGATCCTCGTTGGGCAGCCCGACAACGCGACACGCGTGCTGACGATCCCCATCTATCAAGCGGCGGCACAGCGCTCGGACTACACCGAGGCCTCGGCCATCGCCGTGATCCTCACAATCATCGAACTGCTGCTACTCGGATCGATGGTCGCATTGCGTAACCGCATCTTCCGCGGCGCAGCCGTCGGCGGGAAAGGATGAGCATGTCGTACTTCCGCCGCACACGCCCGACCTTCACGCGGATCGTGACCTGGATCGCCGCAGGCGTGTTCATCGCGTTCTTGCTTGCGGTGTTGTTCTCAGTGGTGCTGACCGCCTTCGCCACGAAATGGGGTGCAAGTTGGCTGCCGGAGGGATTGACGACCGGCTGGTTCGCCGAGGCGATCGACACGCCAGGCCTCGTGAACTCGATCGTGGTCACGTTCCAAGTGAGCTTCGCCGTCGTGGCGATCGCGCTGATCGCGGGCGTGCCCGCCGGCTACATCCTTGCGCGCAAGAACTTTCCCAGCCGGTCTGCTCTCATGCTGTTGCTGTTGCTCCCCGTCATCCTGCCGTCGCTCACCTACGCGGTGCAGCTCGCGGCTCTCATGTATCGGATTGGAATCGGCGGATCGTTGCTGGCCGTGATCGTCGTGAATCTCGTACCGACGGTACCGCTGGTGATCCTCGTGACGGTTCCCTTCGTCGAGCAGATCTCGCCCGACGTCGAGCGTGCAGCGCGAGTGTTCGGGGCTGACTCGGGCAGGCTCTTCATCCACGTTCTCGTTCCCCTGCTCGTGCCCGGAATAGTCGCGGCCGCACTGCTTGCCTTCGTGCGCACGCTCGCCGCCTTTGATCTGACGTTCTTCGTCTCGAGCGCGAAGAGCCAGACGCTCGTCGTGTCGATCTTCGGCAAGCTGTCAGACCCCGGCGGGCCGCCGATCATGCTGACCGCTGCGATGACTGTCTTCTACATGCTGTTTGCGCTGGTCGGACTCATCGTGAGCGCCCGATTTTCCAATCCCGCCCAGACCCTTGGTCGCTCGGCCGCCTGACCTGGAGAAACCCATGACCACCGCGTCCTCAGACGAGTTCACTGTTCTCTTCATCGGCGACAGCGTCACAGACGCGTCCCGCGGGTCCGACCCCGCTGGCCTCGGCGACGGCTATGTGCGACGGATCAGCGAGGAGTTGGCGAACATCGCACCCACGGTGCGCGTTGTCAACCGCGGTGTTGGAGGCGACCGTTCCCGCGACGTGCTTGCCCGCCTAACGACCGACTGCCTCGAAGAGGCTCCGGACCTCGTAAGTGTTCTGGTCGGTGTTAACGACGTCTGGCGGAGATTTGACCGCGATGATCCCACATCCGTTGAGCGATTCACGGCGGACTGCCGCGAGATTCTCACCCAGATTCGAGATCAAACTGATGCCCGCATCGTCGTTTGTGAGCCGTTCGTCATCCCGATCGACTATGCCCAGCGGGGCTTCCGGGACGATCTCGAACCAAAGATCGCCGCACTGCACAACTTGGCCACCGAGTTCGGAGCGAGAGTTGTAAATCTGGACAGTTTGCTTCATCGCCATGCCGGAGTCGTTGGGGCCGCGGCGGTCGCTCGCGACGGGGTCCACCCAACCGCCTACGGGCACAGTGTGATTGCGGACGTCTGGTTGCGCGCGGTTGCGTGCGATCTGCCCCTGGTTGAGGCCTCGTGGACTCTCAGCAGGTTCGGTGACGAGATCAACGATGACCCGCGGGTACAGGTCGCCGTGCTCACGGCGCTTGGCGCATCCGCGATCGAGGTGCGCAGTGCTTGGGGCACCAATGTCATCGATCTCACCGCCGCTCAGCTGGGCGAACTGGCGAGGGAGATTTCGGACGGCGGACTCACCGTCTCCGCGATCGCGTCGCCGATCGGAAAGGTCGCTGTCGAGCATCGCGACCAGGAGCGTGCGCGACTCGCTGTGGCGATCGCAGCAGCCAAGCGGCTAGGAACCGACAGCATTCGGATCTTCTCGTTCTACCCGACCGACCCCGAGCGACCGGACCTCGACCACCGCGAGGTAGTGGAAGGCCTGCGCGCGCTGGCCAAGATGGCAGAGCATGCCGGCATCGTGCTGCTGCACGAGAACGAGAAGTGCACTTACGGGGACGTCCCGGAGCGAATCCTGCGACTCGTTGCGGAGGTGGACTCGCCCGCGTTCCAGTTGGCCTGGGACTCGGCAAACTACGTGCAGGTGGGGATCGTCCCGGATGGCGCCATGATCGAGCTGGTGTCGCCGTGGCTCCGATACCTCCAGGTGAAGGATGCATCGCTCCACGACGGTGCCGTGCGGCCTGCTGGCGAGGGTGACGGTGGGCTGCATCTTGTCGCCCGGATGCTTCTTAAGCGGGGGTACCGCGGGGTTGCTTCACTTGAACCACACCTCTCGTCCGCGTTCGAGACGGGCGGCTTCTCGGGACCGGCGGCGTTCGGACTCGCAGCGTCCGCCCTCCGGAGAGTTGTCGATCAGCAGTGCGTGGAGCTGCGATGAGCTTGCGCCTATTACTCGTAGGCGCCGGCACCATCGGGCGGTCCCGCCTGAGCTGCTATGACATGGCGTTGGCTCCGGGCCTCACTCACCCGCGTCGCTGTCGATCGCGCCCTTCACGACGGTTCGATGCGCGACTGGCAGCCGCGAGTCGAGGAACAGCTCCGGGATCGGCCTGGGTCTCGGAGGTGTCGCGGGCGGTCGGGGATCGATTCGCCCGCGACACTGCCCTAGTGGGTTCGACCAATCGTCGAAGGCGCTCGTGAAGAGATTGTATTGGCGTCGTCGAATCCCATGAACTGGACATGGCATCCGGACACTAGTGGTGCTCTCCCTTCCATCACGTCACGGGACAGTCTGACGACGTCCGCGGACGTGGGTAGCATGCCTGAAGTGCCTCCTGGGGGGGTGCAACCCTCTTGGCTTCCAGCCTCACTCGACTGCGCCTAACCGCGCGCCAAGGAGCTCCACAATGGCGTCCACGATTAGCCTCACGCCGCCTCCGCCGAATTCTGATGCGAAGCCCGGCAAGCGAAAGCGGCTTCCCGTCTGGGTATGGATCCTCATCGGAGTCATCTCCGTAGGGCTGCTGTTCGTGCTCGCCCCGCTGATCGCCATCGCGGCTCTCACCGTGCTCATCACCGGCATCGTCGCCCTCGCCAAGAACACGCCGACGTGGCTGCGGTTCCGCTCCCGCAACGTCGCGATCATCGCGACCGCGATCGCCGCCGTCGTGCTCTTCGTCGCCGGGATGCTGACCACCGTCGTCTACCCGAAGGCCGCGGAGGCCGGCAGCGAAAGCGACCCCGCACCCATCTCGGCGCCGATCACCCCGACGACGGCACCGGAGCCCGAGGTGTCCGCAGAGCCCGTTGACGACGAGATCACCGATGAGGCGTTCGCCGGTCAGGTACAGACCGTCGCGCACGCCGGTGCCACCGCCGACCAGACCGCGCTCGCAGTCCTCGCCACCCTCGAGGTGAAGGGCCGCGCCCCGAAGACCGGGTACGACCGTGACCAGTTCGGCCAGCGGTGGCTGGACGTCGACCGCAACGGCTGCGATACCCGCAACGACATCCTCGCCCGCGACCTCACCAACATCGACGAGGTCAACTGCCGGGTCTACTCCGGCACGCTCGCCGACCCCTACACCGCCACCACGATCAACTTCGTCCGCGGCAACGACACCTCCGCCGACGTGCAGATCGACCACTTGGTCGCCCTCTCCGACGCCTGGCAGAAGGGCGCCCAGCAGCTCACGCCGGACCAGCGGGCATCGTTGGCGAACGATCCGATGAACCTCCTCGCCGTAGACGGTGCCGCAAACGCTCAGAAGGGCGACGGGGACGCTGCTACCTGGCTGCCGAAGAACAAGGCGTTCCGATGCGAGTACGTCGCTCGGCAGGTGTCCGCGAAGGCGATTTACGGCCTCTGGGTCACCCAGGCGGAGCACGACGCGATCGCTCGGATCCTCAGTGAGTGCCCCGACCAGATGGCGGTCACCTCCACATTCGCCGCCGCGGCGCCCGTCGTCGAAGCCGCACCTGAGCCCGCCCCGGCTCCTGCGCAGCCTGGCCCGGCTCAGCCTGCACCAGCACCTGCACAGCCGGCACCCGCTCAGCCTGCCCCTCCTCCCGCGCAGCCGGCACCCGTCGAGGTCTACTACAAGAACTGCGATGCGGTCCGCGCCGCCGGCGCCGCGCCGATCTACCAGGGCCAGCCCGGCTACGGCTCGCACCTGGACCGCGACAAAGACGGCATCGGCTGCGACACATGACCTGGGACGGACGATCGCGCGCCTGCATGCGTCCGCGGGGTGGTGGGGCTGAGAGCATGACAGCTCGACCGCAACGATCGTTCGGACGGCCTCTCTGAATGCCCTTTCATCGCAGGACGAGTGTTAGCCGGCTCATGCGACGCGGCGCGAGCGACACCGGCCGGCATAGCCAGAGTTCTCGGCTTTCCACCGATGTAGTCTTCTTCGTCGATGAAGAAGTTCCTCACCTCCGGGCGTGCGCGGTTCGTCGTCGCCGCGACCCTGTTGCTCTTCGCGTTGTTCTGCATCTCAGCAGCTGTGTTCGGCGCGTGGTGGCGTTTCGAGAACATGCCTACGGCCGAAGAATGGCAGGCGCTGTTCGGTGCGACCGTGCTGGTAGCGCTCGCGTTAACTTGGTACCAGATCAGACAAGTCGACTCCTCGAACCTTGAGCTTGTCCGGGCAAACGAACTCTCTCGTCAAGCCAACCTCGAAATCAGCCGACCTCGTGTACAGGTGTACCTGCAGATGGATCGACAGGTCCTGAAGAGCCGTGGCCAGTCGGTGCAGGGCACGATGTACCTGGCGATCCGGAACACCGGACAAAGTCCCGCCCTCAACGTGAAACTCCAGGTCGATGTTCCCTTCAGCTCTTCGGAGGAGTTCTTCATGCCAGGAAGGATGCAGCCCCATTTCGAGGAAGTGAATGCGGTCTTCGACGGCACTGTGCGCTTCCCCGTCATGAGTAAAGACGCCCCGTACGTGTGGCTTATGGGCCGGGTGCCGCGCATCTTCGACGAAGTCGCCGGCGTGCCGCGGCGGTACGAGGTGACCGCGTCGTACGACAGCTCCGCGGGGGAGTCGTACGTCGAGAAGATGCCCCTCGATCTGGATATCGAGAAGCGAATCGAACTTCCCGTCCCCCCGCTCGTCAGAATCGGGAAGGACATCGAAGTGGTCGGCGACCACTTGAAGTCCATCAGCAGCTTGGTGGCCGCGGCATCGCGTTCCGCCACGCCCACCCCTGCCGCTCAGTCGCCTCTACGACACCGCCGTCCACGGATCCGACGCTCCCGGTGACCTCGCTCCGGCGCCCTTCCCGCGATCGTAGGGCGCGCCCCGAGAACGGTGCGTTGCGCACGTTGACGTTCCAATTCTGGCCCGGTTGCACTCACGACGGGGCTTGCCGCGCCCACCAGTCTTCCCAATATCGCAACGGGGCTCGTTCGACGAGCAGGTCCACGGGGGAACCTCCGGAAGACATCACATTGAAGTCGAGCATTTCGTGGACGACCGTCTGTAACGGGTCATCGAGAGTGCCGCCGGCCGCCATCTGAGCAACCTCACGCCCGGTTCCCGCGAGGATGTCGGCGACTTGTACCCGCGCGTCGAGTCTTGAGTCGATGACGCGTATTCCTCGCAGGTCTGCTCGCGGGAGCGCATGCTCGCCGAGCGAGAGCGGCGCGCGGGCGCCCGCGACGATGGCGTCGCGCACCGACTCCGTCAGAAGACTGTGTCGGTCGTGGAGGAACTCGAATGGAACCCCGAGGCGCATGTGCCATGTCATCGACACGGTAGCCAGCGACGGTGCGAGGGGATCCAACTCTCGAAACTCGACCGGGTCCGCATTCACATGCTCCAAGGTGAGGTGACGAGCCTCCCAGACCTCCGTGAGGATCTCAGAGACCTGACGGTCGCTGCAGTTCATACGGGCATTCGCCAGGGCAACGAAGAACGGCCAGACAGATGCGGCCTTTGAACCGGCGCGCGCGTATGAGCGAATGACGTCGTTGAACGCGAGGAGCAGCGCATCCCAACGTCCCCGGCCGACCGCGCGGGGCCCCTTCCGGTGAAGCAGGTCTGTGAGGTACCGCCCGAGGCCGCTCAAATGTACGTCCTGCCCATTCCGCTCACCGAGTTCGGCCAGGGTGAGCACGATCATCTTCGCGGTGATGAAGTACGACTTGTCGACGAAGTAGATGTTCGCTTGGCCATCCAGCGCCGGGAGCGCGTCAAGGAGTGCTGCCCGGTTCCGCGGTGTGAGGACGGACCCGGACTTCATCTCAGGTGCCTGCGCTCGAGTCGCGACGCGAAGCCGTGCGATGAACTCCTGTGCGTCGGACAGGGGCAAGCTGGTGCTTCCGTGCACGAACACGGGGTGCTGACTCGCGATGAGGTTCTCACCCTCCGAGGCCGATTCATCGCAGGCGATCACCGTTAACGACATCTCGACCCCCAGCGCCTGTCCGAAGTCGCAGTTTACGGTGCCCTTGCGCCACCTCGTCGAACGAGGCAAATCGGTGGGCGCTCCACGAATTGCGGCCATCGCCATGTCACCTGCAAGCAGCCACGACGCCCGCGGTCGCTGGAACGCTGGAGCTCAAACAGCTCGCAGTGTTCCAACCGGTGATGGCCGGTCGATCACTGGTTCGGGGCGACCTCGCTGTCAACGTGATTCCAGGTCAGCCGGCGCGGACTCACAAGCGTAGGAACCTCGTCGCCAGGGCAAATGAACGCGAACGACGGCTCCCGGGCAGCGCGGTGCTGGAATCCTCGGCCGGTTGTTTCGTCGAGTGTGAAGGTGCGGTCATCGTGGAGTGTGACCGTGAGGGTGCGGGTGTGCGGCATGAATGCCTCCTGGCTCGGTCCGTCGTCGACCTGTGTGGAGGACGATCAGAAGACGCAGTCTGTACCTCGCGGAAGGCCGGCCGACCCCCTTTTGCTGTGACTGTGCCGAGTTTCGGCTTTCGCTGCCACTGCTCCCAGTCTGGCGCGGAGTCGCTGACGACCCGCGCTCAAGGAGGCGCTACAGTCCACCCCAACGTGCACGCAGCCGGCGACAGGGCGTGCGTTGCCGCCCACGCTCACCCCGGGCCGGCGATGCTGGCAAACAGCACGGCCAGCAGGGCGAGGCTAGAGCGCCACAGAAGCCCTGACGCCTGGGGTGACGGACGCGGTCGCACGGGAGCCGTCCTCGCTCACCGAGAGGGGCGAACACCGGGGATCCGAAGGCGACGCGGGGGAACGCCGGGAATGTCGGTTCGCGCCGAATGACGAGTGTCAGCAATCGCGTTCGCGAGACAGTCCTGCCGGTATGAGGCTGACTCATCCATACGGATGAAGTTGCTGCGGCCCGTCGGTGGAGATGCGTTGGGGTGGAACGCGAGATTCTGGCCCAGTTCACCACCTTAGGGCCGGTCATCGCTGTATTTCTGCGGCTACGCGCTTTCCCCTGGGCTCATAACGTGAACCCCGATCCACACGGATCACGATCGGGAATTCGAAAGGATGCGCAGATGAAAACCACCGTTGGCGCCAAACGGGGAGCGGCACGTGGCCGCCGTCTTCTCGGCACGTTGGCGATCGTCCTCGGAGTTGTCGCCGGATCCACGTTGGCAGCTGCACCCGCCAACGCGTGGCTCTCGTCAGCGACCTCGGCGTCCCCCGCAGGATGCTCCGGGGGCTTCTCGGGGAGCAGCTACAAGCCGACTTCGACGACCGGCTACGCGAGTGTAAGCAACTACGGAAGTACATGCTCGGGCACAAGGCCGGCCGGCGGCGCGGCGATCCGCTACAGCAACAACACCTTCATTTCGGTGTGCATCACGACCACCACAAAGCACAGCTGCAGCGCCACGATGCAGGTTGGAACGGCGGCGGTCGGGGGCTACCACGACTGGGGAAGCAAGTCCTTCACAACGTGACAAAGCAGATCCGTACGTTCGCCGGGGTGGGGGGGGGGGGCGGCGCCGGCCCCCCCCCGACCCCCCAGGGCCGGGGGGCCGCGC